>CAMAGG010000008.1 GCA_945833805.1 uncultured Clostridia bacterium | reverse complement strand
TCTATCGCAATATGCAAGGACTGCGGCTTCCGCGCAAATATGGAGGCTGCCGAGAGCATTATCGAGAACACCCGCGACCCGGAGAGCCAGCCGCTGGCCGAGGTCTACACCCCGGACGTTCACACAATTGAGGATATCTGCAATTTCCTGAAATCTCCGACTGAAAAGAGCTGCAAGGCGGTGGTTTACCAGAGAAATCAGGACGACAGCTACGTTGTGGTATTTATCCGCGGCGACCTCGACATCAACGAAACCAAGCTCACGAATTACCTCGGCTGCGATATCCACCCGGCGGTGATCACACCGGAATGCGGTCTGAACGCCGGCTACATCGGACCTGTGGGACTTCCTGAGGGAATGACCGTACTGTTCGACAAGTCCCTTGAAAACACCAACAACCTCTCCTGCGGCGCAAACAAGGAAGAATACCACTACACCGGGCTTGACATCAGCCGTGATGTTCCCGGCGCTGAGTATCACGACTTCGCAAAGATCATTGAGGGCGGTATCTGCCCCAAGTGCGGCAAAAAGCACATCACGATCTCCCGCGGTATTGAGGTCGGAAACATCTTCCAGCTTGGCACCAAGTACACCAAGAGCATGGGCATGACCTACCTCGACAAGGACGGCAACGCCCAGACTCCGATCATGGGCTGCTACGGCATAGGCGTAGGCAGACTTGCAGCTTCCGTATGCGAGGTTCATCACGATGACTACGGTCCTATCTGGCCTATGGCTATCGCTCCGTGGCAGGTTCACCTCTGCGCTGTACGCGCCGACGATCCGGAGGTCAAGGAAAAGGCTGACGCGCTCTATGAGGAGCTTCAGAAGCGCGGAGTTGAGGTCATCTACGACGACCGCGCGGTAAGCGCCGGTGTAATGTTCTCCGATGCGGACCTGCTCGGAGTTCCGCTGAGAGTTATCGTAAGCCCGCGCAATCTCAAGGACGGCGTGATCGAGATATCCGCCCGGGACAAGAGCTTCAGCGAAAAGCTCGCACCGGCTGAGATTGCAGACAGAGTTCAGCAGCATATTGCTGAAATGATGACAGTATCCGAGTAATTACGCATAGCAAACCCCCGGAACTTCTGATAAGTTCCGGGGGTTTTGATAATATTAAGCGGCAGACCGTTATTTGACCTGCCGCTGTTTTTATACATTCACTGTCGTCAGCTTCCTGTCGAACTCCTCCTGAGTAACAGGCTTTGAGTAATAGAATCCCTGTGCCGCGTCACAGCCGCACTTGCTCAGGAACTGTGCCTGTTCAAGGGTTTCTACCCCCTCCGCGATAATGTCCAGACCGATATCCTGCGACATGGAGATGGTGTGAGAAATGATCTTCCTGCCGCGGCTGCTCTCCATAAATTCCGACAGGAACGCGCGGTCAATTTTCAGCACGTCAAACTGGGTGGTTTTGAGCATATTCAGCGAGGAATAACCGGAGCCAAAGTCGTCCATAAGCATAGTAAATCCCGCGCTCTTCATCTTCTTTACAATATCTGTAACACCCTCCGCGTCAACCGACTCGGTGATCTCAAGTTCCAGATAATGGATCGGGATATCATATTTTTTCACTAGCCGCACAAGCTCGCCCACAACATCGAATGAATGCACATATTCCCTGGAAATATTCACTGAAATAGGCACAGGCTTCACTCCATTGTCGATCCAGTTTCGTATTTTCCGGCAGGCGCTCGCCCAGATAAACTGATCAAGCTTAAGTATAAAGCCGTTCTGCTCAAACACCGGGATAAACTCCGCCGGCGAGATCATTCCCCTATCCGGGTGGATCCATCTTGCCAGCGCTTCAGCGCCGATTATCCTTCCGGTGGATATGCTGAATTTCGGCTGAAGGAACATAACGAACTGGTTGCCCAGCAGAGCGTTCTTCATGTCCTCCTCAATGGTCTGCTTCTTCTGGATCTCGGTCCTCATTCTGCCGTTAAAGAAGCCTATGTTGTTCAGAGCATTGCCCTTTATCGACTGACGCGCGATAGTAGCATTATCCCCGTGGCGGCGGGTGTGGAGCGTCCTGTCCTCTGCGATAGCCACGCCGAAGATCAGACGGTAATCCATGCCCTTATATCCGGTGAGCAGGCTTTCCAGACGATGAATGAAATCCAGAAGCTCCTCATCGCTCGCAATTTTCGTGACCAGCATAAATACATCTGCGGTAAGACGGCAGAACGGCTGATCCTCGTTGCATATCATCGCCAGCGAATCGTTGAAAAATGCAAGCAGCTCGTCGCCTGTCTCAACGCCGTATTTCTCGTTGATAATTTTAAAGCGCTCAACATCAAACTGAATGAACGCGATCTCCTCGTCCGGGTGGCGCGCCATCATTTCCGTGACTTCTGCTCCAAAGATAGTAGGATTTCTGTCCGAGGAAAACTCTGACAGCACCCTGCGGTTGAAGATCTCCTTCTGGGAATATGGTCTGATAGTTCCATGAACCGCAAGGATCCTTCCTTTCTCGTCCCTCAGGAAATGAGCATATAATCCACCCATAACATAGTCGCCGTCCGGATAGAACTTCATTTTAAGTTCCACACTCAGACTGCTGCGGTCAATGCCGGAAATAATTCCCTCCTCTATCCGGGAGGTAAAAACATTGAACGCGGATATATACTGCTGGTCGATCAGTCCGCTTTCCCTGAGGTAATCCAGCGGGTCGCCCTCGACATTCTCAAACAAAACGCTGCCCGCCGTGGCAACAGTGTCCTCGGTACAATCCCACAAAAAATGCAGCGATCTTTTGTCCTTATCAAGCATCTCAACGAACAGATCTTTATCTTTTTCTGTAACTTTTCCCATCTCTACACCACCTCTCCCAAGAATCTTTTCCATTTATTTTATATAATTATACCACGTTTTTTTAATTTTTGCAATAGTTTTTGTTAAATATACCGTAAATTCAATAGCCTTATGACAGATTTTGTCACTTTTTATCAATTATCACAGGCTGTCTTATTCCTTTGAAATACTCCAGAGCCGTGAATGTCCGCTCAGTCCTTGTCAGGAAATAGTTCTCCGTAATTTTCTCCAGCAGCGCAGCTCCGCTATCCGACAACGGAAACCTGAACGCCCGGTTGAGCTGAGCGTAAACGATATTCCGCATTGCCGAGAGTATCTCCGGAGTGAGAACGTAATATCTACCGCCGTAGCTTCTGTCAAAGCAGTCCCCGCAGAATATCTCACCGCTGTCCGGCAGGAAGAACATATCCTCATGCTCAAATCCGCCGCAGTTGCAGCAGCCCCGGAGATCCGGACGATAGCCCAGCATACAGGAAAACCTAAGTTCAAATGCAGAGCGCACGCAGGAAAGCCGGGCGGAAGTCTGCGCCGTTTCCGCCTCGTAAAGCGCTATCGCAAAGAACCTCACCAAACTGTCCTGCGCCTGCTCCTGCGGAGTGCAGAATTTCACCGCCTGCGCGAAATAGGACCCCAGAGCAAGCTTCTCAATGTCGCTGCCAAGCTCGTGGAAGCTGCGTTTAGGCTTCGCTGAATTCACAGTGTAACGCTCCCTGTTCTTGCTCAGGCAGAATGTCGCATAGGAAAAAAGCCCCGCTGAGCCATGCAGCGAGCTGTTCAGCTTTTTTGCGCCGTGGGCGGTGGCTTCGATTATGCCCTGCTCATCTGTGAGGATATCCAGAAAGCAGCTGTTTTCGCCTATCTCACGCCGCCCCACAACTATCCCGTCATAGGTCACCAGCATAATAAAGCCCCCTCTCACAAATCAGGGCAGCCTGTCGGCTGCCCCCGAAAAATCACTCGTCAAACATACCAAGATCGGTAATTACCCGCTCACGGTTGCGCCAGTCCTCCTTGACCTTGACAAAGCACTGGAGATTGACCTTGCAGCCCAGCAGTTCTTCCATATCTGTTCTCGCCATGGAAGCTATCTGTTTGAGCCGCTCGCCACCCTTGCCGATGATCATTCCCTTGTGGCTTTCCTTTTCACAGATTATCACAACGCTGATGTCGATAAGCTCGTTATCGTCTTTCATTCGGGACTTGAATTTCTCTACGTCCACAGCCGTTCCGTGGGGTATTTCCTCCTGCATGACCCGGAGTATCTTCTCCCGCACTATCTCAGAGCACATGAAACGCTCTGTGCGGTCGGTGGCGATATCGTCCGGGAAGAAATGCTCCCCCTCCACCGCAAACCGCTCCAGCACAGGAAGTATCTGGTCGGTGTTTATGCGGTTCTTCACCGATATCGGAATGACCTCCTCGAAATCGTACAGCTCGGAATACTGCTGGATTATCTTCAGTATCTCGCTCTTGTCCTTGAGAAGATCCACCTTGTTCAGAAGCAGCACCACCGCCGTCCCATGAGAAGCAAAGCTGCGTATCAGGTCCTGCTCGATAGAGGACAGCTTCTTGGTAACGTCCGCCATGAGTATCGCGCAGTCCACATCGTCCACGCTCTGCCGGATAGACTTCACCATGTGCTCAGACAGCTTGGTTTTCGGCTTGTGCATTCCCGGAGTGTCAATGAACACGAACTGTGTATCGCCCTTTGTGAGTACGCCGTTTATGCGGTTTCTGGTGGTCTGGGGCTTTTCGCTGACGATAGAAACCTTTTCGCCGACAAGCAGATTTGTCAGCGAGGATTTCCCGGCGTTCGCCCTGCCTGTTATTGCAATGAATGCGTTCTTTGTCATTATTTTGTACCCTTGTATTCTAAGCGGAATTCTTCATAGACTATCGGCATATCTTCGGAAAAATCTGCACCTGTTTTTTTAAAGAAATCCCTGTGTCTTTCAAGCCAGTCTTCGATAGACGTGTCCTCTCCCATTTTCAAAACCTGCTCAATTGTTACCTCATTAAATCGTATCATCTGCGCTCTTACGGTTTTTATCACACAGCATGGAATACCGTACCAGTCGGCAATGACCGTGTATGCTCCCTTTTTCGGGAGTATGCTGCCATCTCTTCCACGAATATTGCACGCACTTATGGTTGCACGCTTTTTGCCGCGCATCACCAGCTTGATAAGTCGCTGAGAAGCTTTCTCGTCCTGTCCCAAACGCTGAATCTTGTAATAGGTTGTGTCCTTGTCAAGCCCCTTTGCTTCAAGAAAGCTGTTCCAGAAATCCTCTAAGCGTGTCTTCATGTAATCATTATACATATCCGGACGCTTTCTTGCGGTAACTCTCAGTGCTTCGCGGTTTTGCCATTCTGTGACTGTCCTGTGGTCGCCGGTGAGCAGCGTTTCCGGGACTTTCCGCCCGCGCCATTCCTCCGGGCGGGTGAACTGCGGATATTCAAGAAGCCCGCTGTAATGGCTCTCGATGCTGTAAGCGTCCTCGTTCGGCAGCACTCCCGGCTGTAATCTCGCCACAGCGTCGCAGAGTATCATCGCCGGTAATTCGCCTCCGGTGAGGACGTAGTCCCCCACCGAAATCTCCTCGCATTCCAACTCGTCCAGCACACGCTGGTCAACGCCCTCGTAATGCCCGCACAGCAGTATCAGCCACGGCTCGGCGGCAAGCTCCTGCACCTTTTTCTGGGTGAGCACTTCCCCCTGCGGGGACATATAGATCATGCGCGGCTTCACACTCATCTGGCTTTTTATCGCCATGATACAGTCATAGATCGGCTGAGCCTGCATAACCATGCCGGTGCCGCCGCCGTAGGGCTTGTCGTCCACGCGGTTGTGCTTATTCTCGGTGTAATGACGGATATCATGGGTATATATCTCAATATGCCCGTTCTTTATCCCCCTGCCGACAATGCTCTGGTTCAGCACCGGGTCGAACATCTCCGGGAACAGCGTTGCAACATCAATCCTCATCAAAAAGCCCCGGAAGCGGACGAATTATCATTTCTCCGGCGTCGATATCGGTGCTTAGCACAACCTCGTCAATACAGGGAAACAGCAGCTCCCGCCCGTTGTCCTTTCTGATAGAATATACGTCGCTCGCGCCGTTCTGGTACACGTCGGTTATCTTTCCGTAAACTTCGCCGGTGTCCGCGTCCTTCACCGTCAGCCCGATTATGTCCTGAATGAAGTACAGACCCTCCTCAAGCTCCGCGTCGTCCCGGTTGAGGTATAATATCTTTCCGATAAGCGGTTGAACCTGCTCTATTTTGTCGATTCCCTCAAGCTTCATCACCACGATATTCTTGTGGGGGTAGGCGCGCTCCACCGTGACCTCGGTCTTTCCTTTGTCAAGATACAGCGTGTCGAAATCGCACAGCACCTCGGCGCTGTCGCAGTAGTACTGCACCCGGAATTCCCCCCGGATACCCTGCGTGGCAACTATCTTGCCTATTTCAAGAAATTGTTTTTTCATAAATGCACCCGTTACAGCCCTATCTTGATTATCTCGTCAAAGCCCTGAGCCTTCGCCTTTGAGTAAGCCTTGTCCGCTTTCTTGCGATTTGCTGCGGCGATAAGGGTAACGTCGCTGTCCGCCTGCAATTCATCGGACTTTTCGATTGCTTCAAGAATCGACTCCGGGCTGTGCAGAATTGCTGTTTTCTTTCTGCTGCCCGCAAGCTGGATATTGTTTTCGGTGACTATCGAAAAAATACGCTCAAAGCCGATAGAGAAGCCAACTGCCGGAACTGCGTCCCCGGTAAATCTTCCGATAAGGTTATCGTATCTTCCGCCGCCCGCGACAGTTCCGCCGAACTGCTTGCTCTGCACCTCGAACACCGTGCCGGTGTAATATCCCTGACCTCTTACAAGGGACGGGTCAAACTCAACTGTGTAATCCTCTGAAAGCTTGTCCGCGGTTTCGATTATGGTGCGGAGCTGCTCCAGCGTTTCCTTTGCGTCCTCGGAGCAGTACTGCGCCATGTCGTCAAGGGTGAGCTTTCCCTTTGCGAGCAGCGCGGTGAGGCTGTTTATTGCGTTCTCCGGCATTCCCTTTTCGCGAAGTTCCTCCGCGACTCCGTCTGCGCCTATCTTGTCCAGCTTGTCGAAGCTCACCGAAACGGTGTCCAG
This sequence comes from uncultured Clostridia bacterium, assembly GCA_945833805.1. GTDB lineage: Bacteria > Bacillota > Clostridia > Oscillospirales > Ruminococcaceae > CAG-115. The sequence goes on along the minus strand of CAMAGG010000008.1, from coordinate 22,329 downwards.
AGCGTCCTCCGGGAAGCCCATAGTCATCAGGGAATTTCTCAGCACCCGGCGATCGTTTACCCGCACGGTAAATTCACCGATGCCTATTTTTGACAGCGCCTTTGCGGTGACGGAGATAAGCTCTATCTCGCAGCAATAGGAGTCCGAGCCGAGAATATCGATATCGCACTGCACAAACTCGCGCAGTCTGCCCCGCTGGGGTCTTTCCGCGCGGTAAACCTTGTCTATCTGTATTACCTTGAACGGATTTGGCAGGCTGTTGCGGTTGTTCGCGTAATATCTCGACAGCGGCAGGGTGAGATCATAGCGCAGTCCGAGGTCGCACAGCTCCTTTTCGTCCACCGGGGATTTTGACAGAGCCTCCTCAAGCTTATCTCCGCGCTTCATTATGCGGAAAATGAGGTTCAGATTGTCGCCGCCGTCGCTCTTGTCGAGGTTCTCCGCGCTCTCGATTGCCGGAGTGTAAATTCTCGTGAAACCGCTTTTCGTGTAGGTGTCAAGGATAATGTTCATCAGCCTGTCGCGCTGCGCCGCAGCCTCAGGCAGAAATTCCTGCATACCCTTCTGAGGTTTTATGTTCATGATTTGTTGTTCCTTTCAGATATATTCGTTACAGCCATTGTATAAATCCAGTTTTGTCGGTGCGGTTATAGCCTGCTCTCTCGTAAAACCGCAGCGTGCTTTCCAGCTTTGAGCCGGTCATCAGCACCAGACGGTAGCAGTTCTCCCGCAGGGCTATTTCCTTCGCGAAGTCAAGACACGCCGTTGCAAGCCCTTTCCCGCGATAGTCCGGGTGAGTCACCACGTTCTCCACCCAAGCGTAGGGGCGCGGCCCGTGAGTGAGGTTCGGGATTATCAAGCAGGTACAGGTGGAAACCAGCTTTCCGTCCTCCTCGGCGGCGATAAGGTGATAATCCGGATCGTTCACCAGCCGCTCCCACAGGTCTTTCGTAAGCTCCGCCGGTGGAATTTCCGTTTCGTGCAGGTGGAGATAAAGCTCCATTAGCTGCTGATATTCGTCAATGCGTACTTCCCTCACCATAGTATTTCCTCCACAAACCGCCACAATTCCATACATATTTTATTATAATATATTCCCCTAAGTTTGTCAAGTAATTACGCGATTTATTCAGGATTTCCATAATATGTAACCAAAGTTCTGGGAAACGCATATCTGTATCAAAACCGACGCAGTTTCCTATTGACCCGCCGCCATGAACATGATAGAATATACTCACACAAAAACATCACGGAGGTAATTAAAGATGAACAAGTTTACAAGAAAGCTCACAATGGAGCTGCTCAAGATGGCAGGTTCAGTAACGGTGATAATCCTGTGGGCTGTGGAGCTTACTCGTATCCTGAGCTGAAAAATACCTTCTCCGGGAAAAAAGCATTGACAAACCGCCGAAAATATATTAAAATAGAGATTGGACTTATTCCGGAGATTTTTTCAAAAAAGAAAGGACGAAAACACATGGCAAAGCTTAATGAAAACTTTTTCAAGCTGAAAAAGAACTACCTTTTTATTGATATCGCAAAAAGGATAAAAGCGTACACCGCCGCTCACCCGGACGCAAAGCTCATCAGAATGGGCATCGGCGACGTAACTCAGCCCCTCGCTCCTGTCGTTGTTGACGCAATGGTGAATGCTGCAAAGGAAATGGGCGTCAAGGAAACCTTCCGCGGCTATGAGGACAGCGGCGCGGGCTACGACTTCCTGCGGAACGCGGTTTCAGGCTACTACAAGAGCTTCGGCGCTGACGTTGATCCGGCGGTAATTCGCATCAGCGACGGCGCAAAGAGCGACTGCGGAAATATTATTGACATTTTCGGTTCCGGAAATACTGTTGTAGTTACAGACCCGGCTTACCCGGTTTATGTTGACAGCAACGTCATGAGCGGAAACGAGGTCGTTTACGCAAATTCCACCGAGGAAAACGGCTTTGCGGCTATGCCCCCGAAGGACATCAAGGCTGACCTCATCTACCTCTGCTCCCCGAACAACCCTACAGGCTCTGTCTACACAAAGGCTCAGCTCAGGGAATGGGTGGACTACGCGCTGGAAAACAATGCGGTAATCATCTTTGACGCAGCTTATGAAGCGTTCATCACCGACCCCGACCTGCCCAGAAGCATTTACCTCATTGAGGGCGCGAAAAAGTGCGCAATCGAGATATGCTCCCTGTCCAAGACCGCAGGCTTCACCGGTACACGCTGCGGCTACACCATAGTTCCCGATGAGCTGGTTCAGAAGAACAGCAAGGGCGAGGACGTAAAGATAGCCGACCTGTGGAACAGACGTCAGGGCAGCAAGTTCAACGGCGTTTCCTATCCTGTTCAGAGAGCAGCGGAGGCTGTATTCACCCCGGAGGGACAGGCTCAGACAAAGGCGACTATCGCCTACTATCAGGAGAACGCCCGCATGATCGCAAAGACCTGCGATGAGCTTGGTATCAAGTACACCGGCGGCATAAACTCCCCGTATATATGGCTGAAGTCCCCGAACGACATGGATTCATGGGCATTCTTCGACTACCTGCTTAACGAAATTCAGGTGGTGGGAACTCCCGGCGCAGGCTTCGGTGCAAACGGCGACGGCTGGTTCAGACTGACCGCATTCAGCACACACGAGCTTACTGCGGAGGCTATGGAGAGATTCAAGAAGCTGTTCAAGAAGTAATATAAATATCATACAAAGAGGGGCAAATGCGGAAATTTGCCCCTTTGATATCTGATACAATACGGGAGGGGCTTGCCCCTCCCGCTGTGTTTTTATATCGGTCAGCGTATCGCGTCCTTCATGCTCTTTACATACTCATAGATATGCTCCGGAGCGTCGCTGCCGTACTTCTCCACCAGCTTAACTATCGCGCTGCCGACGATAACTCCGTCGGAGATCGCAGCCATTTTCTTCGCTTGCTCCGGCTTGTTTATGCCGAAACCGATAGCCGCCGGGACTTTAGAGTACTTCTTAACGCTTTCCATGATGTGGTCAAGGTCGGTCTTGATCTCGCTGCGCATTCCGGTGACGCCCATGGAGGAAACTATGTAAATAAAGCCCTCCGCTTTCTCGGCGATCATTTTTATGCGCTCCTCGCTGGTGGGAGCTATCAGCGAAATTACCGAAATATCGTACTTCTGCGCCACATCGGACGCTTCGTGCTTCTCCTCGAACGGCATATCCGGGCAGATGAGTCCGTCCACGCCGATTTCCCTGCATTTATCAAAAAACCTGTCATAGCCATACTTGTACACCGGATTAAGATAGGTCATAAAGCATATCGGGATATCCGTCTGGCTGCGTACCCTTTCCGCAAGCTCAAAAGCCCGGTCGGTAGTCATGCCCTTGCTCAGTGCGCGCACATTCGCGTCCTGAATGACTACTCCCTCGGCAATAGGATCAGAGAACGGAATGCCTATTTCAATGAGGTCTGCGCCGCCCTTTACCATTGCCATGATGTTATTGTAGCTGTCCTCAAAGGTAGGATCTCCCGCCGTCAGGAAGCCGATAAATGCCTTTTTATTCTCGAATGCGTTCTTTATTTTATTCATGAAGATCAATCCCCCTGTATCTTGCAATTGCCGCAACGTCCTTATCTCCGCGTCCGGACAGGCAGCATATAATGATATCGTCCTTGCTCATGGTGGGAGCAATCTTCATCATGTGGGCAACAGCGTGGGCGCTCTCTATTGCGCAGATAATGCCCTCGGTGCGGGCTATGTACTCGAACGCGCTTACCGCCTCGTCGTCCGTTACCGGGACATATTCCGCTCTGCCTATTGAGTGAAGATATGCGTGCTCCGGGCCTATTCCGGGGTAATCAAGACCAGCGGAAATAGAGTATACCGGCGCGATCTGACCGTATTCATTCTGGCAGAACAGCGACTTCATTCCGTGGAAGATACCCATAGTTCCGGTGGCGATAGTCGCGGCGGTTTCTCCGGTATGAACTCCGCGTCCCGCAGCCTCGCAGCCGATCAGCCTTACGTCCTTGTCGTTGATGAAGTTGTAGAACATACCCATAGCGTTGGAGCCGCCGCCTACGCAAGCCATAACTGCGGTAGGAAGTCTGCCCTCTTTTTCGAGTATCTGCTCCCTTGCTTCTTTGGAGATAACACTCTGGAAGTCCCTGACTATCATCGGGAACGGGTGCGGACCCATTACCGAGCCGAGGACATACAGCGTGTCGTCAACGCGGGTCGTCCAATCGCGCATTGCTTCGTTTACCGCGTCCTTGAGGGTCATTGTTCCGGTAGTTACCGGGTGAACCTTTGCGCCGAGAAGCTCCATGCGGTAGACGTTCAGCGCCTGACGGATAGTGTCCTCCTTGCCCATGAATATCTCGCATTCCAGCCCCAGCAGAGCCGCCGCAGTCGCCGCAGCAACTCCGTGCTGACCTGCGCCGGTTTCCGCGATTATGCGAGTCTTGCCCATCTTCTTTGCAAGCAGCGCCTGACCGAGCACGTTGTTTATCTTGTGCGAACCGGTGTGGTTCAGATCCTCACGCTTGAAATAAATCTTCGCGCCGCCTAAGTCCTTCGTCATCTTCTCTGCATAGTACAGCAGGGAGGGTCTGCCGGCGTACTCCCGCAGCAGCGCGTTCAGCTCGTCATTGAAGTCCTTGTCGTTCTTGTAGAACTCATAGGCTTCCTCCAGCTTGTGGATCTCATTCATCAGCGTTTCGGGGATATACTGCCCGCCGAATTCGCCGTAACGTCCGTTTGACATAGTTTTATTCCTTTCCTGAATAATCATTGAAATTATATTGAACAATTACATCTTTCCCGATAATTGTTATTGCTTTCTGCGGGCATAACGAAAAGCACCGGTAACACATCGTGCATTTATTCCCCGGAACTGCCTTGCCGCCGGCAATGTGAATATTCCTCATCGGGCAAAGCTTTTCGCAGTTTCCGCAGCCACCGCATTTTTCCGTGTTTATCTTGGGATTCTGGGTGTAATGCTTTGTCTTTCCGCTGAAATACAGCCGCTGTCCGAACAATCCTGCTAGGTGGTAAAAAATATTCAGACCCTCCTGAGGAGGTTTTCCGTCCAGACAATTCTTCGTGGCTCTGTCGATCTTTTCTTCAGCCGAAGCAATAATACGTCTGTTTTCATCGGGAGATTTTTTCAGAGCCTTTACATCTCCGATGCAGTCGGGCATTTTTATGTGAAGTCCGCCGATAATCTCCGCCCCGTATTTTCGGAAAAGCCTTGCGGAAACTCCCGCGCCGTCACCGCTGAACGCTCCCATTGTGGCAATGATAAAAATGCGCCTGCCACGCCACAAATCTTGATTATTTGAAATAAAATCGCTGACGATCTTCGGCAAACTGCTGTAATAAACCGGATAAGCAAACAGGATCTCCTCAGCGCCGGAAATCTCCGATACCGCCGCGCTGTCCTCGATAGAAAGCAGCCTATGCTCACCCTCGATCCCGGACAAGAACCGTGATATGCAGAATTTTGTGTTCCCCGTGCCGCTGAAATAAATGCCAGTCAAGATCTCAAGCCTCCCTTATAACGTCCGCCGGACAAGCGGATTTCACGCGTCCCGTACAGCCCTCACCGCCGCCAGCATTTTTTCTCTGTCCTTCACCCGGTCGGTTTCAATTCCGCTGGATAAGTCAACGCAGTATGGCTGAATATCCAGCGCAGCCCGCCGCAGGTTTTCCGGGGTAAGTCCCCCGGCAAGGAAAAACGGCTGCCGGATCAATTCCCTGTCGATAAGCGAATGGTCGAAGCTCTGCCCGGTGCCAGTGCCGTTGTCCAGCAGCAGGAAGTCCGCTCCGAGGGTCTGCGCCTGCGCGATGTCATCGGCGCTGCGGACTTTCACCGCCTTTATTATCGGAGCGTCTGTAAGCTCTCTCAGCCTGCGGATATATTCCGCGTTTTCGCCGCCGTGAAGCTGTATCAAATCTATTATACCACAATTTGCATACTCTGTGCAAGTGGTTTCCGGGGAATTAACAAAAACTCCGACAGCTTTTATTTCCGGGGAAAGCCGGGATCTGAGCCGCTCTGCGGCTGCCCTGTCAATGCTACGGTGGCTTTTCGGGAATTCCAGCACAAATCCGATGTAGTCCGGTTTAGCCTCGTTAGCGTAGTCAATATCGCATTCCCGGAACATTCCGCACAGCTTGATCTTCACGCTCATACGCCGCCCCTCAGCTCCGCGATAGCCGATTTCTTGTCCGGGCTTCTCATCAGCGTTTCGCCGATAAGCACCGCGTTCGTGCCGTTCTGCCGGAGCGCCGCCACGTCCTTCGGGGTCTTTATTCCGCTCTCGGACACGAAAAGTATCTCCGGAGGAACTAGCTTCCGCAGCCTTGCGGAGTTGTTTATGTCCACCGTAAAAGTCTTGAGGTCTCGGTTGTTTACTCCGATAATTCCCGCGCCGACTGAAACAGCGGTCTGAACCTCCTCTTCGTCGTGAGCCTCCACCAGAGCGGAAAGACCCAGACGGTGTGCTATTTCGAGGTATTCCGCAAGCTGCTCCCGGCTCAGTATCGAGCAGATAAGCAGCACCGCCGAAGCCCCCAGCGTTTTCGCCTGATAGATCATATATTCGTCCACGGTGAAGTCCTTGCGCAGCACCGGAAGTTTCACCGCCGCCGCGATCTCGCTGAGGTATTTGTCGCTGCCCTTGAACCAGAACGGCTCGGTCAGGCAGGAAATCGCCGCAGCCCCCGCCGCTTCATAGTCCTTTGCTATCTGAAGGTACGGGAAATCCTCTGCTATCAGACCCTTTGAGGGAGAAGCCCGCTTGACCTCGCAGATGAACGATATGTCCGGAGCGGCAAGCGCGTTTCTGAACGGAAACCCTGTGTCCGGACTGAGCGCCTCCGCCCGCTTTTTCATCTCGGACAGCGGAACTGTGGCTTTCTCGTCAGCCACCCTCTGCCGTGTTTTCTCTGCAATTTCCTGTAATATCATGACTTGACCTCATTGGAAACGGCGATATACTTTTCGAGGGTATTCAGCGCCGCGCCGCTGTCTATGATCTCAGCCGCAAGCTTAATGCCCTCCTCGATAGGGATCTCTTTTACGATATGAAGAGCCGCGCCTGCATTCAGCAGAACTGCGTCACGCCCTGCGCCCTTTTCGCCGGAAAGTATGCGCCTTGCGGCTGCGGCATTGTCATCGGGAGTGCCGCCGGCAAGCTCGGATTTTTCATGCCGCTTGAAGCCGAACTGCTCCGGTGTTATCTCGTATTCCTTGTATTCATCGCCGCAGAATTCGACTACCTTTGTCGCGTCGCTTACCGATATCTCGTCCAGCATGTCCTCGCCGAATACCGCCATTCCGCGCTTTACGCCAAGTTTTGTAAGGGCCTTTGCCATAGGCATAAGAAGCTCCGGCTTGTACACGCCGAGAAGCTGTAAATTTGCATGAGCGGGATTAGTGAGCGGACCAAGTATATTGAACACCGTGGGAATTCCTATCTCCCTGCGGACAGGTCCGACATATTTCATCGCGCTGTGGTATTTCTGCGCGAACAAGAAGCACATTCCCACCTCGTCCAGCAGCTTTTCGCTCCCGGCGGAATCTGTGGAAATGTTTACCCCCAGCGCTTCAAGACAGTCCGCTGTGCCGCATTTGCTGGAAGCAGCACGGTTGCCGTGCTTTGCTACCTTTACCCCGGCAGCGGCGCACACTATCGCCGATATCGTGGATACGTTTATGGAATTTGAACTGTCCCCGCCGGTGCCGACTATCTCCAGCACATCGCCGCCATAGTTCACCCTCAGTGCGCAGTCACGCATAACAAATGCGCTTGCGGATATCTCGTCAATGGATTCTCCCTTGATATGGAGCGCGGTAAGATATGCCGCTGTCTGCGCAGGGGTTGTATTGCCGGTCATTATTTCCCGCATTACCTCTGCGGCTTCGTCATAGGAGAGGTCTGTCCCGTTTGATACCTTGATTATCGCTTCTTTTATCATAATGTTACCTCCAGAAAGTTCTCAGCCATTTTTCTTCCGTGCTGTGTAAGTATCGACTCCGGGTGGAACTGCACCCCAAAAATGGGGTATTCCTTATGCTCCACCGCCATTATCTCGCCGTCCTTCGTCCGTGCAGTTACACGCAGGCAGTCCGGGAAACCGCTTTCCAACGCCGCAAGGGAATGATATCTCGCCACCTCGCATAATGTCGGAATATCTTTAAACAGCCTGCTAGAGCCGTCCAGCTCCGTCACAGACTTCTTACCGTGCATAAGCTTCTTTGCGTAGGTTATCTCCGCGCCGAAGGTTTCGCATATTGCCTGATGTCCCAGACAAACGCCAAGAATGGGTATCTTCCCCGCCGCCGCTCTGATGACGTCCTCGCACACTCCCGCGTCACAGGGTCTGCCGGGACCGGGGCTGATTATGATGTGAGAGGGGTCCAGCGCAAGTATTTCCTCCGCCGTAAGTTCATCGTTGCGTATAACCTTTATATCGGGGTCAATTCCTCCGATAAGCTGATAAAGATTGTATGAGAAGCTGTCGTAATTATCTATCAGAAGTATCATAAGCTCTCCTCCTGTGCGGCGGCAAGCGCGTTCATTACCGCCTTGGCCTTGTTTATGCACTCGTTAAATTCGTTCTCAGGTACGCTGTCCGCAACAATTCCCGCGCCGCTTCTCACGAAAACCCTGCCGTTCTTCTTGAACGCAAGTCTTATAGCAATGCAGGTATCGAGATTGCCCCGGAAATCAATGTAGCCCACCGCGCCGCCGTACACGCCGCGCTTGTTGTTCTCAAGCTCGTTGATTATCTCACAGGCTCTGAGCTTCGGCGCGCCGGAAAGCGTTCCCGCCGGAAGTATCGCGTCCACAGCGTCCAGTGCAGACTTGCTGTCGAGAATTTCTCCCCGAACCGTAGATCCTATGTGCATAACGTGTGAATAACGTTCAATGCTCATGTATTTCTCGACCTCAACGCTGCCGAATTTGCTTATCTTTCCGATGTCGTTTCTGCCGAGGTCAACCAGCATATTGTGCTCCGAAAGCTCTTTTTCGTCTTTCAGAAGTTCCGCTTCAAGCTGTTTGTCCTGCTCTTCAGTTGCGCCGCGGGGACGAGTTCCCGCCAGAGGGAATGTGTGCAGCACGCCGTTTTCAAGCTTCACCAGAGTTTCGGGAGAAGCTCCCGCTATCTCCATATCGTCGCTGGAGAAGAAGAACATATACGGAGAGGGATTGGTGGCTCTCAGGATACGATAAGCGTCAAACAGACTGCCGTCAAAGTCCGCGTCAAGCCGGTTGGAAAGCACCACCTGAAAGATATCTCCCTCGAAAATGTAGTGCTTCGCCTTTTCCACCATAGCGCAGTACTGCTCCTTATTGAACAGCTGCCGGAACTCCGATGTGAGCCGCGCCGGAGGGATATCAGCAGGTTTTCCGTGCCTGATCAGCTCCTCCATATCCGCAAGCTCCTTTTCGGCTTTTGCGTATTCCGATTCGATATCCGTCGTGGAGATGTTTGTTATCAGCATTATTTTCTGGTGGATATTGTCGAAAGCGATGACCTTATCGAACAGCATGAGGTCAACGTCCTTAAAATGCTCCTCGTCCTGAGCGTCAAGCTTTAGGGTAGGCTCGCTGTACTTGATGTAATCGTATGAGAAATACCCCACCAGCCCTCCGGTGAAGGACGGGAATCCCTCGATTTTCGGGCTGCTGTAACCCGCCATAAGCTGCTTTATATAGTCCGCCGGGTGTGACTGCATGGTGGTTTCCGTCCTGCCGGAAAGTATGTCCTTTACGGTAAGCTCGCCGTTTATGCAGGTTATCTCCATTTTCGGATTATAGCCGAGGAAGGTGTATCTTCCCCATTTCTCCTGATTTTCAACGCTCTCAAGTATGTACACATGACGGCTCACGTTCCGGAGTATCCTCAGCACCTCGATAGGAGTGCGTATATCCGAAAGCATCTCCCTGCAAACCGGTATAACGCTGTAACCGGTGAGCTGTTTTGCCTGTTCAAGAGTGGGCTTTAACATTGAAATTCTCCCTTCAAAACAAAAACTCCGCCCTTAAACGCAGAAATCACCTGCTTTAAGGACGGAGTATAAACTACACCGTGGTGCCACCTTAATTTGCGGCATGAGCCGCACACTCGCCGGATACTGACATATCCCTGCAATTAACGCTTGCATAACGTCGCAGAATACTCGGCTGGCTTTGGACACCGCCTTTGACTGCGCCCTCAGTGGTCCATTTGATATGCTCTGCGTTCTGCGGTGCTCTCAGCCTCCACCGCTCTCTGGGAGTGCACAAGCATTTTTATCTCCACATCATAGGTTTGTAAGGGCGTATTAAATTTTAGCCTCCTGCGGATTGGACTCCGCCGATAGCTTTTTATTGATGATATGATACCACAATTTTCACTCTTTGTCAATAGGTTTTGAGAAATTTTTCTTACGGCTTTGAATTTTAATTCAGCTCAGGTTTCATATTTTGATATCAGTATATACAGAAATCCCTTGAAAAAAATGCGGTAATATGCTATACTGAATAAAAATCACATCTTTAAGGAGAAGCATTATGCCGATTATCTATGACGATAAAAAACGCGTGTTCAAGCTTGACACGCCGAATACTACCTATGCATTCCATGTGACGAATTCAGGTCACCTGCTGCACCTCTATTACGGCGCGTCAATCCCAGAAACAGACATCACTCATATGCTGCGTATCCCGAACGACGAGCCGTTTGTCCCCGCCACCCATGACGGAATGGGACCGCATTCCTTTGACTGCGCCCCGCTGGAGTTCCCCACAAGCGGCGTTGCGGATTTCCGGGAGCCTTGTATGCAGCTCATGGACAAGTACGGCATGAGCGCCTGCGAGTGCTACTACGACAGCTTCGACATCTACAAGGGCAAGAAAAAGCTGGATGGACTTCCCGCCACCTACGCCAATAACGATGATGAGGTCACCAGCCTTGAGGTTTACTGCAAAGACCCGCACAACGGGCTTGAGATCACTCTCCAGTACAGCGTTTTTGAGAAACTGGACGTCATCACCCGCTCGGTCAAGGTGAAAAACGGCGGCGCAGACCCGATAGAGCTGCGGCGGCTGCTGTCCACCTGCGTGGAGCTTGACAGCAAGGACTACGACATGATAACCCTCTACGGCACATGGGCAAGGGAACGCCACGTTCAGCGCAATCCCCTGCACTTCGGAAAGCAGCTCGTGGATTCCTGCCGCGGCTCTACAAGCCATGCGCACAACAATTTCATTGCAATAGTGGATCACAAGGCGACCGAGGACTACGGCGACTGCTACGGCTTTGCTCTTTGCTATTCCGGCAGCTTCGTTGCCGGCTGCGAGGTGAACCAGTACGAAAAAACAAGAGTTTTCAGCGGCATAAATCCATACGATTTCTCATGGCATCTCGACCTCGGCGAGGAGTTTCAGGCTCCTGAGGTCATCATGGTGTTCTCGGCGCAGGGCTTAGGCGCTATGAGCCGCAGCTTCCATGACGTAATGCGCAGCAATCTCACCCGCGGCAAGTGGAAGGATATCCGCCGCCCTATCCTCATCAACAACTGGGAGGCTACCTACTTCAACTTTGACACCGAAAAGCTGCTTGATATCGCGAGAGAATCCGCAAAAGCCGGAATTGAAATGCTGGTAATGGACGACGGCTGGTTCGGACACCGCAACGATGACAAGTCCAGCCTCGGTGACTGGTTCGTGAACGAGGACAAGATAAAGGGCGGTCTTAAATACCTCGTGGACGAGGTAAACAAGCTGGGTCTGAAATTCGGAATATGGTTCGAGCCGGAGATGATCTCCCCGGACAGCGAGCTGTACAAGGCGCACCCCGACTGGTGCATACATATCCCCGGACGCCCCCGCACCACCTGCCGCTCTCAGCTGGTTATCGACTTCTCCCGCAAGGAAGTCCGGGATTACATCTATGACCAGATGTACAAGATACTTTCCTCGGCGAATATCGAATACGTCAAGTGGGACATGAACCGTCAGCTCTGCGAGGTCGGAAACGAGGTTCTCCCTCCGGAAAGACAGCGTGAGATATGGCACCGCTATGTCCTCGGAGTTTATGAAATTCAGGAACGGCTGCTCACAGATTTCCCCGACCTGCTGCTGGAAAACTGCGCCGGCGGGGGATCGAGATTTGACGCGGGTATGCTGTATTATTCCCCGCAGATCTGGTGCTCAGACGACACAGACGCGATCGAACGGCTGAAGATACAGTACGGCACTTCCCTGTGCTATCCCTGCTCCTGCTTCGGAGCGCACGTTTCCGACAGTCCCAATCACTGCGTCGGAAGAATCACCCCGTTCAAGACCCGCGGACACGTCGCAATGGTGGGGACTTTCGGCTATGAACTGGATATAACCAAGATATCCGACGACGATAAGTGGGAGATAAGAAAGCAGATCGAGGAATTCAATAAGTACAACCCGCTGGTGCGCACCGGCGACCAGTACCGCATAGGAAATCCCTTTGAAAACGACCGCTATGACGCATGGGAATTTGTCGCAAAGGACAAAAGCGAGGCTCTGCTGGAGTATGTTCAGGTGCTGAAAGAACCCAGCGTGTTCCTTCACAGGGTACGTCTTGTGGGACTGGAAAAGGGCTGCTGGTATCAGCATGAGGAAACCGGAAAGGTTTACAGCGCAGAGGTCCTGATGAACAGCGGCTTTGACATTCCCGCGCTTTGGGGCGACTTCCAGAGCTATATCGCTCATTTCATCAAGGTAAACAAGTAATGCGGTCACCGCACAAGGACGTAAACTCTGCCTTGTGCGGTGAAGCTGTATAAGAAAGAGGGTGAATCAGTGCCGGACATAAGCAGCATATTTATTCCAAAACGCATAAGCAATATCCTGCGAGAGATATATCTCCGGAAAATCACGGTGATAAGCGCCCCGGACGGCACCGGAAAATCCACGCTTCTCCGGGAATTCACCCGGCGCTCCCGCCCGGAAGGAATAACACTGAGGTTCATTAAATCAGCCAAAAGCTCCGGCGACTGCTTCTCCCAGATAAGCAGATTGATTACTGGAGAAGCTCTGGAGGAACCGCTGACGGATATGGAGCTTGCCGCGCTGAAGGAAAAATTCTCTGCCGCCGCTCCCGAAAAGCCTCTGGTGATAATCGTAGACTGCGCCGCTGCCGCCCAGACATTGTTCGGAAATCTGCGCACCGCAATGCTTCTTTCGGAATGCGACTGCGCGAGGTTCGCCTTTGTCTGCTCCGGACTGAAACCCAGATTTCGCGCTATGGCGCAGCAGATGGATCTCCTGCTTATCGAGCGCGAACAGCTCTGCATGAACATCAACGAAACAGCAGATTATATCGCAAGGTGCGGTGCAGAAGTCAATCCCCTTGAGATATACACTGCGAGCCACGGTACATTCCTCGGCACAAGGCTGTGCATTATGCTGTCGCAGCAGGGCAAAAGCTTTCTTAACTCCACAACAGAAAGCAGATTTATTCGCGCGGCGCTTCAGCCCGGATCTGTCCGGCGGCAAGGGGCGCTTATCGCGGCGGCGACCTATCCGGTGCTGTCGGAACAGTTCTGCCGGGATCTCCGGTCGTTTACTCCGATCGCGGATTTCTTTGGCGCAGACTTGTTCACTCCTGAGAATATACTGAGCGAAATGGAAAAGCTGTGCTCTGTTATCCCGCTGGCGGAGATAAACCGCCGTTCCCATGAGATCCATATTCACCCGGTTCTGAAACACGCGGCATATACCGTGTTTTTCACGTTTCCTGAAAAGGTTCAGCATGACATGAGAATATGCTTTGCAAGAGAATATGAGCGGAACGGGCAGAACTATTTCGGATTCTGCGAATTCTTCCTCGCCGGAGAATACAAGCTTGCGGCAGGGGTCTATGCCCGCGACCGTATCTCCTATTCAATGCTGATGAAATCCAGCCGTATTCTGCAAAGATTTGTGCTTGAATGTCCGCTAGACTGCAAACCCGCGATACCCCGGATACTGCGTTTCACCGCGTTGCTAATGCACACGGACGCAAAGCCCGCCCTCTCAGGGAAATTCTCGGAGATAATCGCTTATATTTCCTCCTCTCCGCAATACGACGCGTCAGAAAGACGCTCACTGACCAGCTACGCCTATGCGCTGCGCACGAATGAAGATTTCTATGTTCTGGACAAAATGGGCTCCAACATCAAAAGAGCCTATGACCTGTTCAAAAGCAGACGCAGTTACGATTCTCCCATGTTCCCGTGGACAATGTATTCGCCGTCGGTTTTCTGTCTGCTACACCGGAGAGGCTATTCGCTCCAGACGGAGAACGAACAGTTCAAGCGGTATCAGCAGATGTATACCGAAATGCTGGGTCACGGGAAATACACCCAACTGGTTTTCACCGGCGAGATGAAATATTATCAAGGGGAACTTTCCAGTGGTCTTGAGCTTCTTACCGCAGCCGCTTCATTATGCACCTCAGGAGAGGATACGGCGATCCGAATCTCCGCGCTTTTCGCTGCGGCAAAGTGCTGCCTTTATCTCGGACATTATAAACAATTCTATGAAATAGTCGGAGAAATACTTGACATTGAGCGCATAAACATCGACAAGGAAGAGGGCGACTGCGCAAAGCTCTGTCTGGGACTGCTCCGAAGCTTGCAGGGCGGGATCGACTATGATATGTGGTATGCGCTCTACTCCGAAGAAAACGACCTGATATACAACCGTTACACTGCGCCTTACTATGTGATGACAAAGGCAGCGTGGCTGCTTATGGAGGAAAAGTACGAACAGCTCTCCGTAAACTGCGAGAGCTATTTAGCCGCCGCTGCCACCGCCGGAAACGAACCCGCCGGAATAACGTTGCGGCTGTACTGCGCCCAGAGCAATCTTTCCCTCGGCGACCATGAAGCAGCGATCCGGCTTTTCAGCGAGGCGCTGAATGCCGCTTCTGAAAACTATACTCTCACAGCGCTTGCAGAGTTCTGCGCGCTATACCCGGATATCTTCACCCAGCTTTATGCGCTGCTGTCGGCTCCTCTGCGGACGGTCATCGACAAGGCTCAGCAGCTTGGAGCGCAGTTCCGGCGCGGTATTGAAACCGTGCGCACCTATGAGATGACCTATCTTTTCAACACCCGCAGGGAAAACTTCGCGGAGCATTACCTTATTCCGCTGGAACGCCTGATGAACTCCTCGGACGAGCTCCGCAAGTCCCTCGGACTGTCAAAAGCGGCTTATTCCTATGCGATAATGGCGGCTTCCGGGGTAACAAACGCAGAGATAAGCAATTTAATGGGAGTCAGCGAAAACAGCGTTAAAAGCAGCCTTAAGCGAACCTTTGCCACCCTCGGAATAAAAAACCGGAGAGAGCTGATCGAAAAAATACCCACTCTGAGATAACGCAAAAGCGGCGGTTCATTGAGAACCGCCGAATTTATTTTATTCAGACGCGTCGTTGTTATTCTCCTGATCTTCCTTTGGTTTCTCAGCCTTTGACGATCGTTTTTCGTCCGCTCTTTTCAGCATATTTGCCGCAACGATCATCACAGCAAATCCAATGCCACCCAAACCGGTGAGAATAAGCCCGGTACGCAGACCAGCAGGATAAAAGTCAAGCACGATCGTATGCTGTCCGGCACTCACCGGAACACATATCAGCGAGTCGGAAAGGCAGGTCTTCCAATCGACTTTCTCTCCGTCGATGGTTACCGTCCAGCCCTCCTCCGCAGGAATGGTTGTGAACAGCGCGCAGTCCTCAGCCGCGTCTACCGAAACCTCCAGAGTACAGCCGCCGGTACGGGTAAGCTTAGTTGAAGCGTTCATATCCTGCATAGTGCTGCTGAACCGCTCCATAGATGAGCTGTCGATATAGTAGAACCACGCGTTGGTAAAGTAAACCGCATCATCAAGAAGCTTAAGCTTCACCCGGAACTCATCGCCCTTTTTATATGTTCCGAGGTACTCTATGCTGTAATTCTCATACAGGAAGTAGTTTCCGCGGTAAATGTCATTAATATATAGCTGAGTTTCCCGCTCATATTTTGTCGGAAGGAACATATACACAGGACCGTCCGCCGCAGCTGTCACCGTGTAGGAGATCCACGCGGAGGCGTCCGTATTTGATTTGCGATAGCTGTAATGCGCGTCGGTGGTTGAGCCTATGCGGATATTCTCGCTGTCGAACTCCACATCGTCGATAGCCTTGAACACAGCTGTTCCCTTGTTGCCTGACAGCATTATGGCAAGATTGTTCTGCGCCTGAAACGGCGAGTATTCATTCAGATCATATCCGATTATTTCACTGTCAGCAAGGTAAGCTATCCCCAGATCGTCCTCGTTTTTGTACACCTGAATAGCCGTTTGGGTTTCCGCCGGAACAGTTTCCGTGTACGGAACAGATTTAGGATCGGTGGCAAAAACATATCTCACTCCGAAAATGTCGTCGGTGAGCATGGTCGCTCCGTCATATCTGGTGTAGTGCTCCCTGCTTGTAAATCCGAGGGATTTCAGCATTTCGATCACCTTCGCATTGAGAGTGCTGGAGCTGTGACTCATTCCATACATTCTCAGCGCGATAGGGTCGTTCACGCAGCGGTGGAACGTCTTTTCCATGCGGTAGAAATCCGTATCCATCTCGTGTATCTGCTCTGTTACATCTCTGGTAAGAGGAATATCCCAGCGGTAGCTTTCACGGGTGGAAAATACGATATCATCGTGCATCTGATACAGCGACTGCGCCGTATTCAGCCCAGCCTCCGCGCACACAAACGCCGCCAGCACCATACACGCCGGCTTTTTCGCGCCGTATTTCCGGTAGACCCACAGCAGGATAAGCACCGCCGCCAGAATTACCAGCGGAACTGCGATTGTCAGAACCTGCTCGTATTTCCAGCTGTCGTTGTTTAGGTCAGCGTAAAGCAGCATTGCCAGCAGGATAATGAATGCCGTGCCGAAGCTGCGCCCCTGAACCTTTTTCAGCTTTTCAAAGGTCTGAGCGCCGAAAACGATCAGCAGGAAGCTTATCATGAACGAGTAACGGTAAGGAAGCCAGTTCGGCATCTGCCCACCGTGCCACATCATGTCCACAGGACGGATATACATGAACAGCACCATCATGCCGATAAATACCGCGCTGGATATCCGCTCCCGCGCCGTAAATCTGCGGCAGGTGAAGTACATGACCGCGCACACCAGCGCCAGCGTCCCGCAGTAGAGGATAGGCATTCCCTCCATGCGGACGGTGTCGTATTCGGTCGGGAACAGCTTTATGAAGATATTGGATATATCAAAGTTCTCCACCAGCGAATAGTCAGGATCTGAAAACTCAAACTTTCCGTTTGAGAGGGATTTGTACACCGGCAGGATCATAAAGCAGGACATGAGTATCGCGCACACAGACCCGGCGCCGTACATTATCACCGAACCGCAGTATTGCCCCAAGCATTTGTTCGCGCTTTTTCCCGAAGCCAGATACCAGAAAAAATACAGCGCCGAGAAGATCCCCACCATGTAGCCGATGTAGAAATTTGCCACAAAGATATACACCAGCGACAGCACATACAAGACGAATTTCCGCTTGTCGCAGATTTTTTCAATACCTGCGGCAACCAGAGGAAGCGCAACGATACCGTCCAGCCACATAGGATTCATTGTCTGAACAATGAAAAAGCCGCACAGCGCCCACATTACCGAAAAGCAGACGGTCGTCATTCTGCCGCAGCCCCGATGCTTCCGTAGGAAATACGCGCAGCTAAGCCCGGCGGCTCCCGCTTTCGCAAGTACCATGGTAAGAAGTCCCTCGGTTATCCACTCCCGCGGGAACAGCCACACAAGAAGATTGAACGGGCTTGCAAGATAGTACCCGATTATACCCATAAACTCGCCGGAGAGATTTCTGCTCCAGCTGTATAATATGCTCTCATCTCCCGCAAATACGTCGTACATATAGTCGTAGTAATACACATACTGCGCATTCAGATCAAGGGAAAGCACCGAGCGCTCGCCAAAGGGCCACACCTGAAAAATAATGTAGGATATGAATAGTATAGCCACAGGCAGAAAAAACGACAGCAGGTAAACTCCGCTGCCCTTTAAGCGGCTTTTCCACCTGCCGTTCCGGGGCAGATTTTCAGGCTCGTTTTCCGCGCCGCTACACGATAACTTCCTGCCGATACGGCTGAATATGTCCATTGTCTTGCCGTAAACCACCGCAGGAATGCTGTTATTTACCATCAATGCTATCCTTTCCGCCGCTCTTTCCCGTAGTCCGGGAGATTATATATCTCGGACGCTGCTTAATTTCCTCATATATCTTCGATAAATAGTAGCCGATCACACCGATCCCCACCATAACGCAGGCTCCGGTTATAAGTATCAGCAGAATTACCGTCGAAAAACCCTCCGCAGAGCTTCCGCAGAAATACTTCACCAGCGTCTGTATTCCAAGTATCAGCGCCATTACGCCGAAAAGCACTCCTACCCATGTTATCAGGTGAATTGGAAGGTTTGTGAATGAGGTGATCGAATTCATCGCAAACCTGAACAGGCTTTTCATGCTGAACTTGCTTTTTCCGGCGGCGCGGGGCTGCACATCGAACTCCACACGCTCGGTGGTAAAGCCGACCCAGCTTGACAGCGCCCGGAAGAACGTGATGCGCTCCGGCAGGTCGTTCAGCGCGTTTATTACCTTTCTGTCCATGAGTTTGAAATCGCTCGCACCGTCAAGATTTATCCCGGACGAGGATTTCATCAGCTTATAGAAGCTCTTTGCAAACATCCTGTGGAATATTCCCTCTCTGCCGCGGGACCTTTTCACCGCCTCAACGACCTCAGCGCCGCCCTCCCACAGCCGGTACATTTGAGGTATCAGCTCCGGCGGGTGCTGAAGATCGCAGTCAATGACCACTGCGCAGCCGCCCACGGCGGATTTCAGCCCGGCAAATATCGCACCCTCTTTACCGAAATTACGGGAAAATCCTATTCCGCGAACGTTGGGATCAGCCTCTCCGGCAGAGGAGATCTCTTTCCATGTTTCGTCCGATGAGCCGTCGTCCACAAATATCAATTCATAGTCTATGCCGTCATTTTTCAGGATTTCCGCGATAACAGACGCAGTTCTTCTGATATTGTCGCACTCATTAAATGACGGAATGATCACAGACAACATTTCTTCTCTTCACTCTCCTGATAATTCTCACTCGCCTATTATCTTGACAATAACAGTTTTTTCACGGCAGCCGTCAAAATCCCCGTACATTATGTACTGTCTGGGGCCAAGCTCCAGCCGTCCATCTGTGATAGGCACGGTGACGCTTGCTCCAAGCAGCATCTGCTTCATGTGAGCTGCTCCGGCTGAGGAATAGTCCACCTTGTACTGGCTTTCATTCGGCAGGATTTTCTTCATTAAATTCTCCCAGTCCTCAAAAAGCTCCTCATGGTCATTATCCAAGAAAACCGCAGAAGTCGTGTGCTGGGAGCATACAACGCATATTCCGTCCATGATAAGACTTCTTCTCACGCATTCCTCGATCTCATAGGAGAGGTTCAGAAACTGCTCTGTTTCATCAGAGGTGATAGTTAATTCCTGTCTGTATGTTTTCATGGCATCGTCCTCCTTGTACTATTTCTTATTTCTCACTCACCGTCAGTACGCCGGTTTCCAGAGTCGCGTGAATAAGCTTTCCGCCGCCGCTGAAGCTGTACATATAGCTTCCGGGAAAGCTGCCGCTGATAAGGTCGGTTTTCATCTCGCCCGTATCCGTTTCAAAATCAAGAGCCACGCTGCTGCCCTTCGGAAACACGATCTGCGCGTTTCCTGTGCGGGACTGTATGCTGCTTCCGGCGATCACGGTGTAAAAATCAAGGTAGATATTGCCGCTGCCGGTCGCAAAGCTGCACAGCGAACGGGTGTTTTCGGAGGTGACAGCCCCGCTGTTGGTGACTACTGTTATTTTCTCGCTGTCCACATCGCCGAGAGCCACATTCCCGGAAGCCGTATAGATCAGGATATCCCGGTAATATTCCCGCGGAAGATAGAGATACATTCCATAATCGCTTGCGTCCTCCGAAAAAAGCGAGATCACAAACTCGCTGCTCTCGGTTATCGTCAGGGAATTATCACCGATCTCGGCGGTAAGCGGAACGTCGTTGCGATATACGAACCGTATCCTTTCCTCATCGTATGGAATAATGGTGACATCTGTTTTCAGCAGATCAATGCTGATGTATTCGCACATCGGGAAATACTCGTCGCCCTCCTTTGCCGAGCCAAGGCTCTGCCCGCGGAATATGAGCGCCGCAGCCGCAAAGACCGCCGCCAGTATCCCGGTAATTATAAGCCATCGGTTTACAGAGCGCTCCGTAGTTATCCCCCCAAATCAATAAGGCTTCCAGCCGCGAAGCAGGTCGCACCTGCGCTTGACCCGCAGAAACAGTCTGGATATGGAAAAGCCCGCCTTTACCGCGCATAGTCCGCAGAAAGCCGCGCCGAATGCAGAGGCAAGCCCTCCGAAAAGCATAAGCTCAGGAGAAAGCGAGGTCACGATGAACTGAGCGTTGAACAGCTTCACTGCAAGCCCGAAAAAGCTGATCATCAGCCCCGCCGGAATTCCGAACGCAGCCGCCGTAAGAAGCAGGGTCATTATAATGAAAACCACAAGAAAAAGCGCCGCAAATCCAATCTTATATGCCCATACCTTGACCGTCGTCACCATGATCACCGCCGTTTCAGTTATTCTTGATCCGGTTCCTTACGCCATTTTCTTGTCAGCATCGGGATAAGCATTCCGCCAAGCGCGTTGCCGAGGATAACCACCGCCACGAAAAGGACGTTCCGCCCGAAAAATGTCTGCTCTCCAAGAGCCGCGCCATTATAGAAGGAATTAGCGATCGAGTGATCGAATCCGCAGAAGATAAAGGTCGGTACGCACAGGAATACGCCAATGCTCCTGCCGCGCTTCCAGAGATCTACCGCAAGGTACATCAGCAGACCACACAACACCGAGGACAGCGCCCACTTCTGCGGCTCTGCCGAAAGCTTCGCCGCGTAGGAGTTTCTTGCCGCCTCCGCGATATCCGGCAGGCACAGGCTCACAAGGCAGCCCACGATGAACGTCACCGCCAGATTTACCGCCAGAATAAGCAGGACGTGAAGAATATATTTCCAGTTGCGGAAATGGTATGCAATGTAGCCCACCTTTCCAGTGTAGAGATTGAAGCCGTATTCACATATCGCGAACAGCCCCAGCGAGAACAGTATCGCCCCCGCCCACATATATCCGGCTTTTGTGCTTGCAAGAAGCACACAGCCGCCAATTGATATCAGTATTCCTGATAATGCAGATTTCTTTATTTCCTCAAGCATTGAGCCTCCAGTTTTGGTTCTATATCTGTGTTACCAGCGTCACATTTGCCGACATCAGTCATGCATTCTCGCTTTATCATCGGCAATCAAACGTTCGATCAGCATAACGATACACGCCGAGGCTGACGGCATGATCTTATATTCCTTTTCGGATTTATCTTTTCTGATCACGAATTTACCGGGAGTGATCTTTGCATTCTTCAATTCGTCCACGGTGAAAAACTCAATGATCTTTCCGTCCTGAATTACTTTGCTTTCACCGGATTTCTTTTTGCTAGCCTTTTCAGCAAATGCAGTTTCAAGCTCTTCAGAAGTAACAGGCAGTTCCATAAAGAACAGGAACTGCGGTTTGCCCGCCTCAACAAGATCGCGATAAAAAGCAATCACACTTTTCACTGCCTCCTGCTCTGAGATACCTGAACAGTTTACGCCAAGCTCGTCCTCTATCTCTCTTAAAATTGAGTTTCCAAGCCCTTTTAATGTGAAGAAATGCTGAGATCTCTTTTCAACGGCATATTTGGTCTTAAGCGAAGCCCCAATGCTGTTTGCCCATGTTCCCTTCCCGACAGAAACGTCATTGCTCCTGTATATAAAAGGGATCTTCCCGTCTTTTGTAATAACAAATCCATTAAATCCAAGATGATTGGAGAACTTTGAATCCTCCAATGACCTGATATAGGGTCCCGGTTCATACATATCTCGAATGGTTTTTCCGCTTTTCATCTGATAATCGCTTGCACGATTGGTGATGAGAGAATCAAAATAATAAGTACGACCTGTATGCAGCGTTACAATTCCGTCTGAGTTAGTTTCCAAACCGTTAAGACGAATATTAATCTGATTATACACAACAGAATGATTGGTAAGCCGCATGATCTTCTCTGACTCCGCCGCCACACTTTTTGGCAGGTCATAGTACTTCTTAGGTTCGTCCCTGATCTCGATCATACCATCGTAGACATCACACAGCTTTATCACAGGAAAAATCACGTTTTCATCATCAAT
>CAMAGG010000007.1 GCA_945833805.1 uncultured Clostridia bacterium | reverse complement strand
CCCTCGAAATGGCGGAGTCAGAGTCCGATGCCTTACCACTTGGCGACACCCCAGTGACTTAACGAATAATATTATATCATGTTAATTCTGATTTGTCAATAGGTTTAACAAAATTTTTTAAAAAATCTGAAAAAATATTCCGGAGTGCCAGAATGACAAGAATTAACTCCGGCTTGTTCTATTCTGCGTCACAAACAGCAGATTATTCATTAAAAATAAAACAATGTAATTCGATTTTTCAGCAGTAACACAAACCGCTTGCGCAGGAGAAAACGGAAAAAACAGAGGGACAACGGATAAGTTGCGTCGATCTTTCGCTGACGGAACAGAAATATATCCGCTTTGCTTTCAAGCATTTCCAACAAAAATTTGGCAACTAATTTGTGCAGTATTATCCGGCTCCCATGGACAGCTTTAGAGCATAATTCTATTGATTTTTTCGGACAACTGTGATATAATTAGTGTAATATAAATCAGAAAAATACTGCTGCTATTTTTCGGATTTGGGAGGAAATTATGACAATTACAAAAAAGATCAGCATTATGGCTGCTGCGTGTACGGTATTTGCCTCGGTCGCAGTCGGAGCGCTTGGTGTATACAGCTCTGGCAAAGCCCTTAATGAAGATTCCCGGAAAATCATGATTACAACTGAAAACAGCCTGAACGAAGAAATCGACGCATACCTCGGAAAGATCGAGCAGTCTGTTGACACGCTTGCCGATGTTGCAATGAGTAATCTTGATGATTTCACCGCGTTCCAGACAAGCGACAGCTACGTTAACGAATTCAGCGCAAAATTTGATCAGGTTCTTCTCAGCTCCGCTGAAAACACCGACGGTGCGATCACCGCTTACATAAGATATAACCCCGATTTCACCGATCCGACCTCCGGTCTGTTCTATATGAGGGACAGCCTTGACTCGGATCTGTATTCCGTGCCGCCCACAGATTTCAGCGTCTACGAAAAAACCGACCTCGCCCATGTCGGGTGGTACTACACCCCCGTAAACAACGGAGTCCCCACATGGATGAACCCCTATCTTAACGAAAATATCGGAATCTATATGATATCTTATGTAGTTCCATTGTTCCGCGACGGCGTGAATGTCGGTATCGTCGGCATGGATATCGACTTTACCATGATCCAGAATATCGCTGAAAGCTCCGACGCATATAAATCCAGCCTGCCGATCATAGTTGACGCAGAAAACAATATTATGTACGGCAAGAATATGGATTTCGGCACAAATCTCTCCGATATAGCCGGTCTTGACAGCCTTGTTTCCGCGATCTCCTCCGAAAAGAGCAACAGCCTCGTTTCCTGCCGGATCAACGGCGAAGATAAAAACGCAGTGTACAGCCCCCTCGCTAACGGCATGAAGCTGATTCTCACCGTAAATTCATCTGAACTTTCCAAGCAGAACATACACATGATCATCATCATGCTGATCGCCGTTGTATTTGATGTCGGGGTTGCAATTACTATTGCATTCATCATTACCACCAGAATGACGCGTTCCCTCAGAGAACTCAACGAAGCGGCGCAGAAGGTTTCCGCAGGTGAGTTCGATGTTACTGTCAAAGCCACTTCAAACGACGATATCGGAGTGCTTGTAAACAGCTTTGGTCAGACGGTGGGTCAGCTTAAGAACTACACCGGATACATCAATGAAATGTCCGAAGTGCTTAATGAGATAGCCGACGGTAATCTTGACATCAGCCTTAAAATGGAGTACAAGGGCGAATTTGAGAAGCTGAAAATTGCTCTGGACAACATCACAACTTCTCTCAACGGCACCCTTGTTGATATCGACCTTGCCGCAGATCAGGTCGCTACCGGCGCGGATCAGGTTTCCAGCGGCGCTCAGGCTCTGGCGTCAGGATCCACCCAGCAGGCAGGTGCTATTGAGCAGCTTGTTGCGACAATAAACGAAATGTCCGGTCAGATCAAGGAAAATGCCGTGAAGGCTGAACGCGCAAGCGAAAGCATGAACGCGATCGGCACCGAGGCAAATCTCAGCAACGAACGTATGAACCGTATGCTTGACGCAATGAAGGATATCAACGCGAACACAGACGAGATCAGCGCGATCATCAAGACGATAGAAGACATTGCGTTCCAGACAAATATTCTGGCGCTGAATGCGGCTATCGAGGCTGCAAGAGCCGGAGAAGCAGGAAAGGGCTTCGCAGTAGTCGCAGACGAGGTAAGAAACCTTGCATCCAAGTCCGCCGAGGCTTCTCAAAATACCTCCGCTCTTATCAGCAAAACTATGGAAGCTGTTGAAAACGGCTCTGAGGTCGCAAATCAGACCGCTGAATCACTGCACACAGTCGTTGAAAATATCGGTGAGATCGTGACCGCGATAGACGATATCTCCCAGAATTCCAGAAACCAGTCGGAAGCTGTAAATCAGGTCACTGTCGGTGTGGAGCAGCTTTCCACCGTTACCCAGAATAATTCCGCCGCGTCCGAGCAGAGCGCTGCCGCCGCCGAGGAACTTGCAGGTCAGGCTAACACAATGAAGCAGCTAACCGGAAAGTTCACACTGCGGAAGTAACTCAGAAACATCTGTATCAGAATATAAAAATCCAACGGTTTCCCTGCCGTTGGATTTTTTGTATGTACTTACCGGAGCTTTTGTCCGGAATGCAGCTCCGGGATAACTCCCGCCGGAAAGAATTTCTGATACGTTTTAAATTATAGCATGCCTTTCAGCTTAACGTGGTAAAAACACAAGCACCGCCGCCAGCGCGCAAAGCATGAGCGCTGCAATTCCCGCCGCTATCAGCAGCTTTGCATTGAAGCGCCGCTTTGGGAGCAGCTTTTGCTGCTCCGGCTGGTCTGTAAAGATACCGCAGACCGCCGTGTAATTATCACCGATGTCGCCGGACTTCATCAGATGCCGCTTCAGCATATACCTCAGCCACTCGGCGCTACTGAAGGATTTCAGGCGATCCACTTCCATTTCATGCTCGTGGACATACTCCCAGAAGCCGTCGGAGCAGACCACGAACGAGTCCCCCGGCCGAATTTCTATCGGGTCATAGCCACGGCGCAGGTTCAATGAACTCTCACTGCCGAGCGCTTTTAAAAGCCGCGCCCTGTCCTCGCTGCCGCGTATCTGCTCCGGATCAAGCTGTCCCAGTTCCACCGCTGCCTGACAAACCGAATGATCCCTTGTCTGCGCGATTATTTTTCCATGGCGCAGGTAATACACCCGGCTGTCGCCTACATTGCCGAAAGTGAAAACTCCGTTCCTAGAGAATGCCGCGGCAATGGTGGACATTCCTACGCCAAGAGCACGCACACTGGCATTTGCGCCCTCGAACAGCTCGTTTATCCGCTCCGGGGTATGTTTTCCCTCCGTGTGTGAAGAAATGTGATCCACCGCCACTCTGGAGGCTCTTTCCCCACCTTTGTGACCACCAAGACCGTCCGCGACAGCAAACACCCCGTTCCCTGTAAAAAGGCTGTCCTCGTTGCGCTCGCAGCCCCCGACGCTAGTGCAGCTGGAATAATCGCAGCTGTCATACTTCACCCGCTTCTGCTCGGCTTCGGCGGGTTCCGGAACATCTCCCGGCAGGAACTCCAGCGCCACCGCCGTGAAATTATCCTGATTAGTGTAGCCCTTTGCAAGTATTCTCCCGGCAATGTCCTCAACGGCGGCACCGGCACTCAGAGTCAGCGATTGCAATATTTCCTCGCTGCTCAGGGCGTTGTACACTCCGTCACTGCAAATAAAAAACCTGTCGCCGGGCTGCGGCGCAAAGGGTATTATATTCCTGTCCGGGGTGAGGAACGTTCCGCTGCCCATGTACTGCGAAAGCGCGTCCTTGTCCGGATCGGAAAGCGCCTGCGTGAATTTCAGACTGCCGCTGATGACGCGATCCAACAGCACGCTGAAATAATCCCCGTCCTCGGTGAGCTGGGTCAGCACTCCTCTGCGGAGCAGGTATATGCGGCTGTCACCCACCGAGCAGAAATAAACTCCCTTCGGCACGCACACTACCACCGCAAGCGTAGAGCCGCCCCTGCTTCCCCCGGCGGCTATCTCCCCGCTTATCCGGCGAACAACGCTTGTAAGCTGCTCATGAATCGGGATATGCCCCTCGCCGATGTCCGCTTCCAGCAGCTTATTCACGCAGTAACCGCTGACGAACGCTCCTGAGGATAGCCCGCCCATTCCGTCTGCCACCACCGCCGTGAACCGCTGCAAGGGCTTGTCGGGAGTTACCTCGGAAAAGCCGTAGCTGTCCTCCTGATACTCCCTCGCGCCCTGATGCTGTATCCCCCCGACAGCTAAACCGCCGACGCCGCAGCCGGGAAATCTCAGCTCCGCTCTGAACTTATCCATTAGCGTCACCGCCGCTTTTTTCCATATCGTCCCATGAAAGCACTCCGGTCTTTACTGCCCTCCCGTATACTCTGATCTTGTGATCCAGACGGGACATCGTGCTTTCTGTCCGGGCTTTCATCGCGGCAAGCTCCTCCCGCTGAGCGGTGAGCAGCTCCAACCGCCGAGGAATTGTGCTGTCGCCCTTGCGATACAGCCTGAGATATTCCACAAGTACGTTTTCCGGAAGTCCGGCGCCCCTCATGCACAGCGCAAGCCCCAGCCAACCCAGATCCTCTGGCTGATAATCCCGGATACCTCCGGAGGAGCGTGTGACCTCCGGTACCACTCCTATTCGCTCATAGTACCTCAGCGTATCCTGCGAAACGCAATATTTCCTGCTTACTTCTTTTATCGTCACTTTTCTTCTCCTGCTACTGAAATGCGCAAAGCCGCCCCGTATCTGCGCGGAGCGGCTGGGGAATTATTCTTCTTCGTTATCCGTGATAAAGTCCTTCGGAATATCTTCCGGATCGTGATCCTGCTTGTTTTTTGCGGCATAAGACAGGGTCATAAGGCTGTCCGTCAGATGGACATTCTCCACCGCCGCGTCAGGATAGTCATAATGGATATCGTAATGGGAAAAGTTCCAGAAAGCGTTCACTCCGAGGTTGATGAGGTTCTTCACCATATCCTTTGCGCCGCTTTTCGGAATACACAGCACCGCCATTGTTGGAGCGTTCTCCGCGCAGAATTCCGGCAGTTTGTTGGTGTGCATGATCTTTATACCGGAGATCTCAATGTTTTCGAGGGAAATATTGCTGTCAAAGATACCGGAAAGCTCATAGCCGTACTTTGCAAAGTCGATATGCACGGTTATCGCGCGTCCCAGATTGCCTGCGCCGATGAGAATAATCTTGTCATGCTTGTCAAGACCCAGGATATGCCCCACCTGCCGGCGAAGCTCCGCGACATTGTAGCCGTAGCCCTGCTGTCCGAAGCCGCCGAAGCAGTTAAGATCCTGCCGTATCTGAGAAGCGGTGAGCCGCATTTTCTCCGACAGCTCCCGCGAGGAGATCTTTGTTATTCCCTGATTAAGCAGCTCGCCGAGGAAACGGTAATAACGCGGCAGCCTGCGAATGACTGAGTTGGAAATGTTGTTCTTCTGCATTGTTAAAATATTTATCCTCTTGCTCTTTTCCCTGCCGCAGTGCGATTTTTAGCCCATAAGCACTGCAAGACGGTTGTTAATTTCAGTCAGGAATGTTTCTGTATCTACCGGGCGCTTGTTCTCAAGCTTGGACATAGCCGCAAGGTTCTTGTCCATTACTCCCTCCTCCATGGTCTGGATAGAAGCCTTTTCCAGCTTGTCCGCATAGTCGATGAGCGCCGGGATATTGTCCAGCTCACCGCGCTTGCGGAGGGCTCCGCTCCATGCGAATATAGTTGCAATGGGGTTGGTGGAGGTCTTTTCTCCCTTGAGGTAGTTATAGTAATGGCGGGTAACGGTGCCGTGAGCCGCCTCATACTCGTAAACTCCGTCCGGAGATACCAGCACACTGGTCATAAGTCCGAGAGAGCCGAACGCGGTCGCCAGCATATCAGACATTACGTCGCCGTCATAGTTCTTGCAAGCCCAGATGAAGCCGCCCTCGGAGCGTACAACTCTTGCGATAACGTCATCGATCAGGGTGTAGAAATACTCAATGCCCGCAGCGGAGAACTTGTCCTTGTACTCGTTCTCATATATCTCCGCGAAGATGTCCTTGAAGCGGTGGTCGTAGGTCTTGGAGATAGTGTCCTTTGCCGCGAACCACAGATCCTCCTTTGCGTCCAGAGCGTAGTTGAAGCAGGCTCTTGCGAAAGAGGAAATGGAGTTGTCAAGGTTATGTACGCCCTGAATAATTCCGTCGCTGTTCTTGAAATCGTGAATGAGAGCGCGGGTCTCCTTGCCGTCCTTGTCGGTAACTACCAGTTCAGCCTTGCTGCCCTGCGGAACTTTCAGCTCAGTGTTCTTGTAAATATCGCCGTAAGCGTGACGTGCGATAGTGATAGGCTTTGTCCATGTGGGAATGTAGGGAACGATGCCCTTTACGAGAATAGGCTTTCTGAATACTGTACCGTCAAGAATGGCTCTGATAGTGCCGTTCGGGGACTTCCACATCTCCTTGAGGTTATATTCCTCGACCCGCTGCGCGTTCGGGGTAATTGTCGCGCACTTTACCGCAACACCGTACTTCTTTGTTGCGTTAGCGGAGTCGATAGTGACCTGATCGTTGGTTTCATTTCTGTGTACCAGACCGAGGTCGTAATAATCCGTCTTGAGGTCTATGTAGGGATTGATGAGAATGTCCTTTATCATCTTCCAGATAATTCTGGTCATCTCGTCGCCGTCCATTTCAACAAGCGGGGTGGTCATCTGAATTTTTTCAGCCATTGTCTTTTCCTTTCTTTACAGAACCGTAATTGTATATGGTGTTAGTGTTACAACCCACTGAGCCGCTGCATGGCAGAAATCTGCTGCCAACTATAACTCCGGCAAGAAACGCCGCCACTGTCATAAAAAAGCACGCAGATCCTTTCATACAGCACTCCTTTTCCTGTTTTCCATTACTTTCCGTTCTTAGTGTAGTTCAGCAGTCCGCCGGCAAGCATCATTCCCTTACCACGCTCGGAAAGCTCGCACTTCACCTCAAAGCTGAAGCCCTTGGTCTTGTCCTCAACAATGATCTGTCCACCATTCTCAACGATTGAGCGGATATTTGCGATAACAAGCTGATCGCCCTGTTCTACCTTGTCATAGTCTGCTTCGTTCACGAATTCCAGCGGGAGAATGCCGTTGTTAATGAGGTTCTGGCGGTGAATTCTCGCAAAGCTCTTGCATATAATAGCCTTAACACCAAGGTACAGCGGAGCAAGCGCCGCGTGTTCTCTGGACGATCCCTGACCGTAGTTCGTGCCGCCGACGATGATCGACGTACCCGCTTCCTTTGCGCGCTTCGGGAAGGTTTCGTCGCAAACGGTGAAGCAGTACTCCGAAATCGCGGGGATATTTGAACGCAGCGGGAGAATTTTCGCGCCCGCAGGCATAATGTGGTCGGTGGTGATGTTGTCGCCTACCTTGAGGGTAACTCCGGACTCGATGCTCTCAGCCAGCGGCTTATTTACGGGGAACGGCTTGATGTTCGGACCTCTGAGGACTTCAACGGAGGGAGCTTCCTCAACACTTGCGGGAGGTACTACCATGTTGTCGTTGATGATGAACTTCTCCGGCATTACATAAGCCGGCATATCTCCGGAAGTGCGCGGGTCGGTAAATACTCCGGTGAGAGCGGATACAGCGGCGGTTTCCGGAGATACCAGATAGATCTCGGCGTCCTTTGTGCCGCTTCTGCCTAAGAAGTTGCGGTTGAAGGTACGCAGGGAAACGCCCTTGCTGTTCGGGGACTGTCCCATGCCTATGCAGGGACCGCAGGCGCTCTCAAGAATTCTCGCGCCGGCAGCGATAAGTATGGACAGAGTTCCGTCCTCTGCCATCTGGTTGAACACCTGCTTTGAGCCGGGGGCAATGGAAAGGCTCACGTCCGGGTGAACGGTCTTGCCCTTCAAGATGTGCGCAACCTTGCGCATATCCTGCAAAGAGGAATTGGTGCAGGAGCCTATGCACACCTGATCTATCTTGATCTTGCCGATCTCCTCAACGGACTTCACGTTGTCCGGGCTATGAGGACAAGCCGCAAGCGGTACAAGCTCTGACAGATTGATGTCCACTTCCTCGTCATAAACTGCGTCCGGGTCTGCGGCCATAGGTACATAATCCTCTTCTCTGCCCTGAGCCTTAAGGAACTGAAGGGTGGTTTCGTCCGACGGGAAAATAGAGGTGGTCGCTCCCAGCTCTGCGCCCATATTTGTGATAGTAGCGCGCTCCGGAACGGACAGGCTCTTTACACCCTCGCCGGTGTATTCCATTACCTTGCCAACGCCGCCCTTTACGGACAGACGGCGGAGCACCTCAAGGATAACGTCCTTTGCGGACACCCAGTCGTTGAGCTTGCCGGTAAGGTTGATCTTAACCACCTTAGGCATTGTTATGTAATAAGCGCCGCCGCCCATTGCCACTGCAACATCAAGACCGCCCGCTCCCATAGCCAGCATACCGATACCGCCGCCGGTAGGTGTGTGGCTGTCGGAGCCGATAAGGGTCTTGCCCGGCTTGCCGAAGCGCTCAAGATGAACCTGATGGCAGATACCGTTGCCGGGACGGGAAAACCAGATGCCGTGCTTCTTTGCGACAGAACCAATGAAGCGGTGGTCATCAGCATTCTCAAAGCCGCTCTGGAGAGTGTTATGGTCGATGTAAGCTACGGAGCGTTCAGTCTTTACCCTGTCAACGCCCATAGCCTCGAACTGGAGATAAGCCATTGTGCCGGTGGCGTCTTGAGTCAGGGTCTGGTCAATCTTCAGACCGATCTCCGTACCCTTTACCATTTCGCCGTCAATGATGTGAGCCTTGATGATCTTTTCGGTTAATGTAAGTCCCATGTCTTTTGCTCCTTTATGTTTATTTTCCGGAGTAATTCCCCGGCATTCCTGTACAATATTTATTATATACCACTTTTAGCATTCTGTCAAGAAATTCACAAATATTTATTGCCGGCAGAAACAAAAATCCTGACGCGTTTTCGGCGTCAGGATAAATGCTGGCTGCGTCCGCGCAGCTTTTGCAGGGTGATCAGGAGCTTGGTTTACCGTCAGGCTTCGCTTTCGCTTCTGGGTTTTCTTACAAAAAACAGCTTGAATACTGTTCTGACAAAGGGCTGAATAAAGAAAAGCTGTGAAAAGAATGCGAACGGGAAATTGAAGCAGACCAGTTTAAGCCAGTTCGCAAGCAGAGTCAAGATATTAAAGCCCGCCTGATAGTCATAATACAGAAATGAGGCGATAAGGCTCATTGAGGGACACATGATCCCTGCGGTAGCGCAGATTATCGCTGTTTCAAAAATCACAGGGTTTGTCTTTGCGGGATCGAAAACCTCTGACGCAAGACGAAAGGAAAGCGGCGAGCCCAGTAGCACCTCCAGCGTATAGGCAAAGACGAACTCGATAAGTACTACCGCCCATATCGGAACAGGCGAGCCGAACACCGGAACTCCTCCCAGCCTGTTTATTGCCGCAATTACTCCAGTTTCGCCGGTGATCTCCATGAACATTCCGCCGTTTATCACATACAGGCTGTAAAAAACATAGGCGTGTACGGTGATCACCACTGTAATGAGGGCAAAGATCATTCTCTGAAATTGATTTCTTGGCATAAAATTCTCCTTTTTTCATCAGACAAACAAAAAAACGTATGCCGGAGCATACGTTAAAAAAAATAACACACGCCCCATGGCGTACTGCCTTTGTCAATTCCGCCTAGCCGAAACCTCATCTAAACGCTAGATGATTTTCTCGTCGGGTCGAAAACTGCTTTATAGGCAGCGCCCCTAATCCGTACCGTAATCAGATTTACGCACCGGAGTGCAACGTGTGTCGTTGATTGTCTTTATTTAATTATTGCAGCTGATCGGCTGCTTTTATATTCTATCACAAAATTTTCAAAAAATCAAGCGTTTTTTCCTGCAAAACAAAAATCCTGCCGCCGTATGGCAGCAGGAGAATTGCACGATGAAAACACAGATTACTGCTTTTCAGCATTGTCCTCAATGAACTTAACGATGTCGCCGACGGTCTTGATGTTCTCGACCTGATCCTCAGGGATCTCAACGTCGAATTCGTCCTCAAGAGCCATTACCAGATCAACAACGTCCAGAGAATCAGCGCCCAGATCGTCCTGAATGGAAGAAGCCTCTGTGATGTCGTCTGCCTTAACGTCGAGCTGCTCGGAAATAAGCTCCTTAACCTTGTCAAATACCATTGTATTTACCCTCCAATATTATTATTAAGTTCCTGCCGGAAACATTTCATGTTATATTATATAACATACAAAGCAAATAATCAAGCCCCGTACAGAAATTTTTGCAGAGAATTTTCTACAAAATTATTCAGTAAACATGCCTATTTTTCTAAATTTTTCATAACGGCGCTGAAGAAGCTGATCTGTTTCAGTGTTTTTCAGGCGGTAAACCGCATCCACGAGATACTCGTAGATATTGTCTGCGGTCTGTTCCTTACTGAGGTGTGCGCCGCCGGTGGGTTCGGGGATTATCTTGTCGCATACGCCGAAATTCACCAGATCTTCCGCGGTGATCTTAAGCACCTCGCAGGCTTCCTTCTCCTTAGTGCCGTCCTTCCAGAGTATCGAAGCCGCACCGCGGGGACTGATGACGGAATACAGCGCGTTCTCAAGCATTGCAAGCTCGTCGCATACTGCAAGCGCCAAAGCTCCGCCGGAGCCTCCCTCACCGAGAATAACCGAGATCACCGGAGTTTTCAGCGTCATGAACTCATAAAGGCTGCGGGCGATTGCTTCGCCCTGACCCCGCTGCTCCGCTTCAACTCCGCAGAACGCGCCGGGAGTGTCCACAAGACATATCACCGGACGGTGGAATTTCTCCGCCTGCTTTGCAAGACGCATAGCCTTGCGGTAGCCCTCCGGGTGGGGCATGGCAAAGTTGGTGCGCTTGTTCTCGTCGAGATTGCGCCCCTTTACCTGAGCCAGAACAGTCACCGGAGTATCGCTCAGATATCCGATCCCGCCGATTATCGCCGCGTCATCGCCGTAAAGCCTGTCCCCGTGGAACTCCATGAACCGGGTGAACATCGCCGGGATATAGTCGTTTACCGTGGGTCTGTCCTTGTGGCGAATTAACTCAAGCTTCTCACAAGCTGTAAAACTGCTCATCTGCTGTACGCCTCCTTCGGGAAGCCGTGAAGCTTCAGAATGTTTGAGATCCTCTTGCGCATAATGCCGCGGTCAACTATCATATCCACAAATCCGCATTCCTCTTGGAATTCAGCGGACTGGAAATCGTCCGGGAGCCGCTGGCGGATAGTGTCCTGAATAACTCTCCGTCCCGCAAATCCTATAAGCACCTTCGGCTCTGCAAGAATTATATCTCCAAGACTTGCAAATGAAGCCGTAACTCCGCCGGTGGTGGGGTCGGTCATTACCGCGATATACAGTCCTCCTGCGTCGCTATGGCGCTTGACTGCGCCGCTGGTTTTCGCCATCTGCATTAGGGAGATAATGCCCTCCTGCATTCTCGCGCCGCCGGAAGCGGTGAACATCACCACCGGAAGTCCATGCTCGGTAGCGTACTCAAACGCGCGGGTGATCTTCTCACCCACAACGCTGCCCATGCTTGCCATCATGAAGTGGCTGTCCATTATTCCGATGACCGTGCGGTATCCCCGGATAGTGCATACGCCGGTTTTTATCGCGTCGTTCATGTCGCACTGCTGCTGGAGCTTTGCGACCTTTTCCTCATACTTCGGGAAGCCGATAGGGTTCAGCGGCTTCATGTCTGCGTCAAGTTCCACAAAGCTGCCCTTGTCGGCGGTGAGGTCAAGCCGTTCCTGCCATGTCAGCCGCGCGTGGTAATTGCACTTCGGGCAGACCTTCATCGCCGCGGTGAACTCGCGGTTATATACCACCGCTCCGCAGCGCGGGCATTTGAACAGCAGATCCTGCGGTATCTCCACATCTCCGTCAGTTGGCGCGGGCGCAGCCGGCTGATCGCTCACAAAGCGCTCCTTGACGATTTTGAACAGATCCTCTATTGCCATTCAGCTCACTCCCCCATCACATTTTTACGGTTAAGGAAACCGATATCAAAATTGCCCGCCTCGAAATCCTCGTCCTTAAGCAGACAAAGCTGGAAATCAATGTTCGTTTCCACTCCCTCGATGATGAACTCCGACAGCGCTACGCGCATTTTCATGATCGCTTCTTCCCGCGTTGGAGCCTTGACAAGCATTTTGCCTATCATGCTGTCGTAATAGGGAGGTATCTCATATCCGGCGTAAACCGCGCTGTCAATTCTGACATTGAAGCCGCCGGGAACGTGCAGTGACTTGATCTTTCCGGGGCAGGGACGGAAGTTGTGCCGGGGATCCTCCGCGTTGATGCGGCACTCTATCGCGTGTCCGGTGAGGTGAACATCGTCCTGCGTGAACCACAGCTTCTCCCCCGCAGCAATTCTTATCTGCGCCTTTACAAGGTCAATTCCGGTGACGAACTCAGTTACCGGGTGCTCCACCTGAATTCTGGTGTTCATCTCCATGAAGTAGAAGTTTCTGTCCTTGTCAACGAGGAACTCGATAGTTCCTGCGTTCTGGTATCCGCTCACCTTTGCAGCGGCGACTGCGGCTTTTCCCATGCGGTCGCGCAGCTCCTCGGTCATGATCGGGCTGGGGCTTTCCTCAAGCACCTTCTGATTATGCCGCTGGAGGGAGCATTCCCGCTCGCCCAGATGAACTACATTTCCGTGATTATCCGCAAGAAGCTGTATCTCAACGTGGCGGGGATTTACGATGAACTTCTCGATGTAAACATCGCCGTTGCCGAAGCAGGTAAGAGCCTCCTGCTGAGCCGCAATATACTGCTGCTCAAGCTGATCCTCCCGCTCTGCGAGCCGTATGCCGCGTCCGCCTCCGCCTGCGGTAGCCTTTATCATCACCGGATAACCTATCTCTTCGGCGATCTTTTTCGCTTCCTCCACGGTAGGTACTATTCCGTCAGAACCGGGAACAACAGGAACTCCCGCAGAGATCATGGTCTGCTTTGCGGAAGCCTTGTCGCCCATTGCGTCCATTACCTCCGGCGCAGGTCCGATAAAGGTGATACCGCAGGTGCGGCACAGTCTCGCAAAGTCTGCGTTCTCTGAGAGGAAGCCGAAACCGGGGTGTATAGCCTGAGCATGGGTGATCTCGCAGGCGGCGATTATCGCCTTTGTGTTAAGGTAGCTGTCCTTTGAGGGGGCAGGACCTATGCACACCGCCTCGTCCGCTATCTGCGCGTGAAGCGCGGAGCGGTCGGCCTCGGAATACACCGCCACAGTCTTTATTCCCAGCTCCCGGCAGGCGCGCATAATTCTGATAGCGATCTCGCCCCGGTTTGCAATAAGTATCTTATTAAACATTCTGTCAGCTCCAGATAAATTATTCTGCCGTGGGAGCAGGGTCTGCCACTGCAAAGGAGATCTCCGCGGTGACTACCTTCTTGCCGTTCACTGTGGCAACAGCGTCGCCGAAGCCGATCGGGCCTTTCTTCTTGGTCATGGTGACGTGCAGCTCCAGAGTATCTCCGGGTAGGACCGTTCCACGGAAACGCGCCTTGTCAATTCCGGCAAAGAACGCGATCTTTCCCTTGTTCTCCGGCAGGCAGAGGGCGCATACAGCTCCCGCCTGAGCCAGCATTTCTATCATCAGCACGCCCGGCTGTACCGGCTGTCCGGGGAAATGCCCCTTGAACCAGTATTCGTCAGGCTTGAGGTACTTCTTCGCGGTTACGCTGACGCCGGGTTCAAGCTCAGTCACCTCGTCGATGAGCAGGAACGGGTCGCGGTGGGGGATAATTTCCTTTATCTGTTCAAGATCAAGCGTCATTTTATGCTCCTTATTCTATTCTCATCAGCTTCTGACCGAACTCGACCGGCTCGCCGTTCTTTGCGTAGATCTCCGCAACTCTGCCGGAGAACTCGCTGTTGATCTCGTTCATAAGCTTCATGCTCTCAATAATGCACACAACATCTCCCGTGTTCACGGTATCGCCAACCTTTACAAAGGGCGGCTTTTCCGGGGAGGGGGAGGCGTAGAATGTTCCCACGATCGGGGAGGTGATGATGTTTCCGCTCACCTGCTCAGCGGGCTTCTCAGCAGTCGCTGCTGAGGGAGATGCCGCCGGAGCAGCAGGGATACCCGGCATTACCGGAACAGGCGCAGCCGGCATAGGCGGCGGGCAGCGCTTGCCCTCGATAACGATATCTATATCCTCGGTGCTGATCTTTATTCTTCCGAGATCGTTGTTCTTAACTATCTGCGCCAGCGCTTCGATACACTCAATGGTGTCCTCGATAGGTCTTGGTTCGTTGTTCTTGTTTGTCATGATGAAATTCCTTTCACGGTGTCTATACTCAGATGTCAAAACTAAGATGTCAACAGATATCAGCTTAGCTTCACAAAAGTATATCGCCAGCCTTACTCAACAGGACGCATACAAATGCAGCCATTATGTCCGCCGAAGCCAAGAGAATTGCTCAACGCGCCGGTGATCCTCAAGTCCCTTGCGCCCTCGGTGACATAATCAAGGTCGCACTCCGGATCCGGCACCTTGTAGCCAAGCGTCATGTGAACCTTGCTGTTCTTTATCGACAGCGCGGTAACTACCGCCTCTACGCCGCCGGCAGCTCCGAGGAGATGTCCGGTCATGGACTTGGTGGAGTTTATAGCGATGTTCTTTGCGTGGTCGCCGAAAGCAGCCTTTATCGCCAAAGTTTCGGTCTTGTCATTCATGCTGGTGGAGGTGCCGTGGGCATTGATATAATTGATGTCCTCCGGCTTCATGCCTGCTTCCTTGTAGGCAAGCTCCATAGCCTTTGCGCCGCCCTTACCCTCGGGATCGGGGCTGGTTTCGTGGTATGCGTCGCAGGTGCTGCCATAGCCACAGATCTCAGCATAGATCTTCGCGCCGCGTGCCTTTGCGTGCTCATATTCCTCAAGCACAAGAACTCCGCAGCCGTCGCCGAGCACAAAACCGCTTCTCTCAGCGTCAAACGGGATAGAAGCTCTGTCCACATCGGTGGAGCGGGTAACAGCGTGCATATTGTTGAAGGAAGCGTAGCAGAAGCCGATGTCGCTGTGTTCCGTGCCTCCCGCGATCGCCGCGTCAAGATAGCCGTGCTTTATTGAGCGGAACGCCTCGCCTATCGACTGAGTGCCGCTGGCGCAGGCTGTGGTAACGCAGAAGTTACTGCCCTTGAAGCCGGTGCGGATAGCCACAACTCCCGCAGCCATGTTGCCTATCATCTTGGTGATGGTGAATACGCCGACGCGCTTGTTTCCTTTCTGGTGGTAGTTGTTCAGTTCCTCCTCAGTGGTGTAAATTCCGCCGATACCGCTGCCGATAACTACTCCAACACGAAACGGATCAAGATCCTTGAAATCAGTACCCGCGTCCTTGAGCGCGTTCATTGCGCTGTAAACCGCGTACTGCACGATAACGTCGTTGCGGCGAAGCTCTTTCTTGTCGAAATACTCTGACGGGTCGAAGTTCTTTACCCTTGAAACAACCGAGAGATTGTCCGGCTCCTGCTCCGGAAACCACGGAGCAAGCTCAAAGCCGTGCTTTCCGGCCATAAGGCTGTTCCACAGCTCCTCCGGGGAATTTCCGCAGGGGGTGACTGCGCCAAGTCCGGTTATAACAACTCGTCTTTCCATATAAGTGTTTATCCTCCGAAAATTTATAAAGTAGAAATAAAACCTGAATTACATACTAAGTCCGCCGCTGATCTCAATTATCTGCCCTGTAACGTAGGAAGAATCCGGGCTGCACAGGAAGGAAACAACACCCGCGATCTCCTCCGGCTGACCGTAGCGCTTCATGGCGATCTGCGCCAGCATTGCGTTTCTCTGCTCTTCGGTGAGCTTGTCAGTCATGGGGGTCTGGATAAATCCGGGGGCTACTGCGTTGCAGGTTATCCCACGGCTGCCAAGCTCCTTTGCAGTAGTCTTTGTCATGGCGATAATAGCGCCCTTGGAAGCGGAATAGTTCATCTGACCGGGGTTGCCGTAAAGTCCCGCAACGGAGGCGAGATTTACGATCCTGCCGCTGCGCTGACGTATCATTACCTTGCCCACAAGCTTAGTCATATTGAACACCGACTTCTGGTTCACACGGATAACGAGGTCGTATATCTCCTCACTCATCTGCGCCATAAGTCCGTCCCGGGTAATTCCCGCGTTGTTTATAAGCACGTCAATGCTGCCGAACTCTTCCTTTGCCCACTTAACAAGTCCCTCGCACTGGGCATAGTCGGAAACGTCCGCCGCATAGCACTCTGCTTTTACTCCGAAAGCGCGGCACTCCTCTGCGACTTCCTTTCCGGCGGTGTCGATTATTTCCTGAGATACGTCGTTGATGATGATGTTATAGCCGTCCTTTGCAAGACGCTTCGCGATCGCTGCGCCGATACCGCGGCTGGAGCCGGTGATTATTGCTGTTCCTGCCATATTAGTTATCCTTTCATGTTGTATTGTTATTATGTCAAGTTTCAAAAATCAATGCGCCGTAGGTAAGTCCTGCGCCAAATCCCACAAAGCAGATCTTCTGTCCGGGCTTGATCGCGCCCTTTTTCTTCAGCTCGTCAAGGCATACGGGAATGCAGGCGCTGGAAACATTACCCATGCGCTCGATGTTGGTGTACACCCGCTCCTTCGGGATACCCAGCATCTCTGTCGCCTTGTTGATTATGCGGAGATTTGCCTGATGCGGTATTACTATATCAAGATCCTCAAGGCTGTAACCGCCCTGCTCCGCCACGTTCCGGACTGCCTTATTCATAGCGTTTACGGCGAACTTGTAAACCGCGTGTCCATCGCTCTGGAGGAATTTTTTCTTGGAGGGCGTGTCGAACATTGCGTCCCACAGCTCCCCCTCGGTTTCATAGAACGGGCAGTTTGAGTCGTAGTTTATCTTGCAGTAGAGCGCCTCGAACTCGTCGCCGTCCGCGCCCAGCATGGAATAGAACGGCTTGTCGGACTTTCTGTAAATCACCGCTCCCGCCGCGTCACCAAATAGTATGCACATTGAGCGGTCGGTGTAGTCAAGCTGACCCGAAAGCCGCTCGGCAGCTACCACCAAAATCGTCTTATAGTGACCGGATTCGAGATATTTCTGTGCGATGTCGGTCCCGGTAATGAATCCGGTGCAGGCGGAATTAACATCGAAAGCCGCAGCGTTAACCGCGCCGATCTTCTTCTGGATAAGGCAGGCGCTGCAAGGATAGAAGAAATCCGGGCTGCAAGTGGAAACCAGAACGAGGTCTATCTCCTCCGGCTTTATACCGGCGTCCTCGATCGCCCTTTCCGCCGCCTTTATGCCCATGTAATAGCCGGGCTTGTCGGTAAGGATATGCCGCTGCTTTATTCCGGTGCGGGGGGTTATCCACTCGTCAGATGTGTCG
Source organism: uncultured Clostridia bacterium (assembly GCA_945833805.1). Classification (GTDB taxonomy): domain Bacteria; phylum Bacillota; class Clostridia; order Oscillospirales; family Ruminococcaceae; genus CAG-115. Next base: position 13,000 of record CAMAGG010000007.1, on the reverse strand, counting down.
AGGAACTCCGCAAACTTGTTGTTGTCGGCGACAAATTCCGGAACGTAGCTTCCGGTTCCTATGATTTCAATTCCGCTCATTAAAAATTCTCCTTGATTTTCTTTGCGTTATATAGTATAATAATAAACATAATGTGTTTATCACTTTCTTAACCTGTCATATTCTGTAATATGGATAGGGTCAGAATATGACATACCATATTTATTTTACCCTATTGTGGCGATTTTGTCAACACTTTTTTCAACTATTCCGTGGAAATCGCCGATTATCTCGGCAATATTTTAGTTAAAACGCACTCATCTGCGGCTGAAAAGCGGGTTCTCTCCCAAAACCGCAGAGGCGCTTGCATACATTAATAGAAAGGAATTACATATAATGAGAGAAATTCCATCATCAGCAATTGCCCATACAGTCGCAAGGCTCTGCGAGCAGGCAAATCTTCATCTCCCCTGCGGCATGAAGGAATGTATCAGCGGCAGTATCGACCGGGAGGAGAGTTCCCTTTGCAAAAGCGTACTATCTGACATCGTGAGCAACATCGACTGCGCGGCGGAGCTTGGAGTGCCGATATGTCAGGACACCGGAATGGCTGTCATCTTCGCCGAGATCGGTCAGGACGTACACATCACCGGCGAGCCGTTCGAGGACGCGGTGAACGCAGGAGTGGCTCAGGGCTACGTCAACGGAAAGCTACGGCTGAGCATTGTCGGAGACCCGCTGGAGCGCAAAAACACCAATAACAATACCCCTGCCGTGATTCATACCCGTATCGTCCCCGGCGACAAAATACACATCATGGCGGCGCCCAAGGGCTTCGGAAGCGAGAACATGAGCCGGCTCAAGATGTTCACCCCCTCCGCTTCAAAGCAGGATATCGTGGATTTCGTGACGGAATGCGTCAGTCTTGCCGGTAGCAATCCCTGCCCCCCTATCGTGGTGGGAGTAGGAATAGGCGGCGACTTTGAATACTCCGCATACCTTGCCAAAAAGGCGCTCTGCCGCGACCTTTCTGTAAGAAATCCCGACCCGGCTTACGCGGAGCTGGAGCAGCAGATGCTGGACAGCATAAACAGGCTCGGAATAGGCTCTCAGGGCTTCGGAGGAACTGTCACCGCGCTTTATGTAAATATTGAGAAATCCGCAACGCATATCGCGGGACTACCGGTGGCGGTGAATATCGGCTGCCACGTCACACGTCACGCCGAGGAAACTATCTGACTGATAAAAAAACAATTTGGAGGTTAAACATTATGAAAACAGTATTTTTATTCTCAGGACAGGGCTCTCAGTATCCCGGAATGGGCGCGGAGCTTGCAGAGAAGTCCTCTGCCGCAAAGCGTATCTACGAGTGCGGCTCGGACATCATGGGATTTGATCTGGCAAAGAAGCTGTCCGACTCCACACCGGAGGAACTGGCGAAGACCCGGCTTTCCCAGCCCGCTATCTTCACCACTTCCCTGCTGGCGCTGGCGGCGGCGCGGGAGAACGGAATTGAAAACTGCGCGGTTGCGGGACATTCCCTCGGCGAATATGCAGCAATGTACGCTTCCGGAATGCTCGGCTTGGAGGACGCTTTCAAGGCGATAAAGCTGCGCAGCGAAGCTATGGCTAAGGCGGCTGAGGCTACCGGCGGAGCAATGGCTGCGATCATCGGCAGCGACAATGAAACTATCGCTAAAATCTGCGAGGAAGTGAACGGCTTCTGCGCTCCTGCGAACTACAACAGCCCGCAGCAGACGGTCATCGCCGGAGAAGCCGCGGCAATTGACGAGGCACTCGCGAAGTTTGCGGAGCTTGGAAAGCGCGGCGTGAAGCTGGCGGTTTCCGCAGCATTCCACACAAAGCTGATGAACAGCGCAGCGGATGAATTCAAGGCGGCTGTGGCAGGATTTCCGTTCAAGACCCCGGACTGCGACTTCTACTCCAACCTCTACGGAAAGAAGCTGGAGGATTTCTCGGATATGCCGTCCTACCTCGCAGCGCACATCTGCTCTCCGGTAAAATTCACCGACGAGCTTGAGGCGATGAACAACTCAGGCATTGAAGCCTATATGGAGCTTGGCCCCGGCAAGGTGCTCACCGGACTGGTAAAGAAAACCTTCCGCGGCGCAAACGCAATGCAGATAGAGAATGCGGAGACCCTAGAAAAGGCTCTTGCCGCGCTTAAAGGGTAAGGAGAAAACTATGCGTAAATTCGGAATTTTAGGACACCCGCTGGGACACTCCCTGTCCCCGCAGATACATGAACGGCTTTTCGCCCTCGACGGTGAAAAGGTGGATTATCAGATGTACGATATCACGCCGGAGGACTTACAAGGAAGGTTTGACTTCCTTGCTAATCTGGACGGCTTCAACATAACTATTCCGCACAAGGTTTCCATAATCGATTTCTGCGACAGGCTGGACGAGGGCGCTCAGCGCTACCGCTCGGTGAACTGCATCAAATGCGGGGCGAACAGCCCGGAAAAGGTCGGCTACAACACAGACGTCATCGGCTTCACCAAGTCCATTGAAGCCCTCGGAGCTTCCCTCAGTTCAAATGTCCTGCTCATCGGCTGCGGCGGCGTGGGCAGAATGATGGCGATAGAAACCGCCCTGTCCGGCGGAAACCTCACAATTGCCGCGCTGAGATCGGATCAGTCGCTTGCAGAGGAGGTAGTCCGGGAGATAAAGGCGCTCAAAGCTGACGCAAGGGTTCAGATTGCCTATATCAGCGGCGCGGCGCTCGATCGCTGCGATCTGCCGGAGGGCGCAAAATACGACCTGCTGGTGAACGCCTGCCCTGTGGGAATGTTCCCGAAGGTGGACAGAATGCCCTGCACTCCTGCGGTTCTGGACGGTGTAAGCCATGTGTTTGACGCAGTTTACAACCCCAAGGTCACTCTGCTGGCAAAGACCGCCCGTGAAAAGGGCGCAAAGGCTATGACCGGAATGGCAATGCTGGTGCTTCAGGCGGTGGCTGCGCATGAGATATGGGACGGCGCAAGCTACAAGACCGAAGATATCAACAAGATAATCTCCGATATGGAGGATCTGATATGACGGCTTCGGTGTATCTCTGCGGGTTCATGGGCTGCGGCAAGAGCCATATCGGGCGTATGCTCGCGGCGGAGCTTGACCGGGAACTGGTAGACCTTGACAGAGTTATCGTTGAGCGGGAGGGTCTTTCTATCCCCGACATCTTTGCACAGTTCGGAGAGCAGCATTTCCGCAGGCTGGAGGCGAAGTATATCCGGGAACTTTCCGGAGGATATATCGTAGCGACCGGCGGCGGCGCGCTCATCAATGACGAAACCGCGGAATTCGCGCGGCAGAGCGGGCTATCTGTGTATATCAACACCTCGTTCGAAATATGCTATGAACGCATCAGAAACGACCAGAACAGACCCCTCGTAATGAAGAACACCCCGGAGCAGCTCCGGGAGCTGTACAACACCCGCTCGGAGATCTACCGCCGCAACAGCATGGCAATGGTGAACGGATGCGCACGGGATACCGTGATCTGCGGGGAGATAGTAAAACTGATCCGCTATTTTGAAAACAAAGGACATCTATAACTGGTTCAGCCGCCGGGTCATTGGTCTGGCGGCTGGTATTTTCTAAAGGAAATCATATGGTAATTACAAACGTTAAAATCATTACAATGGCAGAAAGGGACTACGGCTGCGGATTTGTGCGGTGCGCGGACGGAATTTTCACCGAAATTGGCGACATGAGCGGATTTGCCCCTCAGCCCGATGAGGAAATCATTGACGGAAAGGGGCTGACCCTCTACCCCGGTTTCATTGACGCCCACTGCCACATCGGAATGTGGAACGACGCGCTCTGCTTCGAGGGTGAGGACGGAAACGAGGACACCGACCCCTCCACTCCGCACCTCCGCGCTGTTGACAGCGTAAATCCCCTCGACCGCTGCTTTAAGGACGCGGTTTCCGCCGGAGTGACCTCGGTATGCACCGGAGTGGGCAGCTCCAACCCGATAGGCGGTTCGTTCATTATTATGAAAACATGGGGCAGCAAGCGGGTAGACCGCCTTGTGATGAAGTCACCGGCAGCGATAAAGTTCGCGCTGGGCGAAAATCCCAAGAACACCTACAACGACCGGGACGAAACCCCGGTGACCCGCATGGCTACCGCCGCAATTATCCGGGAACAGCTCATCAAGGCGCGGCGCTACCGGGATGACCTCGCGGAATACAACCGGCTCAAGGGTACGGAGGACGAGATATCCCTGCCGGATTTCGATATGAAATGCGAGGCGCTGCTGCCGCTGTTCGACAAGGAGCACCCGCTCAAGGCTCATTTCCACTGCCACCGTGCGGACGATATCTTCACCGCTATGAGAATTTCCGAGGAATTTGGACTGGATTACGTCCTGATACACTGCACCGACGGAGCGCTTATCGCGGACGACCTTGCAGAGGATATGCCGGCGGTAGTCCTCGGCCCGATTTTCGGCGACCGGGGCAAGCCGGAGCTTGCAAACCACGATATCTCCACCCCGGCGGAGCTGGCGCGGCACGGTATTAAATTCGCGCTTTGCACCGACCACCCGGAAACACCTATCCAGTACCTGCCGCTCACCGCTGCGCTGGCGGTAAGGGGAGGACTTTCCCATGACGAGGCGCTGCGCTGCATTACCATTAATGCGGCAGAAGCCCTCGGTGCTGCGGACAGGATAGGCTCTGTCGAAGTCGGAAAGGACGCGGACTTCACCCTGTTCTCCGGCGACCCGCTGGACATTATGACTACTCCGGAACTTACCGTCATAAAGGGCGGTATCGCATACAGAAAGACCGTAGCGCTGTAATTTCGGTAAATAATTTCACATTATTTTTCAGAAAATCTGCAACCTTTTTTATATCTGCCCGGTATTATTTATGAATTCATACGGACGAAATCCCGTATTCCGACGGAGAAAAGATATGGACACACTATCGCTCTGTGCAGCGGAAAGCTTTGATAAGGTAATGGAGTTCTATATGCCTATGGTGTATAGGATAGCTTTCACGCGCCTTGCAAACCGAAGCGACGCCGAGGACGTTACTCAGGACGTGTTCTTGAGGTACTTCCGAGCCGGCATGATATACACAAGCGAGGAGCACCGGAAGGCATGGCTTATCCGGTGTGCGGTGAACTGCGCCAACAGCGCTGCCGGCTCTGCATGGAACAGGCACCGCGCCGGGGGAGATCTCCTTGAAAACATGGACGATCCGAATAATCAGCCGGCATATTCCGACTGCGAGGAAAATTATGAGAAAATAGAGCGCCGCAATGCCGTGCTTAATGCGGTAATGCGGCTGCCTGACAAATACCGGACGGTCATTCACCTGTTTTACTTCGAGGATATGTCGGTGGCGCAGATAAGCGCCGCCACAGGCATTGGAGAATCCACGGTGAAATCGCAGCTGAGCCGAGCGCGGAAAATGCTTAAGCCGCTGCTGATCAAGTACGCAGGAATTGAAGGGGAGGTGGATTTCTGATGAACTTCAAGGACGAATACAAAAAGTCTGCGGAGAGCATTTCCCCGGACAAAGAAGCAATAGACCGTATGAAAGCAGAGGTCATGGCGAAAATAAAATCCGATCCGGAGGGATCATCAGATATCCCGGAACAGAAAAAGCCGATCCCCCTCAGGAAAATAGCTTTCATCGGAGGAGCCGCAGCCGCCTGCGCATGTATCACCCTTGCTGCGGTAGTGCTGATTCCTAGGCTGAATAGCTCCGATAATATGATCAGCGGCAGCGTTTCCTCAGCAGCAAGCATGGAGATGGCCTCTGACGAGAACAATAGTTCTATGCAGATAACCGACCTGCCGTCATATGATGCTGGCGCACCGGAATCGGCTAAAGATAACTCCCGACCAACTTCTCAAGAAAGCTCTGCTGATGAAGTTGACGAAGTGGCAGAGGACGCTTCGGAATATGATGAAGCGGTGGATCAGTCCATAGACGAGACCCCCGCATACGATCCCATATCAGACGGAAACGGTTTTACCGGCGATCTTCCGGAAAATGCCATTGCCACCGACAGCAGCGACAGCGATGATAAATTAGGCAATTCCGATCAGATACATGACGTTCTGCCCACTGATGACATCTCAGATAATGGGACACTCCCCGATGAAGTCGGAGACTGCTGGTACGATGATGCGGAAGCAGATATCGAAGAAGATGTTCCGGAATACGAAGAATGCGAAGACGAGGTGGTTACAGACGACTGTGAATCCGATGACTCAGAGGAATCCGGCAATGGTCTGTCTGTGATAGTTTATCAGCTCACATTTGACGGCATCGACTACTTCCCGGACAGCAGCATCTCTGCCATAGACTGCCCACCGGACTGCATTTCGGTAGTGAACACCGCAGACGACAGGGATTACCTGATCCATCTCGATGGGAATGTGCTTTATCTCTTCAGCGGGAACGGTGCGTTCATCGGCGCGTTCACCAGTATTATCGCGGAATAATCCCGCCGGATAACGCATACATTATAATCACACGGAATAAACCGGGTCAGAAACGCCTTTCCTGACCCGGTTTTTTACGGAGTTTTTCTTCATGTGTTGAATTATTGTCACACAATTAACCATGTGAGCATGAACCGAGGGTTTGTCCCGGAAAAGCGCGCCGAAATTAAATACTAAAGAAGCACAAATATTTCTGCACCCTGCCGGTGAATTAGGAAAGCAATTGACAGGCGGGACGGATATTCAGTGAAATTTTAATGAAATATTGTAAAATTCACAAAAAAGCACTTGAAAAGTTAAATGTTTTGTGATAAAATGAATACATAAGGAAACAAGTGTTGTATTAAATTGATAAAATATTAACGCACTATCCGACGAGGTGATGAGGCTTGAGCAATCAGAGCAAAACAAGTAACACTATCGAATACGTTCAGAATATCAGCGCAATAAAGCCGCCAAGCAAAACCAGATCCGTCGCAGAAAACGGCGGCAGTCTGCTGTTCAGCGCAGTAGAAAACAGCGGAAATATTGCATATTCCATGAGCTTTCATCAGGGATTTCCTGCGAAGATACTCGCAGGGATCAGTCCTCTTGGCTCTGCCGGGGATACGATAATCATGGGCGAAACTGTACACCCGGACGATTATCAGCCGTTCTGCGAGGTGATAAGTCAGGTCATCGCCGGAACGACTGACGAGATCAGGGTTCACGCAAGGCTAAACAACGGCGGTGTATACGAATGGTACTACATAACCGGAAAGGCGCGCCGTAGCAGCTCCCTTCTTGATTTCATCGAGGGAATGATGTTCAACGTCACCGCATATCTTGACTGCGAGGGCGAGGACGTGGTAATGCGCCGCTACCGCAGCAAGCACAGCGTTAAGCTCAACGACCAGAACACCTATACCCTCAGGGATATCCTCGGCGAGGATTACCTTGTCAGAATACAGCAGCCATTCTCCCGTACAAAAGGTCTGTATTCCGCGATAACCGACAATGACGGCAGCGTTATCTCCCCCACCGGGCAGGATAAGAAGCTCAACCTCAACAAAATGGATTATCAGCGAAAAAAAAGCATACGGGTACGCCACCAGACCATAGGCAGCTGGATAATCACCGGAGAGGATCAGGAAACCGTGGACGGAAACGCGCAGCTTCTTGACACAATGGTGCATACTGTTTCCAGCGTCGCAAATTCCTATGTTGCACTGGTGGACGAAATGGAAACCTCCCAGAACGCAAACAAGCTGCTGGGACAGAATTTTGAGGATCAGATACTGGTGAACGGAGTGTATTCGATCTTCCTGCAAAGCCCGGACACCAAGACTGCTATAAGAAATATCACCCTGCTCATCACCGATCACTTCGGACTGTCAGAGATAGAATTCTGCACCGACGACATGAACCCTGTAAAGTCCTATAAGCTGGATAAATCCGGCATGGTGCTTCCTGTTATGGTGAATTTCGTCTGCAAGCCGGAGATCCGTGAGGAGCTGGATTACAGCGGCATCGTCTGCACCGACAGAAAAACTATAGGTCAGGACAGGGACGGCAAAAATCTGAGCTGCGTGCTTGCCCGCACCTACGATCAGGGCAGCAACCGCGGCGTACTTCTGTATACTTCCAAAACAACAAACCGTGAATGGAGCAGTCGTGAACGCACTCTGCTCAAAAGCCTAACTCAGCTGCTGTCAACGGTTATCTATAAGCTGTTCCTTGAGGAAGAGCTCAGGAACTCCAGAACCCGTCTTGAAAGGCTGGCTTACTATGATATTGCCACAAATATCCCCAACCGCAGTATGTTTGAGCGGGATTTCTCAGACGAGATCTCCGAAAACAGAAGCGGCGCGGTGCTGGCGGTGGAATTCTCCAACCTCAAGAGCATTTCAGAGATCTACGGCTTTGAATATTCCGACGATATCCTTAAGAGCTGCGCCGAATATATTCAGGCGCTCCCGTGCAGCGGGCCGAAAAAGGTGTACCGTTTCTCAGGAGATATCCTGTTCATCATGCTCAGCGGCATTGAGCGTGAGGAGGCTCGGCAGTTTGCTCAGGCGGTGCTGACCAAGTTCCGCTCGCCGTGGTATCTGCATGACAACGAGCATCATATCCGGGCATATGCCGGATTTACGATCTATCCCCACGATGCGGAGAGCATTCAGGCGTGCGTTAATGCGGCTACGCACACGCTCCGGCTCGCAAAGGAGCGCCGCTTTGAGGACGCAGTATGCTACTCCGAGGGTCTGGAGGAGAACCTTACCGACAACCTCATGGTGAAAAAACTTATCACCGATGCAGCGGAAAGCGGATTCACCGGGTTCTATTACCTCTATCAGCCGGTTCTTGAAATGAACACCGGAGCGCTGCACTGCTGCGAGGCAAGCCTGTTCTGGGGCAACGAGGAAATGACAGTCCCCCGCGATCGGTTCCTGCCCATAATCGACCAGCTGGGGCTTTCAAAGCAGCTTTACAGATTTGCCACCGACCAGATCTGTCAGTTCTGTGCAAAGGTAAGGAAACTGGGCTTCCCGGATTTCCGTGTAAGCTTCAATATTCCTGAGAATATACTCAACAGCGATACCTCTGTGGAGATACTGCAAAATACCCTTCAGCAATACTCTCTGCCAACAAGTGCAGTCAGCATCGCAGTTTCGGAGAAAGCAGGCACGCTTAACAGCGGCAGCATCTATCTCCAGCAGCTTTCAGAAATGGGCGTGAACGTGATCGCGGACGACACCGGCGCAGGCTATTTCACTGCCGAGCCGCTGGATAATCCTGCGGTAAAAACGGTCAAGATAAAAGCGTCCCGGCTGTCCGGCGACAGCGTATCGGCGGCTTTTGTGAAATCCCTCATCAAAATCGCGCGGGAGAAGAACATCGCCGTCTGCGCCAAGGACATCGACAGCCCTCACGACCTCGCTTCGTTAAGCGGCTTCGATGTTGACCTCATCGAGGGAATATTCAACGGCAGACCGCTCCGCGACAAGGAATTCATTGAGAAAATGACGGTAAACTGACTAAACTGCGCCGCCGCGGTATGTGCGGCGGCGCTTCTTGACAAATCAATCAATATAATATATACTAAAAGGCGGTGATGTGAATTGTTCGGACTGTTCAAAAAGAAGAAAATCGGAAGATCCGAGGAAGAAAAGCGCGCGGAGCAGCTTCCCCGCACTAAAAAGGTTCAGTTTGAGCCAATGACGATCGCCGAAACGGAGCAGCAGATTGATCAGGATCTGAGAAGTGTTCTTAGTTTCACACCGGTGAACTATTATGCGACAAAGAACAAGTATCTGCTATGCACCTTTTTCTATGAGGAGGACTATTCCGAGGTCTGGCTGCGCTTTGAGCTGCGAACGGACGACCTCCCCCGCGGACGAACTAAGATGTATCAGATCGACAAGCTGCTCATGCGGGATATCCTCAGAAAATTCGGACAGAATATCAATATCGGAGATTAATTATGGATAATCGTTCAGTGCTTGACTGCCCTGTGTATTTTGACAAGGCAAATATGCTCGACCTGCTCTCGCTGTCGGCGGGACAGGCATTTCTTCGGCAGAACAGAATGGGAGAATCAGTCATCGGCGAAAATGGCTGGGAGCTTAACCCGTCGGAAGGGCTGATCCGCTTCGGCAACAGAGAATTCAAAGCCGGGATACTCGGCTCGGAATCACATATCCAGAACACATGGCTGTGGAGCTGGGCGCACACAGAGAGCGGACTTCCCGAAAGGGCTGCCGCGGCGTCTTACCGGGCGAAAAAGTCCCTGCCGGAGCTGCCGGAATTCCAGACCGGAAAGTTCATGCTTGACGAGCTTCACAACGGTCACAACCTGTCAATGACAGCCTGCGGAGCTTCAGCCGAGAACCTCTGCTACTACCGCTGCCCTTATGACGGCGGCGCTGCTTTCGTGGTAATTCACGGGCTGCCGGAGGAGATCTTCGCCCCGGCGGACTTGCAGACGTTCCTTCGGCAGTATCTTGAGATAATCAGGGGATTCTACTGCGACCACAGGCTTCTTGCTGCGGGATTTCTGTTCCAGAACGGTACAAAATTCACCGAAGCGACCGGAGAGATCCACGCGGATTTCGGCGGCGGGGAGCTTCACCTCCAGTTTGAGGAAATCGAGGGTATGTGCAGAGTTGTGAACATTTCCGGCGGTTGATTTTATAAATAGTAATGCGCACAGTGATTTGCTGTGCGCATTTTAGTTATACAGGAACAGGAGTATTATTCAGCAGATTAACTATAATGTCATAGGGTGCGCCATAATCCGTCTGCCCTGCCGCAAGGATTATCCTGTGGGAAAGCACCGCTCCTGCCACCGACTTCACATCGTCCGGGGTAGCGAAGCTCCTGCCATTCATAAGCGCCATTGCCTGCGCCGCCCGGAACAGAGCGATCGACCCGCGGGGGCTTACCCCTAGCTTCACCTGCGGCATATACCGCGTTGCGCTCACCAGCGAAAGAATGTAGGCTTTCACGTTGTCCGCAACAGCAATTCCCGCCGCCTGCTCCCGCAAAGAAATAAGCTCCTCAAGGGTCATCACCGGGGAAACCTCCAACCGCTGGGGCATTATCTCCAGCATCTTCATTTCCGCGGCTCTGTCGGGGTATCCTACAGAAATCCGCATCAGAAAGCGGTCGAGCTGTGCCTCCGGCAGATGATAGGTACCAAAGGTTTCGATAGGATTCTGGGTTGCAAGGGTCATGAACGGCTTCGGTAGCGGGTGTGTTACGCCGTCAACGCTGATCTGCAATTCCTCCATAGCCTCCAGCAGAGAGGACTGCACCTTCGGCGAGGCGCGGTTTATCTCGTCTGCCAGCAGGAAGTTGCACATTGCCGCACCGGGCTTGTATTCGCTCACGCCGCTGTTGATATCCACCATAGTGTAGCCGATAACGTCCGAGGGCATCAAGTCCGGGGTGAACTGAATGCGCCCGAAGCTGCCGGAAACGCTCTTGGAAAGGGTTTCGGCGAGCAGTGTCTTGCCCACTCCGGGGACATCCTCAATAAGAACATGACCTCCCGCGAGCATGGCGCAGACCACCTTTTCGATAACTGCCCTCTTGCCGATTATCACCTTTTCAATGTTGGAAATAATCTGTTCTATTTTATCGTTCATCTGGTTCGCTCCTTAATGCCAATTATGCACCCTTCTTCGCCTTTACTCTGCCGAACACCACGGAGATCACAGTCGAGATCACAAGCATAACAAGGGTGAACTCCGCAAACCACAGCTCCAACCCCTTGAAGTCATATCCCGGATTATTGAAGCGCATTACCAGATTAATTATCAGCCACACGGCACAGGCGGTCATCGGGAGAAGCTGCGCCCCCAGCGTGTACCAAAGGGTAGTAAGCCCGGTGTCCTTGCTGATTATACTGCGCAGGCAGACATGAAGCGCGCCAAGTACTGCTCCGATGATCGGCGCAGCAATAATGTTCCCGGTGGTGAGAATTACTCCCAAAAAGCCAAAGAAATTGAGCAGCAGACCGAAAAATACGATTGCAATATACTTTGATGTTTTCATGTTACGCTCCTTACTGTACAAAAACGGCGCGGCTTAATTCAGCCGCGCCGCAGTCTGTGTACTGTCGATTAAGAAAGCAGAGAGTGCTCGTCAGCAGCGTCGAACAGGTGGATCTTGTTCGGGTCGAGAGCAAGCTTTACTACGTCCTGAGGACGAGCGGTGCATCTCGGAGATACTCTTGCTGTGAGCGGGATTCCCTCGCAGGTGAGGTACAGGAAGGTTTCAGCACCGAGCATTTCGGTTACGTCAACAGAAGCCTCGATGATACCGGTCTTTGCGTTGGAGAGGAACATCTCTTCGTCGTGAATGTTCTCAGGACGGATACCGAGGATAACTTCCTTGTCTACATAGTACTTGAGGGACTCGTCGTCTGCCTTTGCGGAGGGCAGCTCAACATAGAACTTGCGGCCTCTGGAGGTCTTGGTGTCCTCAGAACCGAATTCAACGGTGTACTTACCGTTGAGCATAAGGAGCTTTGCAGGAATGAAGTTCATCTGCGGAGAGCCGATGAAGCCTGCAACGAACTTGTTTACGGGGTTCTCATACAGGTTGATAGGAGAATCGATCTGCTGAATGTAGCCGTCCTTCATAACAACGATTCTGTCACCCATTGTCATAGCCTCTGTCTGGTCATGGGTTACATAGATGAAGGTGGTACCCAGCTTCTTGTGGAGCTTGGAAAGCTCGGTTCTCATCTGCGCACGGAGCTTTGCGTCGAGGTTTGACAGCGGCTCGTCGAGCAGGAAGACCTGAGGATCACGAACGATAGCACGACCGAGCGCTACACGCTGACGCTGACCACCGGAGAGAGCCTTCGGCTTTCTGTCGAGCAGGTGGGAGATATCGAGGATCTTTGCAGCCTCTTCAACCAGCTTCTTGATCTCGTCCTTAGGAACCTTACGGAGCTTAAGACCAAATGCCATGTTATCGAAAACAGTCATATGAGGATACAGAGCGTAGTTCTGGAATACCATCGCGATATCTCTGTCCTTA
>CAMAGG010000006.1 GCA_945833805.1 uncultured Clostridia bacterium | reverse complement strand
GACATCGAGCAGCGCAACGGTCGCGGTATTCGTCAAGGAAACGAACTTGATGAGGTACACGTCTTTTACTACGCTACAAAGGGTACTTTTGATACATATCGCTGGCAGCTCCTTGAAAAAAAGCAGGAGATAGCGTCAAAAGTTCTCTCCGGAAAGCCTGTATCCCGTAGCTGCGAGGACATCGATGAAACAGCTCTCACCTTTGCCGAGATGAAAGCCGCGACCACCGACAATCCTCTGATAGCCGAAAAATTGACCGTTGATAATGAGGTCGCTCGTCTTATGCTGCTGCAATCCGATTATCTATCAGAACATAAGCGCTTGGAAACAGACATCACAAAAATGTATCCAACAATGATAGAGAACCTTACCCGACAGCGTGACAATGCTTTGGCAGACATTCAGACTTTTCAGCAGCACCCGTTTGTTGATGACAGCTTTGTTATTGAAATAAACGGAAAAACTTATACTGAAAAAGAAAAAGCGGCTGAAATGATTGAGGCGCAGGTGCAAGCCTATATGGGAACAAGTGAGGCATCCGAACACGAACTCCTGCTTTTCGGTAAGTATCATGGTTTTGAGATTGGCATAAGACGTGCCGACGCTCTTACTATGCACCTTGTCTTGAAAGGAAAGAACAGCTACCGCAATGACTATGCAAACAGCGGTATCGGTGCTAATCACAAAGCTGGATAATCTTCTTCAAAAGTTGGAAAACGAGCCGGTACGGCTTGCCGAGTCCATAGCCAAGAATGAAACCCAGCTTAAAAACGCTCAAACCCTATATGAACAGCCGTTTGAACACACAGAAGAACTCGCAAGGCTTATCGAAAAACAATCGGCAATAAATGCCGAGCTTGAATTTGGTAAGGCGGAAGAACAGGTGCTTGACGAAGATGCGGAGGAAAACGGCGCAGAAGAAATGGACAGATAACAATGTCCATCTGCTACCCATTGTATGGAGAAACGAGGTGAACAGTATGAATGATGATTAAGCTGATTGAGCTATTTGGCGGTATTGGTACACAAGCTATGGCAATGCGTGACAGCGGCATTCCCTTTGAAGCTCACCGCCTTATTGAGAATGACCCTAGTACTGTTGCCGTGTATAACGCAATACACAACACCGATTTTGTTCCAACAGATATACGAGAGGTGAAAGGAAATGACCTTGAAATTCTTGATGACGGCTGTCAGTATTGGATGACCTACTCTTATCCCTGCACCTCTTTATCATCTATCGGGAAAAAAGACGGAATGGTTAAAGGCAGCGGAACAGCAAGCTCCCTTTTATGGGAGGTAGAAAGATTGCTCAATGAGTGTGATATTCTTCCAAATGTTCTGATTATGGAAAATGTCACGCAATGCCATTCCAAAAGGAACAGAGCCGATTTTGATATGTGGTGCGATTTCCTTTCAGCAAAGGGATATACGAATACATCTGTCGATATTGACTCTTATAACTACGGAGTGCCGCAGCACCGTATCCGCTGCTTTATGGTATCTATCCAAAACCATACAGGCTGTTTTGTCATTCCGTACATATCCAAGTGTGGAGCGAGGTATTTCGATTTTATTGAGCCTCATTACCCCGAAAAATACATTATTACACAACCAACGGTTATAAAGACGATACAGCACATCATTAAACAAAATGAGTGCAGTATTCAGTATGCACAAATCGGCAGGGTTTCAGTAATGAAGAATGTAGTTGACATCTACAACAAGCGGCTGAAAAAGGATTATACCGTTCCGACTATAACAGCACATTCCAATTCGTCTGTTAGTCGGTGTGGGACAGCCGGCATTATTGTTGACAAATTAGGGAAAATTGAAGTTCGACGCTTAATGCCGCTTGAATGTTGGCGAATTATGGGCTACTCCGATAGGGAGTATTACATCGCAAAATCCGTAAAAGACAATGACGCATTTCTGTACAAACTTGCCGGAAACGGTATTGTTAAGCCCATTCTCACAAACATATTCAAGAAACTATACCGAGTAACGGGAGGAGAGAAAGTGCATATAGATTCGCATTTCAGAACAATCCAAACCATAAGCACGTCCGGAATGGAAATCGTCCTCGGCGAACGTTCGTCCGGCTCATCGCAGTTTGCAACGTGGCGGCATTACAACGGCAGGTATGAAATTCAAGGTTACTACACCAGCTCCGACCCGATACGGAACAGAATAGCCGCAGAGCGTTCACTGTTTCGCTGCGCCGCAGACAGCAGCGTACCGCCTGCCGCAGCAAAGGTGCTTGAAAAAGCCGCAACGGAACTAACTGTGCTGCTGGACAACTACGATATTCATTCTGCATACCGTAAGCGTGACACAAGTGCCTGCACGGAGTACATAAACAGACTTTCTGAAATAACCAACGGAGTATTTGAGGACACAAAGAATACTCCGTTGTTTTTGTTTTTGGACGAATGCAAACCGGCTCCGCAGACCGAGGAAGAAGATGAACTGGAACTCTGAAAAAAGAGAAATGTACATCTGCGAAATAAGCCAAACGCATTTCCAGACCATTTCTTGAAAGGAAATCACAATGCCGACTACAGATAGGATAACCGTATTACCGCACCCTCATTTTTCTGATAGTTATATACTGAAAGAAAAAATCACCGATGGCACTCTTTTCGTCGGCACAAGTGCCGAACTTATAGGGTTTTGCAAGCAAAAACTTGCTGCCAGCGTGAATGTTGCGGAGCTTGCTGAGATGATCGCAGCCGCCGAGAAAGCGCGTGTAATCATCTGTCATGCTCCGAACCACGAAACAGATTTTGCTGTAAAGCGCACCATAGGTGACAAGACCTATGAGATAAGGCTATCCCAAAGCGAACTCCTTGACGCTTTTATGAAACAGCAGAGAATAGGCGTTATGGAGGATATAAGAAACTATATTGAAGAAAATGAGCTAGACAGCGACGAGTATAATGACGAGATTATTTCCGGTATCACAGATATATATCTGAACAACAGCG
Organism: uncultured Clostridia bacterium; assembly: GCA_945833805.1. Lineage (GTDB taxonomy): Bacteria > Bacillota > Clostridia > Oscillospirales > Ruminococcaceae > CAG-115. The sequence goes on along the minus strand of CAMAGG010000006.1, from coordinate 29,210 downwards.
TTGATAATACCGCGCCAAGCGAATGGGATATACAAAAGGCAATCAACGAATATTTTGCTACACACGACCCTGTTTGCAACGAGGAAGAACCGGAACTCTGATTGAGAAATGTCCACCTGCTACCCATTTCTGTGAAAGGAACACTTACTATGGATATTTACAAGAACAGTCTCAAATATGCCAAAGAGAACGGCGAAATTGAACAGTACCGCGAAAGCATGAATTTGAACGAGGAATGCGGTTTTTTTATTCGCCGTTCTATCAACGAAAACTTTCGTAACAACTATCTTGATGTGAAGAAAATCACCGCGGAAGTCACCGAGAAATACGGCTTTGAACGTGCAATGCTTATGCTTGCTCTGCGAATCAACAGCCTTGAATGGGACGGTCGTATCGACAAAGCCAACAAGGAGTGGGCAAGCAAATTTATCGCCGATTATCCCAACGCCGAGGCAATCAGAAAAGTCGCCAACAGTACGCTGGGGGCAGCTCACTCTGTTCTTCTCGACAGCGTAGCGGAGGAGGTGAGGTTTACTTACCACGATAGAAACAAAGAAAAACAGCAGGAAGTCGAAGGATACCGCATAATTCAGACAGTTAAAACCCCGACCGCCGAATTTCTTCTCGGACAGAGCAAGAATATGCCGAGCCACTATGTAACATGGTATAACAGCAATCACAACGGGGGTCTTTCACCGGTGTGGGGACACTACTTTACCACCGGTGACTCAAACAATAATTGTTTTGCTGCGTATCACGACCTGTTTTCCCGCGCATTATCTAATGTGAATGAACATATCAGACAGGAAGAACTCACACCGAAAGCAGGCTCAATTATCCGAACCGTCAACGGGCAAGAAATGCAATTTGAGCTTAACGAAGATGAACGCGACAGCGTGTGGGATATGGTTGAGCAAATGAATGTTGAAGGACACTTCATGGAAAAATTACGCGCAAAGGGATATAACCCGACCCTATCCGGAATGGAAAGCATAATTTCCGAAATGGCAGAAAAATTCCGCAATGATTTCGGATACGGCAATGATGAAGAATTTGAGGCATACATAAGCGAACGCGAGGGCGACATTGACAAACTCACTTTCTGCGGAATGTATGGTGAGAACAATGTTGACACTGCGAACATTTCAGACTATACGGGACGGGTAATGATTATTCGTCCCGAATATTTAGTGCCGGATAAGCGTATCCCTGAAAATCAGCTTTTCCTAGCACAGTTAGGTACAGGCTGCGACCCTAAAAAGGAAGGCAGGCAGATTATCGGCGTATTTTTATATGACCGAGAGGAAGCCGCTATCCACAGCAATGATTTCCTCGGTGCTATGAAAGAGGAACATATTCCCTCATGGGCAAGGGACGCTCTGAACGACATTCTTGAAGAAGAAAACGAAGAAGAACCTGAACACGATTGAGAAAAGTCCGTCAGATGGACATTTCTCGGAAAGGACATCACAATGAAACCTGTAAATGCTTACGACGGAGAGTATGAGGCTTTTGAGATACTCGGACAGGACGCGCTTTTCAGCAACTACCGAATTGACCGCAGCACTGTTCCCGACGGGCTTTATGCCTATGACCTCCGCGATGATAACGATGGGTTCGCCAACGAGGTCAGAAACATCATTACCGTCAATCACTTTGGAACGGTTATTACCAGATACCCTATACAGGGAGCAGAGGAAGGTGTTGTTCTCGGCGAAGATGACACCAATTTCGGCGGCTATACAATGACCCTTGACGATTTCCGCGAACATACTCCGGCAACTGAAGATGAGGAACTGGAACCCTCTTGAACCGATCCTCTTTTTCAGAAGATTAAATCAGAACAAGTCCCTCCGCAGCTACGCGCTTTCATCGAGGAAATGGGTAGCGGAGGGACATTTCTCTGAAAGAGAGAACAAGAATACGAAATGCGAGAAATGGGTAGCAGATGGACATTTCTCTGCGATAACCACCGCCCCCGCGCGAGAAATGGGTAGCAAAGGGACATTTCTCCGTGATAACCACCGCCCCCGCGCAGGAAATGGGTAGCAGATGGACATTTCTCCGTGATAACCACCGCTCCTGCGTGAGAAATGGGTAGCAGAGGGACATTTCTCTGAAAGAAAGGAAAGGATATGAACGAACAACTAACGCTTGGCAGCCTGTTTGACGGGAGCGGCAGCTTTCCGTTTGGCGGTATGCTTGTCGGGATAAAGCCTATATGGGCATCGGAGATAGAACCGTTCCCGATACTTGTTACCAGAACGCGAATGCCGGAGGTGAAGCACCTCGGTAACATTTGCAGCATGAACGGAGCGGAAATACCGCCTGTGGATATAATTACATTTGGCTCGCCTTGCCAAGATATGTCAATAGCCGGAAAAAGAGCCGGTCTTGACGGGTCGCGCTCCAACTTGTTTTACGAGGCAATCCGTGTGATAAAGGAAATGAGGTGTGCAACACATGGCAAATATCCGAGATATATCGTCTGGGAAAACGTCGCAGGAGCATTCAGCAGCAACCGAGGAAAGGATTTCCACTCCGTCCTCACAGCAATCTGCTCCATCAAAGGAACCGATGAGGTATCAATACCTATGCCGAAAAACAACAAGTGGCTCGGCAGCGGAGAAATCGTGGGAGATAATTATTCTGTCGCCTGGCGATTGCTTAACGCACAATACTGGGGAGTCGCCCAACGTCGTCGTCGAATCTACCTTGTCGCAGATTTTGGAGGAGAAAGTGCCGGCAAAATACTATTTGAGTCCGAAAGCGTGTCTGGGTATAATCAAGCGTTCTATGAAGCGAGGAAAGGGTTTACCCTTTGTTCTGCTGGAAGCTCTGAAAAAACAGGCAGGGTTGACCTAAAGTGTTTTGATAATCATAGTCAGACCTGTCGTTACACCGGACCGCTTGAAACAGCGAACGCAGTATCCGCAACTTATGGTATGGGCGGCAATAACTGTCCGTTCGTAGTGGAAACCCCGAAAACCCTAAAAATACGCTGCGGAGCAGAAGGCGGCGGCAAGGGTGCATTGTTACAGGATAATCTGTCAGCGACTCTGTCCACAAATGTGGATCAGACCTTATTCGCACCGGAACCGTGCAACTTTTATCCATATATGCAGGCTCATGGCGTCTGCCTGCGCTCCGATGGAATATCCAACACTCTCGTGAACGGCGGCAGCCCCGGAAAGCAGAACGCAATTATCGTCCCCTCCTATTGTGCCAGCCGTTCTTATCGCACCGCCGATAAAGAGCTTGCAGGAACGCTTGCAGCGTCCGATTACAAGTCTGCCCCTATCGTTAATAAGGAATGCGAGGGCAGAATTGCCGTAAGGTATCTCACACCAACCGAGTGTGCCCGCTTGCAGGGCTTTCCCGATTGTTGGTGTCGCGAGCTTGAAATTGCAAATCCTACCGAGGCAGATATTGATTATTGGAGCAAGGTTTTCAGCGAGTATGGAAAGATAAAAGGGCTGAAAAAAGAAAAGACGCGCAGACAGATAGCAAAGTGGTTAAGCTCACCGCACCCCGATGCGGCTGAATACAAGATTTGGGGCAACGGCTGCTCACTTCCATGTGTTTGCTTTGTTCTTTCCGGTATCAGATACTCCTATGCGAATATGGGCTAGAAACGCCTTCGGCTTATTCTGCATAGGGACATTTCTCCGAATGAAAGTGAGGTACACAATGGGAAGATATTCGAGAGATGATTACTTTAAGATAACCAATGCAAGCTGCCTGCTTGTCGCCGAGGCGCTGGGACTGGTTATTGACGAGAGCAAGCGCAGCAATGCAAAAGCAGTACATATCAAGGACAGCGGCGGTCTTTACATTTTCCCCGAAAAAAACAACTGGTATCGCCATTCCGATGGTGCAAAAGGTTTTCCCGCCGACCTTGTGGCGGACACTCTCGGTTGCAGCCGTGATGACGCACTCGATTTTATCGCCAACCGTGTACTCCACGGCGTATATCTTGTACAGCCGGAAACATTCGTGCGGAAGAACTTGAACCGCGCAACAAAATCGAATTCAGAATTTGTTGTCCCGCCGCACGATATAAAGCCATCCAGAGTGTGTGCCTATCTCATACGGACGCGCGGCATTGATAAGAACATTGTCTTTTCGCTGATAGAACAGCAGCTCATTGCCGAGGACAATGCTCACCATAACTGCCTGTTCTTTGGAACGGACGAAAAAGGCGTCATACAGAGCTGCGCTTTTCGCGGAACATCATCTTTTGTGCAGTTTCGCGGTGAGGCGGCAGGCGGCGACAAGACCTGCCCTTTTGCGGTGCGCGGAACAAATGACGTACTTCGCATATTTGAAAGCCCTATCGACGCTCTCTCACACGCAACCTTTCAGACGCTGCTCGGCAAGAACTGGAAAGCGGAACACCGCCTGAGTCTTAACGGCTGCGAGAATTACATGGCGGCGTACAAATACCTCTGTAATCACCCCGAAATAAACCATGTTTATATCGGTCTTGACAATGACAAGGCAGGCAGAGAGGCAGCAATTCATCTTATCAGCAAGATACAGAATGACTTTCCCGACAGACAGCTCAAGCTGCGAATTATAAGTCCGATAACAAAGGACTGGAACGAGGACTTGCAGCACTACCGCCGTCTGAATATCCCTCTCCTTGATTTTCTCAAGATGACAGCGGAAGAAATAGACGAGGCGGAGTCAGAAATGGAGCAACAGGCTAATGAAATGCAAATGTGATTATTTTTCAACATTCAACTGCTTTTCAACACCGCGGGGGAAAAGCGCCCCAACTCCGTAGGGCAGGAATAGAGGAACTTCGTTCCTCTACCTCACACCGCACCGCCAAAGGCGTTGCAAGGAATTTCACCAGCGTTATGAGAAATTCTTTAGCATTTCTCCTAAATATTTACAGTACAGAAAGGAGGTTATCCTATGAGCAGGCGACTCCAACAAAAACCGATAGCTATGACGGAGGAAATGATAGAGGCTATTGACAAGTACGCGGCGAAACACAACACCAACTTTTCAAACGCTGTACGGCTGCTTATTGACAGCAGCCTTGACACGGATGCGGCAAGAGCCAATGAGAACATGATCCGTCAGTACATTCGTGAGGAACTTGATATTTGCATAGCTCCATATCTGAAAAAGATAGAGGGCATAATCGAACACCGTGTTATACCGATATGCGCAAGAACCGGAAGAACATCTGCGATCTCATTCGCAACGGTAATCGGTATGCTCACCGAAAACTACACCGACGGGCGTTCTCACGAAAACATTCTTACTACTGCCAAAAAATTTGCGGCACAGTACCTAAAGGAAAAGGTAAAGCCGGAAGAAGAATATCGGCAGGAGGCGCGGGAGGAACTCAACCGAGCCTATAATGCCAGCAATTTCGATGACGAGGTTTGAGAAATGGGTAGCAGAGGGACATTTCTGTGGAAAGGATAAGAAAATGCCAAATCATATTACAAATCGTCTTGCGATTGACGGAGAAGAAACGGAGATACGCAGATTGCTTGATGCGGTTACAACTAAAGATGAGGAAGGAAACACGCTCCTTGTTTTTGACAAGATAATTCCCATGCCAAAAGAGCTTGATATTTCATTTGAAAGCAGCTTTTCTAAAGACTTGTCAAACTACTTATCTGCCGTAAATCCGGTAAATACGGAAACCGTTGAGGGTATTCAAAAGCTCTCTGTTAAAGAATATCGGGATACTATCACAACGCTTAAAGCGTATTTTACCGATTTAAATAAAGTAGGTATTTCAGGGGAAATGTCTGGTATAGATAAAGGCTCTGCTGAAAAGGGGCGTCAGCTTGCACACAACATAATAAATTACGGCGCTCCGACTTGGTATGAGTGGCGCTTGCAGCAGTGGAACACAAAATGGGACGCATATAAAGCCGAACCGTTTGAAAACAATACCCTAGTATTTCACACGGCGTGGTCACGACCGGAGGCGGTAATTAAACGACTTGCCCAAATGTATCCCACGCTCTCCTTTGAACACCAATGGGCTGATGAAGATTTCGGCTACAATGTTGGCACGGCTACCTATAAAAACGGTGAAAAAGTCGAAACCTATATTCCGCAATGTCAGACAGTTGAATCTTGCCAGCTTGCAGCAGAGATACTCGGTTATTCTCCCGAATGGTATGAGTCTATGGAGTATGATGAGAGTGAGGCAGAACCGGAACCCTAACGGAGAAATAGGTAGCAGATGGACATTTCTCCGATTGAAAGCGAGGTGCGCATGGACAGACTTAAAAACCTTGAAAACGAATATGAACGCTGGGAGCATATCTACAAATACGGTAGCTCCGACCCATTTTACGCTGATGGCGTGAATTTGAACCTCGTCCGCAACCATATTATCTATGAAAAGCAGATGATTGAGGAAGAAACTCCTTTATTCATGTTCGATGAAATTTGTCAGCGTGAACTGCCGCCCATTGTTCCGAGCGACTATATCGCCCGAAAGGACGAGATACGAAAAAATGCTGCGATAGCAATGGGGATAATCGACGCTGATGAAAACTTGATATTTATTCGTCAGCGGGCTGAAAGCCTTTCGGACAAGCAAATGAAACGGCTTTGTGTTCCGGCTGTCATAGGTTACGCAGAGAACCTCCGTTCGGCGATCAAGAACGATGACCTTATTACCATGCGCCGTTACGAACACTATCAGCACTACCTTGACAGCTTTTCCGATCTTGTCCGCCGCCTTAACTCCGAAAGCGAACTCGCTCAGACAGACGAACTTGACATTGAGGAAGATGATGAACTTGAGGACGAGCTTTCAATATAGAAATGTACCGGAAACGCCTACGGCTTATTCCGCAGTTGAGCATTTCCCTGCTTTTTAGGCGATCTGCACAGGGATATTTTCAAATGTTTGTGAATAATTTTGTGTGTAAACTAATTGACAAAACTGTAAATATATGGTATCATATTATTGGCAGGAAAACTACATATCCGACAAGGAGGAACAAACTATGACAAAGACAACAAAAATAATCATCGCAATAACAGCAGCTCTTTCAATCGCTGCCGCGGCGACAATTATAATACTTAACCGCAGGAGTGACGCTGATCTGCTCAACGACAAACTCATGCAGACCTCCGAGATAATTCACGAAATAACCGAAACAGAAGATACCCCTGTGGTAACGATAAGCAGCCACATCAGCGAGGGCGAGCCTATCTCGGTTGAGGAAACCGCCGAATCCGCTCCGATACCCGATAGCCCCACCACAAGTGAAAGACCCGCAGATACGGCGACAACTCCCGCAAGCACCACTAATCCTGCCGATACAACGAAACCCGCCGTGACCATAGTCACAAGCAAGCCGACAGATAACACTCCCGACGAGCCTGTCCGCACCGACCTCCCGAAAGTAACAGCAGCTCCCGAACACACCGGCACAGCGACCACAACAGACCGGAACCCTAGTGACGAGCCTGTTGAGAAACCTACCGACGAGAACGGCTTTCCGAAGAACCCGAACAGCGGCGATACCTACACGGACAGCAACGGAACGACATGGGTTTACAATGGTATCTTCCAACTCTGGTCCGAGTCCGGTCCGGTAATTGTTGATGAAATTCCCGACTTTGAATTAAGCGGTGAGAAATGGACGGATTGAGAATTTCCCTCTAATACACAGTAAGGCGTACAGAAATGTGCGCCTTTGCTTTTGCGAAAGGATAAATGATGAAACAGAAAAGAATTATAGCTGTTCTGTTGTCCCTTGCCGTTATGTTCCTTTTTACGAGCAGCGCATTTGCAGACGTGAATTTTGGTAATGATGACGGCTCGGGGTTTAAGCCCGGCACCGATGATAACGGGTGGGCGATACAAACGGACAGCGGCGGCAATGTGTGGGACGGTTATGGATATGACCTTGAAGGCTTACGCATAACTATCTACGACGCAGAGGACGAAACAAAGGTATTCAACACGCTGGATATAACAGGCGAGCCAACTATTGCCGCAGTATCGGGAATGTGTTACTTTGCGGACGGAACGGAGCTTATACCAAAAACGACTTGGCTTTCGTCTGCGTATGTCGGAAACACATACAGCGCACTTGACAGTACCTCTATTGCGAAATATCGGCAGACGGTATCATCGAGAGTAAAATCTTCGGGATACCATGCTGAATATGTAGAGAGTTTATCAAGCATTGATATTATATCCGAAAGCAATACCTCAAATTATGAGGCTATCAAGAGCTTTCTCGGCGACAGAGCATTTGTGGAAAACTGCTTGCAGACAATTTTTCCGCGGCTGAAATATGAGGACTTTGCGGACGGAAAGTACAAGATAGCCTTTGAGCCTATTGCGTATTTTCGATATGACGGTCTGAACTGGGCGCTTACCGCAACGGAGTGTGCGCTGCTTAACCACTATGATAAAGTCACATACTCGGCAGCTTGGAACAGCACGAACAACCTCCGCGCATTAGTCGGAACGCTCACGCACTCGGAACTGCCGAGAGCCGCTTTTTTGCAGGCAACAGACCTCGGTGTATCTGTTTATTCACCCTCGGATAATGATTATTACAACGGGAACAGTAAGTACAATTCCGATGAATGTATCATAAGGTGTATGGGTATAGGAATTATCGGTGCAGAACCGCCGCCTGAAGAAGATTTGCCCGATGGAGAAGAAATTGCCGAGTACCATACGGACACCTATGTCTATACCTCGTTTACTTTCTATAATAATAAGGACAAGGACTACTACGGCTATAAATTCTCCATCTACGACAGCGACGGTAATCTCCCGCTTATATCCAGCAAAGCGACCTATCTTGGCGACGGAGAATATGGCTCACCCTATACCGATACTTATATGATGCCTACAAGCTATGTTTCGGTGTATGAATGGGACGAGGCAAACGACAAATACAAGCTGGTAAAGCGCGTTAAGGACGGAGATACCGTGGGAACAGGCGCACGGGTAAACTACTCTGTCAAAAGCACAGCCGGCAGAACCCTCGCGTCCGGTACTGTCAATGTAAGTTGTCCCTCGCATGAGGAAGCTATGGGCTATTTCAAGTGGCATACTCCCACAACGGCGCAGGACGTTATCATCACGATAACCTCGCCCGACGGCGCTTTCAAAGACAAGGATAAACAGACCGTCAGCAGCATTGTCATAAATGCGAAGATAGCAAAGGTTGAAGAAAAGACGCCGCCCGACCCAAAGGTTACAGACGCACGCCCCTCCTGGTGGAAGAATTACGGTACAAGCTCCATTGAGAAGAACATTTCCTCTTATGCTCCGAAAGAAGATATAACCGAACTTTCATGGACAGAGTGGGTATATGATTGGGGGCAGGATAGCTGGTCAACCTCAACCGGCAGCTATGAATATTACGGCTGCTATTACGAATATCAGACAGCCACCGGACGATGGCGTGAGAAAAAGATACAGAGGGCAGTTTATATTGACGGAGCTTACGAGGTAACATACACCGTGCGGCTCTCCGCAGATATGACAGTATCTCCATCTCCGTATTGCTACACGGCGACAGGCAGCGACGGTGCTTGGAAAATGAAATCCGGCTATGGGATAAACATATCCGTTACCACGGATGTTGACGGCGATATAAGCTATTGCACCAACGCTCAGAAGGTCAATGTCCTTTTCCCCGAATTCAATTTCAACAGGCAGAGTACCGCAAAATACAACCGCCTGCTTGAAAAAGTCGGCAGCGAATTTCAGTTTAAGGTCAATCCTTACAGCACTTACAATGACCGCACACATTTTACACCGATATGGTATCCCGACAACACACCGTACCGTATATATGCGGAGGTGTTTGACGTGTGGTGTCCTGCCGGTCAGTTGTCGATACGGCTTGTTGATGACAGCATACGGATAAAAGGAAATGTCTACGACGATTGGCATATAGCACCGACAAACCCGTAAGAACTACAATAAATATAGGCACGATTTTTGAGAAAGAATCGTGCCTTTTTCTGTTTATGGAGGGAAACAAAATGGCAGTTACAACAGGAAAGATATGCGATTTTTCATTCTATGTGTTAAGTCATGAGCCGGGTGGAACGCCTTCAACGATTTATGAGCCGTTTGCCGGAAAACTGTCGCTTGATGAAGCAATGGAGCTTTTCAAGGAGAGAAACGCCCACAGCCCCGAACACATACTCATTCTGCTCGGTGTTGATTACACCGTACACAAGGACGCTGCGCACCTTTATGGCGGGCGGTTCGGTGTTGGGGCAGTAGACCTCATCAAGCGCAGAAACGGCGAAATAAAGCTGCTCGAAGATTACAAGAGCGATGAGGTTTCCATGAACGAGGCGCTTATCTGCAATAACGCTGTCGGTAAGCTCACCAAATTTGTTGATGAACAGCGTAATCAGACCGTCGTTAAGGAAACCGTTGTGTCAGAGGAAAACGTTACAGAAGAAGCTGAATTATGAAACGAAACACAAGAAACTGCCGCGAGGATATTGCAAAGTTTCCACAGCGGTTAAAAAGTGCGTTGAAACGGTTGATAAAGGACAATTCACATAAGCTGTTCCTATGCTGCTTGTTTGTGATTATTGGCACATTCGCCGCGCTGTTCCTTGCAAATCTTATCAACGACGCATTCACTCACCGGAGCCTTTCAGAGAGGAACTACCTCAATATATTTTCGCTGATAGACGGAGCGTTATCCAACGAACAGCCGCGGAAGCTGTTCTGGATATTTGAAACTATGGCGGCGTTAGTCTGCTTTGTCTACTTTTTTAGTTCTCTCAAACCCTATCAAGCGGAAATGTATCAAGTCACTCCGAAAATTGAGATACCAAAACCCTACGGACAAAAGCAGCATGGTTCTGCGTGGTTTATGCCCGATGAGGAAAAAGCAAGAATATTTCCCGCCGTTGTGCTGTTTCTGGCAGACGATAAAATAAAACGGCTGCTTGCGGAAGGTTTGCGGCGAGCTGAAGCTGTTGACAACGGACAGTATTACCATGCAAAGCCCATAGGCATAACAGGCAATATCTTTGATGAGGCAGGTATAGTCCTCGGCAGAAATGCAACAGCGATCAAGGAGCAGATAAGCTGTATAACCGATGACGTTCACACAATGACTATCGGTTCGACAGGCTGCGGCAAAACACGAACGCTTGTTCTTCAAACATTGTGTGCGCTGGCTCTTGCCGGTGAAGGTATTGTGGTTTCCGACCCGAAGGGTGAGCTTTACCACTATATGCACACCTTCCTTGAAACGCTCGGTTATACCGTCTGCGTTATCGACTTTAATTCGCCGCGGAAATCTATGTGCTACAATCCCTTGCAGCCGATAATCGACGCGGTAAACAGAGGTGAAATCAACGAGGCAAGCGAAAAGGCATGGGATATGGTGAACATTCTTGTAGAAAAAAGCGAAAAGGGCGAGCCTATCTGGACTAACGGAGAAATGGCTATCATCGTTGCGTCCATTCTGGCAGTTGTCTACGATAACCAAGACTGCCCCGAATATCAGAACCTCACCAACGTGTACGAATTCATCAGCAATATGTCTGTTCCCGCGCAGGGAGAGAAAGAGATACAGTACAAAAAGTACCTCCGCAGTATCCCAGACAACCACCCCGCACGGCAAACGCTTGCTATCGCAAATGTCGCTCCCGATAAAACGGCAGCGTCCTTTTATACCTCTGCACTCACAACGCTCCGCCTGTTCACCAATCCGACCACATACCGAATTACATCAAAGTCAGATTTTGACCTTGCATCGTTCGGTACAGAGGCTAAAAAAGCATTGTTCTATGTTCTTCCCGATGAGCGTGAAACATTCTATCCTATCACCACAATACTTGTGGCACAGCAGTATGAATTGCTTGTTGTTGCTGCGAAGAAAACAGGAAACCGCCTGCGCTATCGTGTAAATTTCGTGCTGGACGAATTTGGTAACTTTTCAAAGATAGAAACCTTTGAGAAAAAACTCACGGTATCGCGCGGCTACGGCATAAGGTGGAATTTGTTTTTGCAGAGCTTTGCACAGCTTAAACTTGTGTACGGCGAGGAGGTTGCCAACATAGCAAAAGGAAACTGCCGCTATTGGATATATCTCCAAAGCACCGATATTGAAACCAACAAGGAACTTTCCGAGGCAATGGGAAAGTACACAACCCTAACCTATTCACTCGGCAGCTCCGCACAAAAGTATTCAAACCCGTCCAGCTCTGTGAATGTGTCGCTGATAGAGCGCAGCCTGCTTACTGCAGAGGAAATAATGAACGGTTTTGAACGCCCATATTCGCTCGTTATCTCTAACAACTCTCCCGCCGTTATGGAGTCGCCAGATATTTCCAAATGGGCATTCAACGATATGCTTGGTCTGGGCGACAAAAAGCATAATCAGCGGCTTATCGAGCTTGATGAAAATGCAAGACCAAGCTATGACGGCGAGATTGAGATAAAACTATGGAAACCGTGGCTGGAATTAGCTGCAAAGACGCGTAAAGCTGTTAATGCGGAAAACGAAGGTCACAATTCTATGTTCTGAAAGGAGGAAAAAAGATGACAAGTAAGGTCAAGGGTATCATTTCCGCTGTTTCTGCGGCGGTCATGACAGCAGCGTTAAGCGTTACCGCTTTCGCAGAAGATGGCGGCGGTTTAGGCGGCTCTGTCGTTGCGACAGGCTTAAAAAACCTGCTGAATGACGCGTCAACTATTCTGCTGGGACTTGCCGCAGTAGTCGGCACGGTCTGCATTGTCTATTTCTGTATCAGGCGTTCTGCCGCAGACGAAATGGACAGGAAAAAGTGGGATAACCGCATTATTACCGCAGTAGTTTCCACTATCGGTGCGGTAGTAGCGACCTCTCTGCTTACGGTAATCACAGGTTACTTTGGAGGTGGTACATAATGTTACGCCTTTCGTGGATACCTCCCCCCCCGACAAAATGTTCACCGCAGCCACATCTCGCAGCAAAGGAGGAACACATAATGAAGATAAGCTGCAATCCCGAAAAGGACATTAAGCTCTCGAACAATCCGAACGGCAGTCGTCTTGCTACTGTCAGCATTACCCTTGACAATTCGTTCGTTGTGAGAGGTCTTTCCGTGATGAACGGTTCAAAGGGCATTTTCGTCAATATGCCGAACGTGTCCTACACCGACCAGAACGGCGATAAGAAGTATGTTGATACGGCTTTCCCCACGACCAAAGAGATGCGCGACGAGATAAGCAATGTTGTAATCGGCGCTTACTCAACGCTCATGAAACAGCTCCGCGCAAATGCGAATGCCAATACCAACACCGGTGAGAACACCGCAGATAACACACAGGATTTCAACGCTCCGTCTTTCGACGAGCCTGAAAGATAAACTACTACAATTTTTGGAGGAACAAAACTATGATGAACAAGATCAACGCTATCAAGACTAAGGCAATCAACAAGGCAGTTATGGCTGTTGCGGCAGCAAAGAACAAGATTGAGGAAACCCGCGGCTCCGTTTCCGAACACGCTATCGTTATCATTATCGGCGTCGTTCTCGGCGGCATTCTGCTGGTAGGACTGATTGCTCTGATGAACAATGTTATCATGCCCTCTACCGAGGACAAGGTTACATCCATGTTCAATATGGGCTGATACCCACCCTCTATCCAATCCGCATAAAGCGAGCCGCAGAGGCGTGACGCCTCGGTCATTTCCGCCGAGCGTTCACCCCTGCGGCTCTTGCTTTGGAAAGGAAACACACTTATGGTATTTATCATTATAACGCTTGTTGTTGCACTCATAACCGGAATAGTAACCACTTTCATGAATGAATTGGTGCTTGGCGGTCTGTACGACATGGTTTTCCATGCAGACGAGATGATGACGCAATGCACAGGCGTTAATTTCTTTACAACCGTTTCGGATATGGCGTTTTCGCTTGCACTATCGCTTATGGTGCTGAAATTTCTCAAAAAAGGCTTTGACTTGTATGTGCTATGGACGGACGGTAATCCGGACACCGACCCTACAATGCTGCTTGTGAATTTTGTGAAAGCAATCGCAACGGCGCTTATGTTCCGCTGGATATACGATATTTTCGTAGAGGTTTGCGATAGTGTAACGACCACAATTCTATCACAGCTTGGAGCAGATACCAACTACACAGCTACCGTCTTGACAGGCATAGCTTCTCTGGGTATTGTTCCGGTACTCGCCTGCCTTGTGTTCTTCATCTTCTATCTCATATTACTGTTTCAGTTTATGTCAAGGGGAGTGGAGATGCAGGTAATGGTTGCCGGAATACCGCTTGCGTGTTTAGGTCTGCTTGAAAACGACAAGGGAATTTTCCGCAACTATGTCACACAGTTTGTTAGAGCGTTTGTGACTACAATCGTGCAGATAATGCTGTTAAAGATAGGACTTGCATTCCTGCTATCGTCAAACGTGATAGATATAACCAATATTCCTTGGGGTATTGCTTGTATGTTTGCGGCAACCACAGCGCCCCGTATCCTGCGTGAATTTCTTGTGCCGACAGGCGGCGGAACGGCAGGAAATACATTCTTCCAGACGGTCAGAGTCGCACAAATGGTGCGCGGAGCAATAAAGTAAGGTGAAAGTATGGACACATCACAGATAGACCAGCTCAGCAGCTATCTTCAGATAGCTATAAACAGCGGACTTGCTATGCGAGCCATATACATTTTTCTGAAGCTCACGCACGAATCGGACGAGGCTCCGCAGTACAAGAAACGCTTAAAGAACACGGTTGTTTTTGCGGTAATAGCGCAGCTCCCGTTTTTAATCGAGAACATAATCGTCAGCTATCTCACCTGAAAGGCGGTGTAATATGGAAAACGAAAATCGCAGAAAGCTATACATTCCCTACGGACTTAACATCGAGCCGGAATACTTTGTCGGCTTTGGCAGAACGGAGCTTAAACAATGCTTTATCGGAATAGCCTGCTTTGGCGTTGTCGCGGCTGTGTTTATGCTTATCACGGGCAACCTTGCGGCTCTGGTTTTCACAATGATGATCGGCGCTGCCGGCAGCATTATGATGACGCGCAAAGACCCCATTACCCGCCTTTCCGTAGTGGGACAGGTTAAAAACATGGTGCGCTTTGCCCGTTCACAGCGGCGATACCGGTATGTGTACAAATCAAAATGGTTTTAACAATATCGGTGATACTCACCATATACCTTACCCATATATCCGCAGAAGATATACGCACCCGCGAAATAAGCAACTTTGCCCCGTTCATAATTGTTGCAGCAAGCCCGTTTCTGAATGAGCTATCTCTTTCAGCAAGAATAACAGGCTTGCTTGCTTTATTTATAACGCTTTTCGCAGCAAATCTAATAGCGGATATAGGTATGGGTGATGTTAAATTGTGCGCTGCCTTTGGCTTTGCGCTCGGCGCTGTTCCGGGATTTATTGCGGTGCTGCTTGCGCTGATTTCAGCAAAAATATTCGCACACATCAAAAAAGAACAAGAAATGCCGCTTGCACCGTTTATTTGCGCTGCTAATGCGGTTGTTTTTCTATTGGAGGTTTTTCTCTATGCTTAAAAATCGTACACTGATCGGCATAATTCTCATTGTGCTTGCTATCATTCTTTGTTTTGGCATAACGCCGCTGTTTTCTGTTGTGCTTGAACAGAAAACAACCGTTATCCGACTCAAAGAGGACGTTCCCCAGGGAGCGCAGATACAGCCCTCTATGCTTTCCGCCGTCGAGGTTGGCACTCTCAATCTTCCCGATAATATCATCACCGACCCTGAACAGATCGTTGGCAAGTACACGGTAGCCGCTATGTTTTCCGGCGACACATTCTCCGCAAACAAGCTGTCCGACACCATCGACACCTCGGACACTCTGCTCCGTCAGCTTGGAGTGAACGAAACCGCTATGTCAGTAACAGTACGCAGCTTTGCTAACGGTCTTTCCGGTAAGCTCCAGACAGGCGACATAATTCAGATAATCTCTGTCAACGAGGACAATGACGATGAGGCTATAATCTACGATGAATTACAGTATATCGAGGTTTTAGCGACTACCGCGGACAACGGCTCGGACGATACCTACAATGCAGACCAGGTAAATGCTGCCGAGGACGATGATGAGGAACAGGCGCTTTATGCAACGATAACCGTGATATGTCAGGACCGCACACAGGCACTCAAACTTGCCGAGTGCGAGAACACAACGCTCCATGCAGTATTTGTCTGCCGCGGCGACAGCGAACATAAAGCCGAATACCTTGCCGCCCAGCGTGAGCTGCTCGGTGTAGTTGACTATGAAACAACAGAGGCGGTTTTTAATACCGCCGAGATTTATGACGAAAGCACAGAGAGCGAGGTGGAATAATTGGGTAAGATTTTTTCAATATACGGCAGCTCGGGCGCATACAAGACAACGACCTCTCTTGCTCTTGCACACAACATTTCCCGCATTGAGCCGAAAGCGGATATTATCGTTGTCGGAACTGATACCACCAAACCGCTGATACCTATTGTTGCACCGCACGAAAGCAAGTTTGACGGTTCTCTCGGAAAGTGCCTGTCGAATGTTTCGTTTGAGGAAACCGACTTACGTCGAAATCTGCTGCCCATTACTGATAAGATAATGGTGCTTGGCTACAATATCCGTGAGAACGAGAATTCTTTCCCTCCGCCCGATGATACGCGCCTTGCACAGATTTTCTCCTATCTCCGCAGCAGCGCCGACTATGTGATAATTGATTGTATGTCAACCGTTATCACCTCAAAAATGACAGCATGGTCTATCATGTCTGCAACAAAGACCGTGGAGCTGTTCACCGCGGATATTAACGGACTTGTGTTTGACGGCTCACAGGAGCCTGTTTTACAGAGTGAGCAGTATCAATACAAGCACTTTATCCGCGCCCTTGCGCTGGGAAATTCGTTCAAGCAGGACGTTGCCGCTATGCGTAATGCCCTCGGCAGAATATCCGGCGAGATACCTTTCAGCACCCACGCCGCCGAGGCGTTCAATCAGGCGGCTATCCTCCGAAACGGAGTGTCGGACAGCGCATATAACCACGCAATAAACAAGCTCGCAAAATCGCTTATCGGAGGTAAGAAGTAATGCTCAGTTTTTTCAAGAAAAAGACCGCAGATAACGAAGGTGAATATGCGGAGGTAAAGGAAGCTGCGGAAACTAAATCCCGCAAGAAAAAGGACAAGTCAGATTTCTCTGAGATATCCGATAAAAGCGTAAAGGAAATAGAACGCTCCTTCATTCCTTTCGACACCCTTCTTTCCCGCGTACAGCAGCACATGGCTGAAAACTACGCTGTGGAGCTTTACGAAGCCGACAAAAAGGATATGATGAAACGCCTTATCAAGCAGTATATGAAGGACAACAACTATTATGTCCCGAATATGACGCTGGGCGAGGTCGCAGACAAGCTCTACATAGAAATGGCGGAGTATTCTATCCTCACGCCTTGGCTGCTCCGAAAGGATATTGAGGAAATCAACATCAACGGCTGGGACGATGTGGAGATTATTCCCGCAAAGGGCGCACGTTTCAAGGCGGAGCATTTCAAGGACGCAGGACATCTTGTGGACGTGCTGAAACGTCTGCTGCACCACAATCACATCACATGGGATAGCTCAAAACCTATTGCGACAGGCTTTCTCGGTTCTAATATCAGAGTGACCGCAGGCTATACGGATATTTGCGACAATGCCCGCGGTGCCTGCGCGTCTATCCGTATCGTCAATCCCTCAAAGATAACCCGTGAGCAGTTTATCGAGTCAGGCATGGTCAGCGAGGAGGAATACGATTTCCTTGTGACCTGCTTTATTCACGGCGTTTCGCAGTGTTATGCTGGTGAAACAGGCTCAGGAAAGACCACTATTATGGCGGATATAATGTCAAACTACCCGAACAACAAGCGCCTGATCACGCTTGAAAAATCCGTGAGAGAATTTGACCTTGTTAAGCGGGACGAAAACGGTAATGTTATCAACGACGTTCTTCATCTCGTCACAAAGGAAACCGATGACCCGGCGAGGGACGTAACATTAGCAAAGCTGCTTACTATGTGCCTAACCATGCACCCTAACTCAATTTGCGTTGCTGAAATGAAAAACGAGGAAGCGTGGCAGGCGCAGGAAGCAGCCCGAACAGGACACACCGTTCTTACGACCACACATGCGTCCTCCACACACCAGATATACACCCGCCTTGCAACGCTCTGCCTGCAGGCACACTCTCTGCCGCTTGATACTATTCTCTCACTTGTAACAGAGGCATTCCCTATCGGAATTTACCTCAAGCAGCTTGATGACGGATCGCGTCACATCATGGAAATAGCGGAATGTATTCAGGGTGAGAAAGGAAAGTACGAAACCCGCACCCTTTATCGTTACGATATTATTGACGAGGTGCGTAACCCGGACGGAACGGCGAGAATAATCGGCAAGCACGTCAAGGTCAATCCGCCCACCGAAAACTTTATGAAGCGCCTGCGCGACAACGGCGTACCGAAGGACAAGCTTGAAATATACGGGAGGGTATAACTATGAAGGTGATTTATCTGCTTGCGGCGCTGCTGCTTTCCGCCGCCGTAGTCATTCTTCTCGGACTTTCTCCGCAGAGGATAACAGATGATATTATGTCGCTGCTCCACCGTGACCGCAGCCTTAAATACAAGGTACTTGTGACGCAGGGCAAGATAAAAAAGTCGCGTATGCAGCGCATGATCGACAACATCACGAACGCTCTTGCGGCAACGCATTCCCAAAACAAGTTTTCTCTGCTTATCACCGCGGCGGTTGTCGGCGGTGTTGTTGGAGTGCTGCTTGGTGCGTTGTTCAACAATCTTCTCATTTCAGTAGTGCTTATTGCCGCAGCTTTTGTAATACCGTATGTGTATGTTAAGCTGCTCCTTTCCAGCTACAAGGCTCATATCGCAGAGGAACTGGAAACAGCGTTGTCCATCATCACAACGAATTACATATCAAACGGCGATATAGCCTATGCAGTAAGACAATCCATTGACCACATCAACCCTCCTGTACAGTACGCTTTCATCAACTTTCTCACCCGTGTGGATATGATTTCCTCCAATGTCAAACTTGCTATCGAGCAGCTCAAGGACGAGATTGACAACGAAATTTTCCACGAATGGTGCGATACGCTGATAGAGTGCCAGGATAATTCCGAACAGAAATTCTCACTCCAGCCTTTGGCGGCGCGTCTTTCGGATATTCGCATAGTTAATGCGGAACTGAAAAACATGATAATGCAGCCGCGCAAAGAGGTGTTCACCATGATAGGGCTTGTCCTTGCGAATTATCCGCTGATTTTTTTCCTCAACGCAGACTGGTTTGCTGTTCTCACAGAAACGCTTGCCGGTCAGATAGTGAATTGCGTAGTAGCTGTTACGGTCATTATAGTTATTGCACTCACATACAAGTACACCCAGCCCATTGAATATAAGAGGTGATCTGATTGAGCTTAATTGACATTTCTCTGAAAGCTATGGTGCTTGCCGCCTGTCTGCTTTTTGCAGGAGGTGCGTATTCATTTGCGCTTGTTCTGCTTAAAGTGCCGTCCTCAAAGACAACGGCGGCGATAAGAGCGATTGGACCCCGCAACCGTCCCGCACCGGACGGGCTTTCGCAAATGTACACCAACACGGCGCTGTTTGTGTCAAAACTGCTGCCAATGTCGGATATACGGCAAAAGCAGTTAGAGGCTAATCTGAAAATAGCGCACATATCCATGTCGCCGCAGCTTTATGAGGCAAGAGCTATCGTCAAAGCAGGCGCATACGCTCTGCTCGGAATACCCGTTTATATCCTCGGCGCACTTGTCGCGTCAATGATAGACAATCAGTATGTACAGGCTGTTCCGGTGATATTTGCTCTGCTCATGGTAGTCCTCGGCATTTTGCAGTACACAAACGCACAGGAAAAAATCTCTGAGGCTATCAAAATGAAGCGCGAGCAGATAGACACCGACCTTCCGCGCTTTGTCGGCGCGATAGCGCAGGAGATAAAAACCGACCACAATGTCCTCTCCATTCTTGAAAAGCACAAGGACACATTCTCACCGTATTTCCGCGAGGAATTAGAGATAACCATAGCTGATATGCGTTCTTCAAATTGGGAGGCTGCTATCACCAGATTTGAGGGAAGAATAGGCTCTACTCAGCTTTCCGAGGTAACAAGAGGACTTATCGAAATGGCGCGTGGCTCGGATACGCACGTCTACTGGGAAACGCTCATATATCGTTTTTCCGAATACCAAAAGCAGATACTCCGCAACTTTGCGCTGAAGATACCGCCGAAAATCAACAGGCTGTCAATGGTTCTGCTGTTCGTAATGCTGCTCCTCTATGTTGTCGTTCTCGGAACAACCATGTTTGACAGCTTTGGTACGCTGTTCAGCTTTTAAGGAGGTGCGTATGCGTAAGTACATAAAACGGCTTGCTGAAAAGAAAGGCAGTACCTATATCGGCGTTACGATTTTCGTGATGATAATGGTAATGATGCTGATGTTCATCATCACCGTTGCCCCCGTTTTCCTTACGAAAATGACTCTGAACAATTACGCGAACGAGCTTTGCCGTGAGGCAGAGATTGCCGGCAGAGTAGGCAGCGAAACCACCGCACGGCTTGAGCGGCTAAACGAAACCAGTGGAATTACCCCAACCGTTGTATGGTCGAAAAACGGTAAGATACAGATAGGCGATACATTCACCGTGACAGTATCCACACAAGTGGACTTATCGTTCTTTGTTTTTACCGGGCACCCGATCACAATTACATCCAGCGCAAACGGTATCTCGGAGGTGTACTGGAAAAATGCTTAAAAGGTTACGCTCCAACAAGGGCTTTTCTACGGTCATGACCTCGGTTATTGTTATCGTTGTAATGCTGCTTGCCTTTGGTATTTTTGAGGTTATCCGCATAAATATCGAGGTGGCAGCAATTCGCGATAAGTATGAGGACGCTATCATTCATGTTTCGGTGTCAAATTATGCGAAACTATATCAGAATGTGCGCGAGGGACAGGCAGCAAGCTATTCTAACACAGGCGGCTATGTGTGGCGTGAATCACATACCGCGACTAAAGCGCAAATCATGCAGTATATGAATAATGCCATGTCCAACGGCGAAATAGCACAATGCACGATAAAGAACATTACCTTTTCAGTAACCCCGGCTCCCCGCGCTCCCGGCGACACAAGCACAGCCGAGAAATTTTCCGTTGAGGGAACGATAGAGGTTGAGATACCCTATGATTTTGCATGGTCAAGCCTTGCCCCAATGCGCTATACGCTGGAGGTAAAGTCGGAATGGAAAGCAAAGTTTTAATGAATAAGAAACCGCCCCGAATACTCGGAGCGGATAGCCTTATCTGCAATAGAGGTTGAATTTTTCGGGGATAGTCGGGTCAGTTTTCAGCATATAAAGCATTCTTCTTGCTGTTCCGGACGGAGTGTTTGTGCCGCTTTCCCAAGCCTCTACGGTCTTTACGGAAACACCCATGACAGCGGCAAAAATAACCTGCGTCATGTTTAGGGAGTTTCTTATGCTCTTTACCTCATCGGAATCAATGTCGGGAATAGGAGCAACAGAAATCGTTGCAGTACGAGCCTTGACATTGCCTTTTTCGTACTCAACGGCTTCATTAAGACCCTGCATAATGCTTTCATAAACACTCATGGATCATTCTCCTTTCAGCTGTTTGTCCAGGAACTCAATCACTCGTTTGATATTGTTCCTTTCGGCTTGTGATAGATTTTCCTTTTCGTTCTTTTGATAAACGGTTATCAGGTAGATTTTCTCATAGACAACAAAATCAACATAGGCAACTCTTGCGCTGCCGCTTTTTCCCCTGTTTTCAAAGGCAAAGCGCAGCTTTCGCAGCCCACCGGTACCTTGAATTACATCGCCTTTTTGTGGGTTTTCAAGCAATTCAAGCTGCAATCTGTTTAAATCCTTGTCTGTAAGCCCAAGATTTGCCCATTGCTTATCAAATTCGGGGAGCATAACAAATGTTCTTGTCAATAGCATTCCCTCCTTTGATATTATTATACCCTATTTAATAGGGTTTGTCAAGAGGTTCTAAAATAATTATATGGAGGTGCAGAGTCAATGGTGAATAGACTTCACCTAATAAATATTAAGCCTTTAGCAGCTGTTATCGGAATTGAGAAGGAGAACACCAATGAGCCAAAACAAACCAACCCTTATATTACTGAATGTTGCAGACCGAACGGAATACATCGTCTGTCCGCCTTCAATCTCACCGGAAAATGTGGTGCGGCTAATCGACGAATACAGTAAGCAGGAGAGCTTTTGCGAAGCGGAGCAGCTCTTTCTCATTGATATTGAGAAGATGGGCGCACACACATCGTATGATGATTACACCGCCGCCAAGAACGCTGAAAACTACCTTGCTTTCGAGGTCGATTTTCTGTTCCGTAGAATTACTGCCGCAGATAGCACATCTAACGAGATACAGACGCACTCATTTTCGTTCAATTACATTGATTTGTTTATCCGCACGAATATGGGCAGGGAAACAACGCCCGACGGTGCAAGTATGGGCAGCATAATGCTTTTTAACGAACCCGAACTTGAATATCGCGAGGTTTTCTTTATCGACTATGAAAAGAACGAGGTGCGCTGGATGTACTACAATCCCGACAGCACCTCAAACGGTCAGATAGTGACCAATCATCTGGATTTTGAGGATATTGTGGATATTGCTAAGACCTATTCAAGAGATTATGATTTTTTCAATCACCTTCAGAGCAGCTGCCGCCAATACCTTGCCGACCGCGGAACAGAATGTTTTGAGGCGGCGGTAAATGATTTTCTCAAACCCGCCGCCGTGTGCGTTGCAGACGAATATGCTATGAAACTGCTCACAAAAGCAGCCCGGCGCGGACTCGGACTTGATAAAACCACCTGGGACTTTACCAATGACCGCCGCATAATGAGAGATTTTCTGCGTAAAGACCGCAGGGAATTTCTTCAGCTGCACTCTTACCTCAACGAACAGGACTACACCGCTGCACTGGTAAATACTCTGAATATTTCCCATCCCATCACATTCACACGCCTTGAATTGTCACAGGGGAATGAAACAGAGGTGTTCTTTGAGGGCAGCTATTGCAACTGTGAGGAATATCTCAAAAACAGCGACAGAGCTGATGAATACATCTACTGCCACAATCAGAGCGACACGGTTGATGCGGAGTATGAATACTACCATTTTGCTCCGACAGGTATCACGGGCGAAACCGAAAATGCCACCGCAGAGCAGCTTGAACATATTTCTCATTTCTGGGACGAGATAGAGAATGTAGGCGAGCTTACTCTGCTTGAAAGCGGCAGTTTTTCTGTTGAACGCTCCTCATTTCTCGGTTTAGATGAAGAAAGCTACTGCGGTGATGACGATTACGATTGGGAGGACAACGAATTACTATGACATACAGCGTTTCTAAGGTGATTTCTCTCATAAATCGCATGATTGCCGAAAAAGGAACGAAAGATTTTCCTGCGGAGTTTTACGAAGGCACAAACACATACGATTTTGTTAAGCATTGCACCAGAGATAGCAGGCTTGACAGAGAGCTTGTAAACACATATCACCCATATTTTCAGAAAGATTGTTTATACAACATTCTTGTCCAATGGTGCGATATGAGGAATGAAACCGCGAACGATCTTCTGAACGAAAACAACCGCACTACCAACACTATTACTCTCATTTCGTTGATTGAGAACGGAAAAAAGTTGTATTTCCGCTGTGATGAACTGGACACGGCTGATGCACTTATGCTGTTTCATACCGACAGCCTTGCTGAAACATTATCCAAATCGGCGCTGTTTATCCCTCAAACAGATTATATCGACAATATGATAAGCTCTGAAAATGTGCTTGAAATTGAGTTTAATGCGGACAGGCGTTCCGTAGCTGTTATGAATTATTTCAGCGGCGGCGAGGTGAAAGAAAAGCGAACATCATTCCCCTTTGACCGTATTCCCGCTGCCTATGACCATTACATCAACACCCGATATGAGCCTATCAGCATAAACGGAGAGAGCGTTATTCTTCCGGACGGACTTGAAGGCGAATGGAGAGTAGTTGACGGAAGGCAGCTCCTTTCCGACAATCCGCAGTACCTTGTGGAGAGCGTAAACTACGGGCTTTCGCCCGACGTGAAATATGCCATTGTAGACGGAAACGGTCAGCTTATTATGGATAATGTGGATAGTATTGACGCAGCTCAAGGGCAAACCACAGAAAGCAATCCCGTTCGTATCAAGACTAGCCTTGCCGGAGAACTATGGAGAGAGAACAAAGGCTCTGTCTTTATAGGTGATTATAACCCCGCAGACGTTCTTGATTTATGCAGCTCACCGGATTATACGCTTAAAGCATATCCGTCAGCGATATGGGCGCATTTATCCATGCAGAACGAGCAGACTGATGAAAACGAGATTGAACCTTAATTCAGAAAGGAACAAAGCCTATGCAGATAGCAATTTCCCTTATTGTGCTGGCGCTTTGCGGCGGTTTTCTCTGGTGGTTTCGCAGGAACGAAGCTGCCAAAAGGATAAAGTCCAACGACGAGGAAGAACGGGAGAAAGCCGCAAAAGCCACAGCGCAGGAGTTTATAAATGCCCGAACACTAGGAGAAAAATGCCTTTACACTATTGACGATATGATTATCGCAGCCGTACAGATCGAAGGTCTGTCAATCGAGCTGTTTTCAAACGCGGAGCAGGAGGTTATAAAGCGAAACCTCTCATCTCGCTTGTCCTCTGTAAAATACCCATACAAGTATATCGCGGTATCCCGTCCTGTTGATATATCCCGCGCCCTCCGCGATTATGAACAGCTGAAAAACGATGCTGCCGGCGGCAGGCGAAAGCTGATAAAAGCAGAAATGGACGAGCTTGCGGGAATGGTAATGTCAGGTGAAACGCTGGAACGTCAGTATTACATCATCATCTGGGAAAGCACCAAGCGCGAGGACGAGCGTGGTATCGTTGCAAGAGCCGAGGAACTTGCCAAGATATACAACGAAAACCGCATTAAAGCAAGCGTTGTTGACAGCCGCGGTCTCGTTCGCCTTTGCAATCTCGTGAATATTCCCGCTTATGCTCACCTTGAAAACACAGACGTTGACGAGAAGATTTCCGTGCTGAAAGCAAGATGAAAGGACACCCTATGAAACAGAACGAATTTGAAGAATTACAGATAAACACCGCTTTGCAGGCGGCGATAACACCTGTTGGTCTGGAATTTAACCGCAACGATTTTATGCTCGGCGAGTATTTCTGCCGTGTCTATACGGTTATCAGCTATCCGTCCAATCCCGATTATGGCTGGTACTCAAAGCTCACCAATCTTCCCGGTACCATCGTTGCTATAAACTATGAACCAATCGACAACGGCTTACTGCTCGCCAATATGTCAAAGAACATAACCACTCAGCGCGGTATTCAGCTATCAACGAAAGACTCCCTTGAACGCCAGAGAGCAGAAAAGTCCGCTGATGACCAGGAGAACGCCATGCGGCAGATGGATCAGAACAACGAAACTATGGGCGTATGGAATACCACAATTATGGTTATCTCAAATGACGAGGAGGATTTCCGGGAACGCTGTACGCGAGTAGTGTCCCTTGCGAACACCGTGGGCTGCCGCCTGCGCGTACTTGCTAACCTCCAAAAAGAGGGCTATCAGCATATCAGCCCCACCTATCCGCAGAACAAGGAAATAAACGAGATTTCCCGTCGAGCGTTTCCGCTTTCCACCTTTGTCGGCGGATTTCCATTTGCTGCGTCCGGCTTTAATGACGGCAGCGGCTACTATCTCGGAAAGGACAGCGGCGGCGGAATTATTCTGCTTGACCTCTGGAAGCGCGAAAAGAGCCGTACCAACAGCAATATAACCATTATCGGCGGCACAGGAACGGGCAAATCTACTGCGACCAAGCACATTGTCGCCAGCGAATACGCCCACGGTACGAAAATCATAATCATAGACCCCGAAGGTGAATACAAGGATATGTGCCGCGGCGAATACTTTGACGGTGACTGGATAGACGTTGCCGGAGGGCGCGGCGGTCTAATCAATCCGTTGCAGGTGCGCCCTGCGCCAAAGGACGAGGACGATAAGAACACCTCGGATAACGACGGAATAGGCGATTTGGCAATTCACCTTAAAACCCTTGAAACTTTCTTCCAGCTATACATACCGTCAATGGACGATAGATTACGCGCTTTGCTTAACAAGACCATTGTCGAGCTATACGCACGGTACGGAATTACATGGAATACAGATGTTCGCGGATTAAAGAACGAGCAGTTCCCAACCATAGGCGACCTTTACCGCCTGATTGAGAGCAAGTGCGGCAAGGACAGCAATTCTCCTTATTATGAGGACTTGAAAACCTATCTGGAGTCTGCCGCAAACGGCGCAGACCATGGGTTGTGGAACGGACACACTACCATTTCTCCGCACAGCTCCTTCGTGGTGCTGGATACAAAGTCGCTGGTGCAAATGTCAGGTTCCGTTCTTGCCGCACAGTATTTCAATGTGCTTTCGTGGTGCTGGGAGCAAATCACACGCGACACCACAGAGCGCATTATGCTTGTTGCGGACGAGTGCTGGACTATGATAGACCCGAACGTACCTCAATCCCTTGAATTTCTGCGTAATGCTGAAAAAAGAGCAAGAAAGTACGAAGGCAGCATTGTTGTTGCAACACAATCAATCACCGATTTCCTCGACCCGCAGATAAGACTTTACGGACAGGCGGTTCTTGATTTGCCGTCATTCAAGCTGCTGTTCGGAGTTGACGGCGACAGCCTGCGCGAAACAAAAGAGGTATTTGCGCTTAATGAGGCACAGTATGAGTTGCTCGCCGCAAAACAGCGCGGAATTGCTCTGATGAAAGTCGGTTCGCAGGCGGTCAAGGTCAAGTTTGAGTTTTCGGACGAAAGGCTTGCGATTTTCGGAAAGGGCGGCGGAAGATGATTTCCTTACCCGTAATCATTACAGCAATACCCGTTACCTTTGCGATTTTGCTGCTCATTCTGCCGGAAATATGACGGAGGTGTATTATGGCGGTCAACCCGAAACTAATTGCCGTTATTGCCGAGTCCCTATCCAGCGAACAGGGGCGCAATACTGTTCTGAAAATTATCATGGTAGTTATCGGTCTGATTATGATGATATTCACGGCATTTGCCGGCTTTATAAGCGGTCTGCTGGATATTATTCAGACAACCGACCTGCAAAACCATTGGAGATATATCAGGACTTGTATCAGCGAGGTTTTTGACGGAATGAACGCTGAAATTGACGGAGATATAAAGCGCGAGGTCTATGATTTCATGCCCGATTTTTCCGTTAATCTGTCAAAGGCGGCTATCAACAGCGGCTTTGACGGCAGTACCCTAATTCTCTACGACAGCGAGGAAATAGCGCAGGCACAATCGGTCATGGAAACCTATGCCGCTGCTCTCCGTGGAATAAGCTCACAAAGCGAATTTGACGAATACATAGCCGATTTCAGTTCGGATATGGACTATTCCGATATAACAAAGCCGCAATTTTCAGATGATACGGGAATAGAGCGTATCAGCGGATATGAGGACAGCGTGAAATCTTTTCTGTACTGCCGTGCTATGGAGAGTATGCCGCAGTATGAGTACCTCTACGATGAAACCACTACCGAGGACGGGAAGGCTTGCACCGCCCAAACACTTAATGTGACCGACAGCACCGGCAGCACGCAGACAGTTGAGTACACCTGTATCGGCGGCGGCACTATCTATCTGCCGCGGTTCCTTGCTATGTACAATGTCCGCCAATGCCGGGAGTTTCTGGTGAATATGAACGAGCAGAGTGCCGCAGAAGAAAGCCTTGACGCGCAGCTTGCCGAGGCGATAGGTAACATTCCCGAAACCGCCGAGGCTGCCGAGGAATATCTTCATTCAACCTGGCAGGGGCTATCAGACGGCAGCGGAGCGATTAAGCTGAATGTGTTTGAAACCTCAAACCTTGTTTCGCTGCTTGAAGATACCGTATATGACGGACAGGTTTCGATAACCACCGAGCGCACAAACAACAAGCTAAGTATCACGCTGGAATGTCCCGCAAACGATATGTGGGCGGAGATTTTCGGCATAGATGAGAGTTTCGACCAATATGTTGAGGATTCCCAGAACGCTATCGAGCTTGCCCTGCGTGACGCAGACGTCCCGGAAGAAGAATGGACGCTGAGTCTTGACAATATGGTGCAGGCAGCGTTATTTGTTTACTTTGAAGGTTTCTTTGAGCTGCCCGTTGACAGTTCCGCCTTAAAGTCCGGATCAAACGGCATACTCAATCAATGCGGAGAGGTAAGCAAAATACACAAATACAATTATGGCAGAGTATCGCACGACCTGCCGGAGGAAGGCATAACCTTGTGGCTGAACGAGAGCGTACCTGTCTACGCTAATCTGCTTGATTGTGGCAATTCTATTCAGTTTGCCTACATTTATGACGTGTGGGATATGGAGAACGGCGGTCATATTGCAAGCGCAGATATAACGAGTAATGTTCTGAATTACAGCGCGGTTACTATTGCCTATGTCATTGATACAGGGCAGTTTGAAAAGGACTACGGCTTTCCGTTTCCGAGCGTTGACGGACTTACCGATAACGGCACAGTGACGCTGTTTGTTGAATACTCCTGCCTTGCCAGCCTTGACGGTATTTCCGAGGAGTACGATATAGGAGAGGATATGCTGCTCCGCAGCGACGGCAGTTTTCGTGTGGGCTACGCACACAACGGAACAGCCGACAGCACCCGCGACTTTATTACGGGGACAAATACTTGGTATCATGCTTTTCCGGCAGGAGAAACCATTCCGCACGTCAGCATAAAGGTGAGCATAATGAGCGGTGAGGTGTCGCAGCCGCAGTATTCCCAGCCGCACTATTACCGCGGACTTTCTGCCACAGATTTAGGTGTTGAGGTCAATCCACGATTGTGGTTCAAGGGTTTTAGGACGGGTATGTCCGATGAGCTTTTTGCGACTATTTCGGCGGTGCAGCCGTAAAACAGGAAACGCCCCGTCGGGTGACGGGGCATTCAATCGGTATTATAATTTCATCTGCTCGACTTATGGGAATTTACTTGACAGAGAATTGTTTGTCTCTTATCTTTAAACACGCCTCAA
>CAMAGG010000005.1 GCA_945833805.1 uncultured Clostridia bacterium | reverse complement strand
GAAATATTTCACGATAGTTTTTGATTTTTTATATTTATTTTTTCGGGGAGTTATGTTATAATAAAATGAATAATGAATTTCTTAAACAGGAAAGGACAAAAAAATGCAGTTAAAGAAAATCGCCGCAGCTCTATCTGCGGCTGCGATCATACTCACCTGCGGCTGCGAGGTGCGCTCGTCGTCCAACGCGGCATGGGTGACCGGATCAGGCATCGACAACAAATCGGAGCTTTCCGTCACCTTTGACAGCTTCAACAAGGAATACAGCTACTGGAAGCTGGTGAACGAGATCCCTGACGACACCGCTGAGGAGGTCGTTGACAAATGCGCTGAGCAGCGCAGCTCGATCATAAACTATCTCATTAATGAAAAGATCGTGCTCGACCAGACAAAGAAAATGGGACTGGACAGCTTCACGCAGGAGGAGCTGGACTCCATTGAGGAAGATTACAACACCTTTATCGAACAGACCATAGACAGCTTCAAAAGCTATGTGAACGCTGGAGAATCCGAGGAGGACGCGGTTGACGGCGACGCCGCGATACTTGAAGAAGCTGAGAAGATCTTCGACGAAAAGCTCACTGAATGCGGAATGACCCGCGACGACCTGCTCATGTGGTTCAGAAATGCAAAGCTAGCTGAGAAGCTGCGGGAAAAGCTCGCGGAGGAATACACCGTGGAATACAGCGAAGCGGAGGACGAATTCCAGAAGATCGTTGACGGAATAAAGCAGGTCTACGAGGAAGACCCTGTGAATTACGAGCAGAATCTGTACTACAAATATTACTGGCTGCCGGACAATTCCCGCATGATAAAGCACATTCTGATAAAGATCGACTCCGACGACTCCACAGAGATCTCCGCCTGCCGTGAAAACGGTGACGACGCAGGAGCGGAAAGGCTTCTTGCAAGCGCTCTTCAAGATATAAAGCCCCGGATTGAGGAGATCATGACTCAGCTTGACAACGGCGGGGATTTTGATGAGCTTGCCCAGACCTATTCCGATGACAGCGGTCTTGCCAGCAACCCGAACGGATATCTTGTTGTTCCGGAGGGCGGCTCATATTATGAGGAATTCCAGAAGGGCGCGTATGAGCTGGAGAATGTCGGCGATTATAAGCTGATCAGCACCGACCTCGGCTGGCATATAATCAAGTACGCTTCCGACGCAGTAATAACCGATGAAAACAAGAAAGCTCTGGTGGATTCCATTTTCTCGACACTTGAGGACAATTCCGCGACCGAAGCCTATAACGAGGCAATGAATAAGTGGCGGGAGGAATACGCATACGATATAGACTACATCAGACTTGAAATTGAGGAAGAAACAGACTCCGACGAAAGCTCCGCTGAAGTGGGCTGATTTCAGAATAACACAGTAATATGAAAATTAACAGGATCATCTCCGCAGTGACAGCGGCAGCGGCAGTCGTTTCACTTACCGCCTGCAACTGGTCAGAAGCCGCAGACAGCTCCCAGCAAAACAGCCAGCCCGAATCATCAGCAGCTCAGACCTCCGAAACATCGGAAACCGAGCAGCCGGAAGCGACGGTATCCGTTGAGCAGGTCAGGTCGATACTTAACTCCGGGACAGCGGAGAATATCGTTGTCGCCAAGCCTGCAAACGGCGCAGAGGGCATGGAAATAACCTTCGGGGAATTTCTCAGCGAATACAAGTATTACCTCGAAAGCAACGGCTATTATGATGACACGGACAGCTCATACGCCGAAGCGTTTATCTCTGCCCGGCAGGAGATAATTGACGCGATCATTGAGGACAGGATAGTCCGTGCTAAATTCGCAGAATACGGACTGGCCCTCTCAGATGAAGACAACGAAAGCATCAGATCCGATGTAAATTACGGCATAGAGCAGATAAAGTCCGGGATACGGCAGACCATTTACTATGCCGACAGCTCCCTCACCGAGGAGGAGTTGGAGCTACAAACGGACGAGCGGTTCGGTCAGCTTCTTGCTGACTGCGGACTTACAATTGATATCCTTACCGGCTGGCAGGAGGCCTACGTCATGAAAGAAAAGCTCACCGCCGAGATAGGTAAGGACGCGGTTTACCCCTACGAGGACGCGCAGGAGGAAATGCAAAAGCTAATCGACGTACTAAAAGAAAGCTATGAGAACAGCCCGGCGGAATACTATGGGCAGAGCTACGCGGATATCTGGGTACCTGACGGCTCAAGAAAGGTTCAGGCGATACTTGTCGGCTTCGACTATGACGTATATTCGCAGATACAGCAGCTTCGCAGCGATGACAAGGACGAGGAAGCCGACGCTTATCGTGAAGAAAAGCTGGCGGA
Organism: uncultured Clostridia bacterium; assembly: GCA_945833805.1. Taxonomy (GTDB): domain Bacteria; phylum Bacillota; class Clostridia; order Oscillospirales; family Ruminococcaceae; genus CAG-115. The sequence goes on along the minus strand of CAMAGG010000005.1, from coordinate 33,319 downwards.
TATTCAGGACAGATACGACGCGTTAATGGAGCTGATAAGCGCCGGAAGCGATTTTGAACAGCTCATGAACGACTACAACGAGGACGAAGGGAACGGCACGTTCCTTATAACTCCCGGAACTGAGGTATGCGGCGCAGATTTTGCGGAATGCGCAATGAGCATCGGAAATCCCGGAGAGGTCGCCTCCTGCGTGACCGACTACGGCTATTACATCGTCCGATTTGCCGAAGAAGTGTCCGTCAGCGAGGAAACCCTCAGAGCCAGCACAGAGGAACTTCAATGCTACCTGCTGGAAAACAAACAGAGCGAGCTTTTCAGCGTTCAATACGAAAAATGGCTGAAAGAATACTCATACGAAACAGACGCGGAGGTTCTCGGTCTTGAGTAATACCCCGCACGAGCTTGGAGAAATAATTATATGAATACGCCTATTGCTGATTTTCTGGATAGTTATCAGAGAAAAGAAATGCTCCGGCTGCACATGCCTGGACACAACGGAGAAAATCCCCACGACATCACAGAGATCTCCGGAGCGGACAGCCTTTACGAAACTGACACCTCCAGCGGAATAATCGCATGGAGCGAGCAGATCGCTGCGAAAATTTTCGGCGCGGAGAGGACTTGCTACTCCACCGGGGGAAGCACCCTTGCAATTCAGGCGGCGCTGGCGCTGCTGAAAGCGCAGGGCTGCAAGACTATCGCCGCAGGACGCTGCTCCCACAGGAGCCTTGTTTCCTCTGCGGCGCTGCTGGATCTCGACATAAAGTGGCTTTACCCGCAGGAATATCCCTCCGCCGCCGTTGATTTCGGAGATAAGGAGATTTCCGGCGCAGACGCGCTGTTTGTCACAAACATTGACTACTACGGAGGTACCTGCCGGGTGGAAAACCCGAAGCTGCCGGTGGTCTGCGATAATGCCCACGGAGCTTACCTCAAATTCGTGAACAAGGCGGCGTTCGGCAGAGAATATCTCCACCCCATGGAGTTCGGTTATCCGGTGATCTCGGCGGAATCCGCGCATAAGACCCTGCCGGCTCTCACCGGGGCGGCATATCTGCATTTCTCAAAGGGTACGGACTATTCCCGTGCAAAGGAAATGACCGCGCTTTTCGGAAGCACAAGCCCCTCCTACCTCATTATGGAGAGCCTTGACAAGTTCAACGGAAGATATCTCGCCGACCCGGATTGCGTGAACCGCGCCTGCGCAAGCGTGCTGAAGCTGAAAAAGCGCCTTACCGTCAACGGTTTCACCCTCAGGAAAAGCGACCCGCTGCGCATTACGCTGAACGCCCGCGCGTGGGGCTATTCCGGGCAGGAATTTGCAGCCCAGCTCCGCTCCCACGGCACTGAATGCGAGCTGGCGGACGAGAATTACGTAGTTCTGCTGTTCTCGGCGATAACCACCACCGAGGACTGCCAGCGGGCAGGCATTTCGCTGGAGCTTATCCCCCGCAGAAATCCTCTGCCGCTGATAAGCTACCCGGTAATAAAGCCCCAAAAGGAGATATCTGTACGGGAAGCGGTGTTCCGCAGACAGAAAACAATTCCGGTTTCAGAAGCTGTCGGGAAGCTCTGCGGCGGGATACAGACCCCCTGCCCCCCCTGCATTCCGATAATCATGCCCGGCGAACGCATTGACGCCGAAACCGCAGAAGCGCTCAGTCTGTACGGCGTGAAAACCGTGCCGGTTCTGGAATAATTACCGCCGGAACAGCCTTTCGATATCCCGGTGCGGCACATTACGCAGCTTATACCTGCGTCGTCCGGCAACGGCAAGAGTGATATCGCACATTCCGGAGAATTTCTGGAAAATATTCCTGCCGATCATTTTCATCGGTATTTTTATGTCCGGAATGGCTGCGGTGTAAAGCCTTGCGCCGCGCCGGAAAGCAATTCCGGTCATGCCGTGCTCCCGCGCCGCGCCGGACATTCTCATATATATTGCGTAGGTCACGGTGAACCACAGACTTATGACCACTCCGCTCCACAACAGCGACTGCACCAGATCCGCGCCTATCGGCTCGGCAATAAAGGTAAGCGCCAGCGCCGCGGCAAATCCCGCAAGCCACCCCAGCGGAACGGCGCAATGACCGAAGAGCGCTGAAAACGGCGGCTTTACCCTGTCCTTTTGCGGCAGCGGCAGCCTGCACATTTTTGACAGAATTCTGTCGGCGGTACGGCGGCTCACCGGGGGAAACAGCATAACATCGTGGCAATAAAGCGGCGCAGACCTTAGCAGCAGCGTTGTAAGGGTATCGCAGCGCAGGCAGGCGGTGAGGTTATTTCGTACAAGGCGGCACTCATATAATGTGAATACACCGCGCTGTATCGTAATAAATCCGCTCTCACAGGACAGCCTGAACCGCAGCATTCCAAGCGCCTTTCTGAGGAACACGAACAGCCACGCTGCCCCGACAAATACTGCCGCAAGGGCGGTTATCCTCGGAACTCCGATATGAAGCGCTCCGAGGGTCTGGCTCAAGCCCTCCGCAGCGCCGAGCATTGCTGACATGATACGGTCAAAGCTCTCGCTGCCGAACACTCCGCCAATCCTGTTAAGAAAGAGTCCGAAGGTGATCACCCCGCTGAGCGCTCTTGTATCAACGAAAGCCCCGGCTATCGACTGGAGTGCGCCCGCCTTAATGTGAATTCCGTCATAATCCGGCAGGAATGGCAGCCGCTCGTTGTTCCGCATATAAAAAAATACCCCGCCGGAAAGGGTGCTTATCTCCACCCGTTTTCCCCGGAGAAGCCGCAGAACAAGCGTCCTGCGTATCTCTATCTTCGTCACTGCGGTAAGGGGGATCTCACACCTCCGGCGGAGGAGAAGCCCCTTTGTGACAACGATATTTCCGGGGGTTAATTCCGTGCGCAGGAATATCCTACGCAGAATAAAGTACAGCAAAAAGTCCATAAATCATTTCTGTCCCGCAGCCGGGACTATATACATAAATAAAAAAAGGAGCAATATCTGATGAAAACATCATGTATCATTCTCGCGGGGGGCGCAGGAAAGCGCATGAAGTCCGAGCGCCCGAAAGTCCTCGCAGAGGTTCTTTGCAAGCCTATGCTTGGCTGGGTCCTGGACGCGGCGGAGCAGTTCGGCTTTGATGAGATCGCGGTAGTTACAGGGTACCGCGCCGACCTCACCGGAGAGTATATTTCCTCCCGCACCGGAAACATTACAGTATGTCATCAGCCGGAGCAGAAAGGCACCGGCGACGCGGTGCGCTGCGCACAGGAGGTCATCAGCCGCTGCGATAATGTCTGCATTCTTAACGGCGACGCGCCCTTTATCGACAGCGAGACCCTCCGTTCCTCGCTGGAAATGCACACTGATTCAAAAAGCGACGTCACAGTGATAACCGCCGAAATAGACGACCCGCAGGGCTACGGCAGAATTATCCGCGCCGCCGGGGAATTTACCGCGATACGGGAGCAAAAGGATTGTTCCCCGGAAGAAGCGAAAATATGCGAGGTGAACAGCGGAGCCTACTGGTTCAGCGCGCAGAAGCTGTCCGAAGCCCTGCCGAAGCTCTCCACCAACAATGCCGCCGGGGAATACTACCTCACCGACTGCGTGGAGCTTATGGCGCGCCGCAGCGCCTACACCTCCGCAAACCCGGATATCGTCCTCGGAGCGAACACCCGCGCCGCCCTGCTGGAGCTTAACCAGCTTGCAAGGCTCAGAAAACTCTCTCAGCTAATGGAGGAGGGCGTAAGCTTCATCACCACCGACGGTATCATCATCAGCGGAGATGTGAAAATCGGTTGCGATACCACAATTCTTCCGAATACCGTAATTCTTGGAAATACCGAGATCGGCAAGGGCTGCGTTATCGGTGCAAATTCCCATATTGAAAACTGTAAGATCGGCGATAATGTTCAGCTTAACAACGTTCAGGCTTACGACTCTGTTGTGGAGAGCGATGTGAAGATAGGGCCTTTCGCGCAGCTACGCCCCGGAACTACTATCCGTCAGGGGGTAAAGATAGGCGACTTCGTGGAAATAAAGAACAGCGATATCGGCGTAAACACCGCAGTTGCGCATCTCACCTATGTCGGCGACAGCGACGTTGGCAGAGGAGTTAATTTCGGCTGCGGCTGCGTCACCGCAAATTATGACGGAATAAACAAATTCCGCACCAAGATCGGCGACCACGCGTTCATCGGCTGCAACACCAATCTCATCGCTCCCGTAGAAGTCGGCGAGAATGCGGCCACTGCCGCCGGCTCTACCATTACAAAGCCCGTTCCGGCGAATTCTCTGGCAGTGGAGCGCGGACAGGTGAGAATTATCGAAAACTGGGGCAAAAACGCTCTGCGTAAGAAAAAGTGAGGTAAATATGAAAGCTCTTGTAGTGGTGGATTATCAGAAGGATTTTGTTGACGGCGCGCTCGGATTTCCCGGAGCGGAAAAGCTGGAGCCGATAATTCTTGAAAAGATAGCCGACTGCCGCAGAAACGGAGGGCAGGTGATCTTCACCCTCGACACCCACGGCGAGGATTACCTTTCCACCTCCGAGGGAAAGAAACTCCCGGTCGTACACTGCATAAAAAACACCCCCGGACACGGGCTTTACGGCAGACTTGCCGAAGCGGTAACTCCGGAGGACGTGGTTATCGAAAAGCCGGCTTTCGGCTCGCTGGAGCTTGCTGATTATCTCCAAAGGCTCTCCCCGGAAGAGGTGGAGCTTTGCGGGCTTGTCACCGATATCTGCGTTGTTTCCAATGCGATTATTGCAAAAGCCGCGCTTCCGGAAAGCAGGATAGTCGTGGATTCAGCTGCCTGCTCCTGCGCCGACCCCGCCGCCCATGAAAGAGCGCTCGCAGTTATGCGGGGAGTGCAGATAGAGGTCGTTTGACAATACCCATAACACCATAAAGCCCCCGGCAAGCCGTCGTCATCACGGCAGACCGGGGGCTTAATTCAATCTTCGCTTCGGTCTGTGGCTGACTTCTGTGAAGAATAATTTTCGGTCAGCCCGCTGCATTCAGGTTGCTGCCGTTAAAGCAGCTTTTGAATCGGCGTAAATGCCCACGGCAGCGGACTGAATTTATATTTGGGGAAAGGAGAAAGCAATATTACTGCTGGGAAACCGTCACTGTTCCGCTGGTGAGGGAAGCGGTCAGCTTGTGCTTGTTTGCGCCGCCGAACTCGCCGTTTGTTCCCTTGCCGAGGTTCATGAAGCTGCCCTTTTCCTGACCGAGGTCGGTCTTTACCATGCCGGAAACTCCGCTAAACGCAAGCTCAAAGCCGGAATTCTCCGGGAGCGCGAGGTTCACGTTTCCGCTGATGAGGCTTACATTGAGGTCGTTGTCCCACTCGGCGTAGGAAACGTTCACACTTCCGCTGGTGACGGAAATGCTGCCCTTGCCGGAAATTCCGTTCACCGTTGTTGTTCCGGATACGGAATGAATGCCGAATTCCTCTGCGCGATAGCCGGTCACAGTCGCATTGCCGCTAACAGTGCATACGCTGAGGGACTTTGCAATTCCGCCAGACTTATCCTCAACAAAGCCGTCGTTGCCTATCGGAGTTCCGGGATTTGTGAGGGTGATATTGCCGCTTGCGGACTGGAGCTTCACCTCGCTGAAGAACGCATTTACGTTGATATTTCCACTTGCGGTGTTAAGGCTGAAGCTGTCCGCCAGAACTGCTCCTATCTCAACTCCGCCGCTGGCAGTGTTGACCTTGATCTTCTCGTATTTGTGCGCCGGAAGCTTCACCGTAATGGTGTAATCATCAGAGCACTTGTTGCCGAAAATGTTGAAGCTGAAGCTCTCCTTGAGGGTCAGCGCCTTTCCGGAAAGCACCGCGCAGAACTCCGGCGAATCATTGGGATTGTCATACTCAACGTAGATATCATTTCCCTCGTAGGGGGTCATGATGATCTTTGCTCCAAGGGAGCTTACCTCGATAGTGTTGATCTCGTTATTGAATGTGTATGTCTGCTTCTCTGCCATGATAAAAACTCCTTTCAGTGGGTCTTTTGATGTTTTTTGATTGGTTTTTGGTGTATTTTGAGCGCACCTATGGAAGAGGGCTGCGATTTTAGCTTTTGCAGCCCCCGCCGCTGTGCGTTTTTAACGTTTAATGATTACAGATTCCCTAAGGCTTTGGATACCTCCGACCTTGCCTGCTCAACGGCTGACTGAACCTCATCTCCAACTGCTTCGACTGGATCGAATTCTGCGATGCCGGTCGCTGTTGTAACCTCCGTTGTTGCAGTTCCGTTTTCGGCTATTGTTACTTCGCTACTGACAATCTTGATATCGCCCGCAGATACGTCCGCGTCAATGATGAATTCACCGCCGTTCAGCGTGATAGTTTCATTGTGTGAAGCGGTCTTGTTCACTCCGCAGGCATTGACTTTGATGTCACCAGCGCTCTTGTCGCACTCTATCTTTGCGGAAGCGTCCTCTGGGATATCCAGGACTGCTTCGCCCGCGCTCACGTTTACATCGCAGTCGCCGTTAAGCTCCGCGAACTGAACATTTGCAGACCCGGCTGATACGTTTATCTTGCCCTTGCCGGTAAGCCCATAAACCTCTGCGCCGCCTGCGCTGACATCAATATCATACTTTTCCGTATGGACGTTGTATGCTTTCAGCGAGCCAGCCGAAACATCTATCTCAATGCTCTCGGTGTACATATCGGGCTGAGTATACCTTACCTCACCCGCCGAAGCGTCCAGCTTGGTCTTTATGGACTTGACGCCGCTGCACTCAACATCGCCTGCGCCGCAGTACAGCTTCAGTTCCTCATAGACCTTATCCGGCACAAGCACCGTCACTTTGGCAGAGGGTGTGAACATACTGCCGTCAAACATGCGCTTGAACCAGTCGCCGGGATTCTGCCACTCGTGGTATACCTTTAGTTCGCCGCCGCTTATTTTGGCATTCACTCTTGTAATGTTCTCGCCGTCCACCGTCACCCGGGTGTAATTCTCGGAGTGCGGCTTTATCACTACTCTGCTTGCGCCCGCTTCGACCTTTATCCGGTCGTACTCGCCTTCCAGCGTTGTCGTGGAAGTCTCCCCGCTGGTGCCGGAAAGCTCCGAAGCCGAATACTCCGGATTTACCCCAAGCACCGCCGTTGAAATTCCGAACGCTATGAACGAGAAAATGCACAGCGGGAGAAAAATTCTTATCAATGCTTTCATGCTGCGCCCCTCCTCACAGATCGTAAATAGCCTTTACATGGCTTATTACTATGCTCTTTATCCAGTGAATATATGCTTTAACCAAACCAACGCACGCGCAGCCAAGAAGCACCGCGCCGCTCACCATGCCGCTGCACAGGAATATCCGGCTGAGTACATGGAAATACTCGTTCCCAAGCTGACCGAAACCCGCCGAGCCAAGCCCGATGACTACGCTTGTGAACAGCCCTATGATCAGTGAAGCCACCGTCGGCAGCAGCCACGACCACAGGAACACGTCCAGACACAGGCATACTATCAGCTTGCCGAGATTTACGTTCGGCTTCATGCCCTTCAGATCCTTGAATTTGAAGCCGCCCTTGCCGCTCCCAACAGGCTTGCAGGTCTGGGGAGGCACTTCCCCCTGACGACTGTCGGAATTGTTCCGGGAACGTTCGTCAGTCTGCTTCGGAATTGACCCTGCCTCATTTCCCGCGCCGGGAGCGGGCTGCTCCTGCCCGTTATGCTGCGGGGTGTATTCCCTCGGCTGGGAGGCTGCGGAATTCATCTGCGCCGACTGGCTCCCGTCCGGCTCCGCCGCGATATGCTCCGGGGTGTATTCCCGCGCTGCTTCTTCTTTGACAAGGTTTATTTTCGGGGAAACCGGAGCGGGAGTTTCCGGCTCTTCCATAAGATGCTCCGGAGTGTATTCCCTTATCGTCGACTGTTCGGGCTGCTCTGCCGGCTTATCCTTTATAAGCGAGATATCCGCGGGAACGTCCATTCCAGGCTTTGTGAGTGATACCCTCGGCTGTTCGTTGGCTATCGCGTTGGCGACTATCGAGTTCAGCCGTGTGCTTTCTATGTCAAGGTAGTTCCGGGCGATCTCCTTTACGTCCCCCAGCTTCTCGCAGGTTTCTTCCTCGGTGAAGCCCTCCTCCTGACTAGCCTTGAAGTGCTCCTCGAAGTCCGCGAAGATCTCCTCGTCGTTGTCAATACCTATTCTGTGCAGCTCGTTATGGAGATTATACAGGAAATCCCCTTTGTTTTTTGCAATCATTTTCCGTTGTCCCCTTTCAGCAAAGCGTTTACACTATCCACAAACACAAACCATTCCGACAGCAGCTTTTCCTTCTCTGCCCTGCCGCTTTCTGTAATTTTGTAGTATTTTCTCGGCGGTCCTTCCTGCGATTCCACTATGTAGGAATCTATCACGCCGTTGTCTTTAAGCCGCTTCATCAGCGGGTATACAGTTCCCTCGGTTATCTGCATACATTCAGATATCCTGTTCACCAGCTCATAGCCGTAGCAGTCGCCGCTGCACAGCAGCGACAGAACGCACAGCTCCAGAGTTCCTCGTTTAAGCTGAGAGTTCATTTTTCACCTCCAGCAGGCTATTTTCTATTTCAAGGTACTTTGTTTCACAAGGTAGCCTGTTTTAAAAAAACGGAACAATTTAATTTCCTGTTCCATGCTCCAATTATACCACAAGGTATTATGTTTTACAAGGTACTGAATATACAAATTCAGAATAAATTTTACTGGATTTTATATGCATTATTACCAATATAGCAGATCCGCGTAATTCCCATATAGGAAAAATCCTTGTTGAACCGACGTATTTTGTGTAAAAAACTCTTGTATAAATCCGCTTTTTGTGGTAAAATGATAAAGTATATAATAATACCTTTATAAAGGAGAAAAACAATGTCCAGAGATTATTCCACCTACGAAAGTCCCTTCTGCACCCGTTACGCAAGCAAAGAGATGCAGTACATCTTTTCCGCCGATAAGAAGTTTTCCACATGGCGCCGTCTTTGGGTGGCGCTTGCCAGAGGAGAAATGAAGCTTGGTCTGCCCATCACGCAGGAGCAGGTAGACGAGCTTGAAGCGCACATCAACGACATCAACTATGATGTAGCGGAGGAACGTGAGAAGCTTGTACGCCACGATGTAATGTCCCATGTTTACGCCTACGGTCAGCAGTGTCCTAAGGCTGCCGGAATTATCCACCTCGGCGCGACCTCCTGCTATGTCGGCGACAACACCGATGTTATCATAATGCGCGACGCTCTCCAGCTCGTAAAGAAAAAGCTGCTGAACGTCATCAACAACCTCGCCGGCTTCGCAAGCGAGCACCGCAGCCAGCCTTGCCTTGCCTACACCCACCTCCAGCCCGCCCAGCTCACCACCGTCGGCAAGCGCGCGACGCTGTGGATAAACGAGCTGATGATGGACTATGAGGAGGTTGAATACCGCATAGCTAACCTCAAGCTTCTCGGTCAGAAAGGCACCACCGGCACACAGGCAAGCTTCATGGAGCTTTTCAAGGGCGACAGCGCCAAGATAAAGGCTCTCGAAAAGTCCATTGCAGAGGAAATGGGCTTCACCGAATGTGTTCCGGTCAGCGGTCAGACCTATTCCAGAAAAATGGACAGTCAGGTGCTTGCAACTCTCGGCGGTATCGCCCAGAGCTGCTCAAAGTTCAGCAACGACCTGCGTATCCTTGCAAACTTCAAGGAAATGGAAGAGCCGTTTGAGAAGAACCAGATAGGTTCCTCCGCAATGCCCTACAAGCGCAACCCCATGCGCGCAGAGCGTATCACCTCCCTTGCAAGATACGTTATGATAGACACCCTGAACCCCGCGTTTACCGCAGGCACACAGTGGTTTGAGCGCACCCTTGACGACAGCGCCAACAAGCGCGTTTCCGTGGCTGAGGGCTTCCTCGCGGTTGACGCTATCCTCAACATCATGATAAATGTCACCAACGGTCTGGTGGTATATCCCAAAGTTATTGAGCAGCGCGTTATGCGTGAGCTGCCGTTCATGGCTACCGAGAACATAATGATGAGAGCCGTTGAAAAAGGCGGCAACCGTCAGGAGCTTCACGAGGCTCTCCGTCAGCACAGCATAGCCGCAGCAAAGGTAGTCAAGGAAGAGGGCGGCGATAACGACCTCGTTCAGAGAATTGCCGCAGATCCGATGTTCCAGATCACCGAGGAGGAGATCATGTCCGTACTGAAGCCGGAAAACTACACCGGACGCGCTCCGGAGCAGGTCAAGGAATTCCTTGACGAGGTGGTATTCCCCGTGCTTGAAAAGAACAAGCAGCTTCTCGGCGAGAAGGTTGAATTAAGCGTCTGATCGGGAGTAGAAAATCAGTTGAAAAAGTGGCTTTGTGCGGATATTCCCGCAGAAAATGACGAAATAAGACAGCAGTTCGGGGAGCTTCTCGGCGGGGTAATGCTCAGCCGGGGAATTAACTCCCTCGACCGTGCAAAGGAATTTTTCGGGTGCAGCAGTCTGTCCGACCCGCTGCTCATGAAGGATATGGAGCAGGCGGCGGAGATAATCCGCGCCGCTCTTGACGAGGGAAAAAAGATCACTATTTACGGCGACTACGACTGTGACGGAGTTACCGCCGCAGCAATGCTTTACGGCTACCTCGAAGCTATGGGTGCGGAGGCGGATTACTACATACCCGACCGCAGCGAGGGATACGGCATGAACGTTGAAGCCCTGAAGCGCATTCTGGACAGCGGCACGGAGCTTATAATCACAGTGGACAACGGAATTTCCGCGCTGGAAGAAGCAGAGTATATCCGCAGCCATGGGGCGCAGCTAGTCATAACCGACCACCACCAGCCCCCGCAGGAGCTTCCGGTATGCGAAGCCTGCGTAGACCCCCACCGTGCGGACGATAACTCGCCGTTCAAGGATCTGTGCGGTGCGGGTGTCGTGTTAAAGCTGCTGTGCGCCCTTGAGGAGGACGAGGAATTTGTCATGGAGCAGTACGCCGAGCTTGCCGCAGTCGGCACTATCGGCGATGTTATGCCGCTTATCGGCGAAAACCGCTATATCGTGCGGCGGGGTATTGAAAATATCCGCAGCAGCCAGAATATAGGTCTGGAGCGTCTGCTGAAAAGCGCGGGAATTTCCCCGGAAACCGCGGACGCGTCAAGCATTGCCTATTCCCTCTGTCCGAGAATTAACGCCGCCGGGCGCATGGCGGGAGCGGACAAGGCGGTGCAGCTCCTTCTGACGGAAAACCCGGAGCAGGCTGCGCTTCTCTCGGAGGAGCTGACCTTGCTCAACGACAAGCGACGGAGCGAGGAAACCAAGATTCTCGATGATGTGAACCGCCAACTTGAGCAAAATCCCGCGCTGCTTAAGGAGCGGGTGCTGGTGGTGTCCGGCGAGGGCTGGCATCACGGAGTTATCGGAATTGTCGGAGCAAGACTTCTTGAGAAATACGGCAAGCCTGTGCTTATCATCGCCGTTGAGAATGGAGAAGCCCGCGGCTCTGCAAGGGGCATTGACGGATTTTCGATATATAAGCTTCTGGAAAGATGCAGCCGGGTGCTGACAAAGTTCGGCGGTCATCTAAAGGCAGGGGGATTTTCACTTCCCGCCGATAAAGTCGAGGACTTCCGGCAGATGGTATACGCATTCTGTCGGGAATGCTACCCGAAAATGCCGGAATATACCGTTTACGCGGATATGGAGGTCACAGGCAAACAGCTCACCGGGGAGGCTCTCACCGAGCTTTCAAAGCTGGAACCCTGCGGCGAGGGAAACCGCAAGCCGCAGTTCCTGCTCAGAAACTGCATGGTAAACTCCAAACGAGCTCTCAAAGAGGGCAGATATACCAGCTTTGAAGCGCAGACCGGGGGAGTTAAGCTGAAAGCTCTCTGCTTCGGAATTCCCTTTGCGAAATTCCACACCGAGATAGGCGGAATGGTGGACATCATCGCCACAGCAGAGCTGAACGAATTCCGGGGAGAGAAAACCGTTACCCTCAAGGTTCATGAGCTGCGGCCCTCCGGCTTCCGGGAGGACAGGTTTTTTGCAGCGCAGCGCACCTATGAGGAGATCTCACGGGGCGAGGGCTGCGACAAGCGGCTCGCGCCGAGGGTAATTCCCGACCGGGAAGCCCTGAAATCGGTTTACGACCTGCTGCGAAAGCACGGCGGGCTTATGTCCGCAGAGGAGATGTATCTCTACGGCGGCGGGGATCTTAATTACTGTATGCTGCGAATTGCTCTGGACGTATTCGCGGCGGCGGGCATGGCGGAGTTATCCGCAGACGCGGGAGAGGTAAGGCTTATTCCCGTGAAACAGAAAACAGATCTTATGTCCGTAGGACTTCTGGCGGAGCTTCGCCGCAGTCTTACATAAAAATACAAAAATCGGGGAAATATTTTATGCGGCGGATTTCTGCCGCGAAGGGTGGTTTTCAGCATGACGAGTTCATCAGGTGCGGCAGGCACAGTGACTACATTTGAACAGCTTGTGGAAAAAATAAAGGCGAGCGAAAAGGCATACGACCTTAACAAGATCACGCAGGCATACGAGGTGGCTGAAAAGGCGCACGCCGGGCAGCTACGCACCTCCGGAGATCCGTATATTACTCACCCGCTGGCTGTCGCGTCGATCCTGCTGGACTACTGCATGGATACCGATACAATCTGCTCTGCCCTGCTTCATGACGTTGTGGAAGACACCGAGGTAACTCTTGACGAGCTTCGCAAGAAATTCGGCGACGACGTAGCGCTCATGGTGGACGGAGTTACCAAGATAGGACTTGTCCCGCTGAACTCCAAAGAGGAACAGCACGCGGAGAATATCCGGAAAATACTCATGGCTATGTCAAAGGATATCCGGGTAATTATCATCAAGCTTGCCGACCGGCTGCACAATATGCGGACGTTAGGAGCGCGCCCTCCCCACAAGCAGCGCAAGACCTCCCTTGAAACCATGAACTTCTACGCGCCCATAGCCCACCGCCTAGGTATGAGCGACGTCAAGGAGGAAATGGAGGATATCGCCATTCATTACCTCGACCCCTACGGCTGCAAGGAGGTAGAGGAGCAGATAGCCCTCCACAAGGAAGAACGCGACGCATTCATTGACAGCATTAAAAAGCGCATCAGAGAACGTATTACCGACATCAAGCCCGAACCGATAATCGAGGGGCGGGTAAAGTCGATTTACAGCATTTACAAAAAGGTCTATGTTAAAAACAAGCGCTTTGATGAGATCTATGACATCTATGCGGTGCGGGTCATCGTGCAGTCGGTGATCGAATGCTACAACGTTCTTGGTGTTATCCATGATATGTTCCGCCCGATACCTTACCGCTTCAAGGACTATATCGCCACCCCGAAGCCCAACCGCTATCAGTCGCTGCACACCACCGTTATCGGGCGGGAGGGTATTCCGTTTGAGGTGCAGATACGCACGGTGGAAATGCACAACACCGCCCAGTACGGCGTTGCGGCGCACTGGAAGTACAAGGCGGGTATCTCCGGAAACGTGTCCGGGGAAAAGCGTTTCGACTGGATACGTCAGCTTCTGGAGCGCCAGCAGGAGGCGGACGACATTGAAGCCATCACCGACGCGATAAAGACAGATCTTGCTCCGGACGAGGTATTCGCGTTCACCCCGAAGGGCGACGTTATCGCACTTCCGGTGGGTGCAACGGTAATAGATTTCGCATATTCTATCCATACTCAGGTGGGAAACAAAATGACCGGAGCAAAGGTCGGCGGCAGAATGGTGAGCTTCGACTACGAGGTAAAAACCGGAGATATCGTGGAAATACTGACCTCCGGATCGCCGAATTACGGCCCCAACCGCAACTGGCTGGAGATCGCCAAAACCACCGAGGCAAAGAGCAAGATACGAAGCTGGTTCAAAAAGGAATGCCGAGATGAGAACATCGTCCGCGGAAGAGAGGAACTGGAACACGAATTCAAGCGCAACGGAATTGCCGTTGATCCAGAGCTTCTCCAGTCGGTTGCGCAGCGCCAGCGTCTGGGTTCTGTGGAAGATCTGCTGGCGGCAATAGGCTACGGCGGAGTATCCCTGTCCAAGATAATCCAACGCATCAAGGAAGACCAGATGCGCACCCACAAGGAACAGCAGGCAGTCCAGACCGCAGCCGCCGCAGACCCGCAGGAAAATATCGCAGAGAACAACCGCCGCAGCCGCAAAAAGGGCATTATCGTTGAAGGCGTGGACAACTGTCTGGTGAAGTTTGCACAGTGCTGCAATCCCCTCCCCGGCGACCCGATAATCGGATTTGTCACCCGCGGCTTTGGAGTTTCTATCCACAAGCAGGACTGCATAAACGTTATCAACAACATGGACAACCCGGACAACAAGGATCGCTGGATCAAGGCGAGCTGGGCGGGAGTTGACGACTCCACCTACCGGGCTACCATTGACGTTATTGCCGAGGACAGGATCACGATATTCGCCGATATAACCACCGCCATTGCCGCGAATCATATTCCGCTGCACGAGCTTAACGCACATCATCTGAAAAACGGCAACACCGATCTTGTCGTTACCGTTGAAATTGCCGGAATGGAGCAGCTTTCCAATGTAATGGCGCGGCTTCAGAAGATCCCGGGGGTAATTTCGGTAGAACGAACCGGAAAGCAGTAATTAAGAGGTGATCCTATGCAGATTTATCAGCTTCCTCTGGGAGCATTGCAAACCAACTGCTATATCATTGAGGGCGAAAACCGCCGCACTGTTGTTATCGACCCGGCTTCCGTCACCGAGGTGGAGATGTTCCTGAACAGCCACGGGCTTATTTTGGGAACTATCGTGATCACCCACGGGCATTACGACCACTTCGCCGGGGCTGCGGAACTCAGCCGCAAGTCCGGGGCGAAAATACTTGCCTCCGCGCCGGACGAGGAAATGTACGGCAGCGCCCAGAAAAGCTGGGCGGATTTCATGCCGGTGGAATTTCAGCCGATAAAACCGGATATACTGTATTCAGGCGGGGAGGTATTCACCGCCGAGGGGCTGAGTTTCCGGGTGATGTCCGCGCCGGGTCACACTGCGGGGAGCTGCCTGCTGTTCATGCAGAATGACGGCGGGGAAGTCATTTTCGGAGGAGATGTGCTGTTTCTCTGCGGAATAGGACGGACTGACGGCTACTCCGGCAATACCCGTGAAATGCTGGACAGCCTTGAAAGGATAGCGAAGCTGCCGGGGGATTACCGGATTTATCCGGGGCATGGCAGTAGTACAACGCTGGACTATGAACGGGAGAATAATCCGTACCTGGGCAGATACAAGTAAATTGTAATTTAGCGGGCAGTGTGGCTTGTAACTTAGCGCGAAGTAAAAAGCATTTTCCGCGCAAAGCGCGGAAGTCGCCGGCGGGCGTACCCGCCCGACAAATTACAATTTATACAGCAGCACTTCAAGCCAACTACAAAACCACCGCAAAGGAGCGTCGCCATGATAACCGAACAAAACTGCACAATGCTATGCGATTTCTACCAGCTTACAATGGGTAACGGATATTTTCGCACAAAGCACGCCGACCGTATCGCATATTTCGACGTGTTCTTCCGCAGAGTGCCGGACGGCGGCGGCTACGCGATATGCGCCGGGCTGGAGCAGGTTATCAATTACATTCAGGGGCTGCGTTTCACCGAGGAGGACATTCAGTACCTCAGCGGCAAAGGCATTTTCGGGGAGGATTTCCTTGAATATCTGCGGAATTTCAGATTTACCGGGGATATCTGGGCAGTACCGGAGGGAACTCCGGTGTTCCCCTCAGAGCCGCTGCTCACCGTAAAAGCGCCCGCGATCCAGGCGCAGCTCATCGAAACCATGCTGCTTCTGCTGATAAATCACCAGTCCCTTATCGCGACCAAGGCAAGCCGCATAGTCCGCGCCGCTCAGGGCAGGGCCATTTCGGAATTCGGCTCCCGTCGGGCGCAGGGAGCAAGCGGCGCGGTTTTAGGCGCAAGAGCTGCGTATATCGGCGGCTGTGCCGGAACAGCCTGTGTGCTTGCGGACGAGCTTTACGGTGTTCCCGCGACAGGCACAATGGCTCACAGCTGGGTGCAGATGTTCGACACCGAACTAGAAGCTTTTGAAAGCTACTGCCGCACCTACCCCGACAGCACAACACTTCTTGTGGACACCTACAACGTGCTGAAAAGCGGAGTTCCAAACGCGATAAAGGCTTTCGATAATGTGCTGAAGCCTTTGGGAAAGCGTCCAAAGGGAATACGTCTGGATTCCGGGGATATCGCCTATCTTTCAAGGGAATCCCGCAGAATGCTGGACGAAGCAGGATATCCCGACTGCAAAATAGTAGCCTCCAACAGCCTTGACGAGCGGATAATCTCCGACCTCATCAGTCAGGGGGCTGCGATTGACCTGTTCGGCGTAGGAGAACGGCTAATCACCGCCAGCAGCGAGCCGGTGTTCGGCGGCGTTTACAAGCTTGCCGCAGTAGAGGAAAACGGCGTGATCACCCCGAAAATAAAAATCTCGGAGAATGTCGCCAAAATAACCAACCCGCACTATAAAAAACTGTACCGGCTTTACTCCAACAAGACCGGCAAGGCGATAGCCGATCAGCTTTGTGTCTATGATGAAACGATAGACAGCAGCAAGCCGCTGACGATATTCGACCCGGATTTCACATGGAAAAAGAAGACTATCACTGATTTCACCGCAAAGGAGCTGCAAGTCCCGGTATTCAAGGACGGCGAGCTTGTGTATAACTCCCCGAAGCTGGAGGATATCCGCAGCTACTGTGCGCAGCAGCTTGACACCCTCTGGGAGGAGATACTGCGCTTTGAAAATCCGCATAATTATTACGTTGACCTGTCACAGAAGCTGTGGAACGTCAAGCATCAGCTTCTTGACGACGAGGGCAGGGGGGAAAACAGTTGACTCTGTACGACGCAGTCAAGGACTTCGGGCCGAAAATAACGCTTAACTACCAGGACACCCGATACTGCGGCTTTGCCGCTCCGGACGAAACAGTCGGAGTGATAGATGTTTCTCCGGCGAGTGACGGCAGCCGGGGGATCGCCTTTCTCACTGACAGAATGATAGTTAAACTGGAGGAAAACGCGCAGCAGGCTTATTATTCCGATATAAGGAGAATGGAAATACTGCCGAGCTATGAAACTCCCTTTGAGGACGAGCTTGTTATCAGCACCCCCTCCGGAGATATTCGCATTTCCGACTGCTCCCTCAACAAATTCTTCCTGCGGCAGCTTATCAGCAACGTAAGCCGCATGAGCAATGCCATGACCGAAAACGACCGGGAATCCCTCTCTGAACAGCTCACCGCAGAGGCGCTGAATTATTATTCAGAATCCCTTTCCGCGCCGAAACAGGTTCAGCCCGTGGAACGAGTTCCTGAAGCTGCGGCAGCGGTACAGGAGATCGCAGCGGCAAAAAAGGCGGCGCTTGCGGCGGCGCAGCCAAGCACCCCCATAGAAATAACCGAAGAAAAGATCGAATGGATAAGCGGAAATCGCCCGATAATACCCACGCAGAAGCCTGCGGACACTCCCATGCCTGAGCTGTCCACAGACCAGCCGGACGAGGATATAACCGATATGACCCGCGAGCAGACAATGAACTATCTGCTGAACTCTATCGCTGAAATAAACTCAGAAACTGAGGAACAAACCTCAGTACTTCCTAAAGCGCCACTTCCGGAAGCGGAGCAGCCCGAAACGACGCCGGAATCCGCTCCGGAGGATATCCCCCAGCCCGAAGCCTACCCCTTTACCATTGAACCGGAAAGCCCGGATATCTACATACAGGCAAGCCGCAAGATACGGGAGCTTTGCGAGGACGGCAGGCTTTCTATGGAGCAGGTGAATGATACTGTCAAGGAGCAGCTTGTCCCGGCTTCGGAGCTTTACTCCAGCCTTGATATAGAAAACTCTCCTCTGCCACAGGCGGTGAAGCAGCGTGCGCTCCGGCTTTCTGCCTCAGCGGACAGGCTTCCGGAATATTTCGCTCTGGGAGAGGATATAGCCGCGCGGGTGATGTTCTTCATGCTGTATCAGATGCTGTCCTACACCGACAGGATAGTGCAGTCGGACGATACAAAGCAGAGCCTGAATTACTTCTTTGTGCGCTTCGGAGCGGCGGGCATGATACTTTCCATGCTTGACGCAAACAACTGACATCGTGTGATGATACTTCCCTGGAAGTTACTGTTTTATACTATTTCCTAATCAACCTATTGGCAAAGTCTATAGGTTGAACCAACCGCCATGGCGGTTGGAGCGGCGAAGCCGCAGGAAAGCCGTTCAATACTGATTCTGTCAAAACCAAAGGTTTTGACTAGCCGCCTTACAGGAGGCTCACCTTATAGACTTTGTCTATAAGGTGATTAAGAATAAGTATTACCAATACACAAGACCCTGAGAGGCACAGACAGCCCCTCAGGGTCTTTTTCTGCCGCATTCCGACCGGTATCTCTCCTTTTCCACTGAATATATCAATATTCCCGCCATGATCATAACGCACACCGACATTCCCGCGTTTACCGAGGAAAACTCCCCCTGCGCCGCGTTTGCGGAATAAACCTCCGTTGCCGGGGTTGCGATCATTCCGGCGGGAATCGCAAATACCGCGCTCATTACCGCCGCCGGGATACGGGAGATCACCAGCGGCTTCACCGGGACTGTTCCGCCGGACACCGCCGTTATCTGCATCAGCACGCATACTCCCCCGAATGAAAGAAGCCCGGCGCACAGCGGAGCCGCCGCCCCTTCCGGTACAAGCTCCCGCACTCTTGTCACTTCAAGAAATGCAGGCAGTATTCTGTCCGCGTTACCGCCTGCCCCGGCAAGGCTCAGCAGCTTTGCGGCAAGCCCGGTTATCCCCGCCGTGTTCAGAAGCGCAGTAACAGCCGAAAACGCCGCCGACATAACGCATATCGTGTACATTACCCGCGCGCCGCTGTCCACCGACCGGATAAAGCAATCCGCGCTGAGATCGCAGCCTGCCGTGTTGTCCTCCAGCGTTATTTTTTCCCCAGTTCTGCATATTATAACCGCCATGACAAGGGAAGATAGAAAGCAGGCTCCGAACAATACCCCTCCCGCCGCCGCACTTCCGAGAACCTGCATTCCCGCCGTGCCTATCACAAAGGACGGTCCGCTTCCGTAGCAGCAGCACAGCATTCTCCCGGCATTCTTCCGGGATAATCTTCCGCTGCTCACCAACCCTGAAAGCAGCCTTGCCCCCACCGGATATCCTCCGATATTAGCCAGCAGGAACACCGCGCACAGCTCCTCCGGTATCCCCAGAAGCTTAGACAGAGGAAAGGTCAGCGGTCTTAACGCAGTCCTGTACAGCCCGCTCTGCTGCATATACACAGACAATACCGTGAACGCAAACAGCGCAGGTATAACTACCTCAAGGCAGCCGGAAACCGAGATTTTCACCGCCCCGGACAGCTCTGCCGGATTTAACAGAATGCCCGCTGCCGCGCACACCAGCGCCGCCGACAGCAGATATTTCATTGCTTTACTCATCATTTGTCCTGAGAATTGACCCCGGAAACTCCCCCGGCAGCGCCAAAGCCCACGCAAAGCGCAAGCTTCACCGGAAGCAGCGCCCCCTGCATCGTCCCGAAGATCAGCGCCATCAATATCAAAGGGATACAATACATTATCCCGCATACCACTCCGGTTTTAAGCCCGCCCCGCCGCCGCATTTTCCCGGCAGTCCTACCGCACAGGAAGCTGCCCATTGCCGCCGCCGGTACCGCCACGATCCAAGAAAGCCCTCCGTCCGCCCCGAGAAGCCACATTATAAGCGCTCCCGCCGCAGCCGTCCCTGCCGTCAGCAGATATCCCGCAGCCAACCCCGCTCCGAACGGCAGAAACCGTGAATTACTGCGCCGCTTTCTCATCTTATCCCCCCTTTCATGCCGAATTTGATCTTTGATCACTGAATAAAATATATGCCGCACTTGTCCGGTTTAGGCATATTTTTCTGCAAAATTTAACGTATGTGGATTATTCACAAAAATTTCATTCAAAATTAGGCTCTGTTTGCCGTTTTTTACATTAAACCTCTTGATTTCTTTTTGAAAATAATGTATAATATAAGTGTGAAATTATTGGAAGCATTTTGTTTCCGTTTATTCTAAAAAAAGGAGAAATATCAATGGACCTAGAACATATCACCCTACTTGACGTAATTGACAGACGTACTCTCCAGAGCTTACAGGACGCTTTCGCCGCTGCAACAGGAATGGCGGCGCTTGCCACAGACGAAACCGGCGCTGTCACCGAGGGCAGCAACTTCACTGATTTCTGCATGAACCTCACCCGGAAATCAAGGATAGGCTGCGAACGCTGCAATCAGTGCGACCTCAAGGGCGGCGACGAAGCAAGCCGCACCGGACGTCCTGCGGTTTACTACTGTCACGGAGGACTTATGGACTTTGCAGCGCCGGTAATGCTTAACGGCAAGCATATCGGATCGCTCATCGGCGGTCAGGTTCTGCCGGAGGAGCCGGACGAGGACAAGTTCCGCAGAATCGCCGAGGAGATCGGCATTGACCCCGACCAGTACATAACCGCTCTCCGCAAGGTAAAGATCGTTCCCAAGGAACAGATCGAAGCTGCGGCAAACCTGCTTTATCAGATGGCAAATGCGCTTTCTGAGGTAGGCTATCAGCGCCTTGTAGCAATCGAAAATCAGAAGAGCAAGGACGAGGTAGCAAAGGAAGTCACCACAAAGTTCACCACCATTAACGAACGCATGAACGATGTAATGACAAATATCCAGAACCTCGAAGCCTGCTTCGCCACAATCAAGGAATCCGCAGCCGCGTCCACAAAGGCGGTTGAAAGCACCGACGGCATCGTAAAGGCTATTGAAAACGCTTCCACACAGCTTACGCTTATCGGCTTCAATGCGTCTATCGAGGCAAAGAGAGCCGGAGCAGCAGGCGCGGGCTTCAATGTTATCGCGCAGGAGGTTCGTACCCTCGCCGACAAGAACACCAAGCAGGCAAACGAGGTTGAGAATACCCTCAACGAGATCAAGAAGTCTATCACCGGTATCCACGCCCAGCTCAAGACCTGCAACGAGGAGATCCAAAAGAACGCAGAGGTTCTTGAAAACCTCAAGGCGCTTGTTGACGAAACCAGCCAGCAGGTAAACAACCTCAAGTAACCGCTGATCACGGCATAACCGCCGTTCAGAATACAGTCAAAAGAAATTCCGTCGCAGAAAGGAAAATCTATCATGGCAAATCGTTTTATCCTCAATGAAACCTCATACCACGGCGCAGGCGCGATCGCAAACATCGCGACCGAAGCGAAGAACAGAGCTTTCAAAAAGGCTTTCGTATGCTCTGACCCCGACCTTATCAAGTTCAATGTAACCAAGAAAGTAACAGACGTTCTTGATGCCTCAGGTCTTGCATACCAGATTTATTCTGATATCAAGCCCAACCCCACTATCGAAAACGTTCAGCACGGTGTTGAAGAATTCAAGAAGAGCGGCGCTGATTACCTCATCGCTATCGGCGGCGGTTCCTCTATGGATACCGCAAAGGCTATCGGCATTATCATCAACAACCCGGAATTTGCTGATGTAAGAAGCCTTGAGGGTGTTGCTCCCACCAAGAAGCCCTCCGTTCCGATCATCGCAGTTCCCACCACCGCCGGAACAGCGGCAGAGGTAACTATCAACTACGTTATCACTGACGCAGAAAAGAACCGCAAAATGGTTTGCGTAGATCCACATGATATTCCGATCATTGCGATTGTTGACCCGGACATGATGTCCACAATGCCCAAGGGACTTACCGCTGCTACCGGTATGGACGCGCTCACCCACGCGATCGAGGGCTACATAACAAAGGGCGCATGGGAGCTGTCCGATATGTTCCACCTCAAGGCTATCGAGATAATCGCAAAGAGCCTGCGCGGCGCTGTTGACAATACTCCTGAGGGACGCGAGGGTATGGCTCTCGGTCAGTATATCGCCGGAATGGGCTTCTCCAACGTTGGTCTGGGCATAGTTCACTCAATGGCTCACCCCCTCGGCGCGCTGTATGATACTCCCCACGGTGTTGCTAACGCGATAATCCTGCCGACTGTTATGGAGTACAACGCTCCCTGCACCGGCGAAAAGTACCGCGATATCGCAAAGGCTATGGGCGTTCAGGGTACAGAGACCATGTCCCAGGAGGAGTACAGAAAGGCTGCCGTTGACGCAGTTAAGCAGCTCTCTCAGGACGTTGGAATCCCTGCAGACCTCAAGGCAATCGTTAAACCGGAGGATATCCCGTTCCTCGCACAGTCCGCTTACGACGACGCTTGCAGACCGGGCAACCCGAGAGATACCTCTGTTGAGGAGATCACTGAGCTTTATAAGAAGCTGATGTAAATTCCAACACAATAAATTTCACCCCCGACATAATGTTGGGGGTGTTTCTGCTTCTGTTATATTTTCAATTGAAATAATATGAATTAACCTCAGCAGTATATCTTGGATTTTTCAAAAGTTGTAACTTATTTGTTTGTGCATAGCTTTATATACTTTTTGTTTACTGCAATCTGTACAAAAGTTAGAGCAATTATTGCCCATAAAGCAGTCGATGGATATACGGTGTATCCAGGAAGCCAAGAATTGTAACAAAGCACAGCATAGATACAATGCTCAGAGTGATAGGTAGATTGACAGAATATACTGAATAATCAAATCCAAAACGAATTTTTTGCTATCATCTGGCTTACATGAAAATGAATATAAATAGAGCTTACTGATAAAGTAAACAATACAAGCTATAATTATTCCTCCTATGACTGCGGCAAAAAATACAAAAGAACACCAATAGCTGAAATTATCCAAACCAGTACATTCGTATGGCTTATTCAGCAAATCAAAAACGCCAAACGATTTATCTTCAAATCCCAAGAAATCATTCATTACAGATAAACCAAACAAATCAGTAAATGATAAAAATATAATTAGAGCCTCAATTAAAAACGATATTATTGTAAAGACCGGCGCATACATTCTTTTATTTTCAGCAGCGGTATTAGCGCTATTCGATTCATTTTACTGTTCGTACTGCACGATACTTCAGATACTGACCTATTTTGACAACATATTTTGCACAACATTTTTTACCCCTCCATATAAGACCATTTTGTTCTAGGGTATAATATTATTAATTCTTCACAAGCAGGAGGTTAATAATATGTACAAATTGCGGTACTTAAGAGAAAGCGAGCTATTGACCCAAAAACAAGTCGCCGACCAGATATTTTGCGGACAACGTGCATATTCATACTATGAAACAGGCGAGCGCGATATCCCCACCCAAACCCTTATCCGCCTTGCTGACTTCTACAACGTATCGGTGGACTACATTCTTGGAAGAACGGACAACCCGAAAATGAACAAGTAAACGCAAAAAACCGCTTCCCTTTCGGGAAGCGGTAACTTTGTAAAGAGTAGCCGTAATTAGGACTTGATAGCAGTTACGACACCGGAACCTACGGTTCTGCCACCCTCACGGATAGCGAAACGCAGACCCTCTTCAATAGCGATAGGAGTGATGAGCTCAACGTCCATAACTACGTTATCGCCGGGCATGCACATTTCCTTGTCAGCGGGCAGGGTGATTACGCCGGTAACGTCGGTAGTTCTGAAGAAGAACTGCGGACGATAGTTGGAAACGAACGGAGTATGACGGCCGCCCTCTTCCTTCTTAAGAACGTAAACCTGACCGGTGAACTTGGTGTGCGGGTGAATGGAACCGGGCTTGCAGAGAACCTGACCACGCTCGATATCCTGACGGGTGATACCACGGAGCAGAGCGCCGATGTTGTAACCAGCAACTGCCTCGTCGAGAGTCTTTCTGAACATCTCAAGACCGGTAACAACGGTGGACTTGGGCTCGTCGGTCAGACCAGTGATCTCAACGGTATCGTTAACCTTAACTACGCCACGCTCAACTCTACCGGTTGCAACAGTACCACGGCCGGTGATGGTCATAGTATCCTCAACAGGCATCAGGAAGGGCTTAGCCTCGTCACGCTCAGGAGCAGGAATGTACTCGTCAACAGCGTCCATGAGCTCCTTGATGCACTGATACTCAGGAGCGTTCGGATCGGTTGAAGTAGAATCCAGAGCAACCTTAGCAGAACCACGGATAACGGGAACGTCATCGCCGGGGAACTCGTTCTGGGACAGAACATCTCTGATGTCCATCTCTACGAGGTCGAGCAGCTCAGGATCGTCAACGTCATCGCACTTGTTGATGAATACAACAATTGCAGGAACGCCTACCTGACGAGCAAGCAGAATGTGCTCCTTGGTCTGAGCCATAGGACCATCAGTACCAGCAACTACGAGGATAGCGCCGTCCATCTGAGCAGCACCGGTGATCATGTTCTTGATATAGTCAGCGTGACCGGGGCAGTCAACGTGAGCATAGTGACGCTTTTCAGTCTCATACTCAACGTGAGCGGTGTTGATCGTGATACCACGCTCTCTCTCCTCGGGAGCCTTATCGATCATGTCATAAGCCTCGAACTTAGCCTTGCCCTGAAGGGACAGCCACTTTGTGATAGCTGCGGTGGTTGTGGTCTTGCCGTGGTCAACGTGACCAATAGTACCAATGTTTACGTGGGGCTTGGTGGAATTATAATGTTCCTTTGCCATGGGTTTGTCCTCCTTAATAGGTAGTCCGGCTTCCCCATTGGGCGGGGTAAAGCCGTTATTGTTTCAGATAATATTATTGTAGCATTTTTCTGCGAAAAAATCAAGTAGTTTCGCAGAAAAAATGCGCTGAGAGTGCCGAATTTAGTGCAAATCAGTCCGGAAATCAGCCGTTCTGCTTGCGCTTGCTCATGATGTTCTCGGAAATGGACTTCGGAACCTCAATATAGTGGCTCGGCTGCATTACATACTGACCACGACCCTGTGTCTTGGAACGCAGATCGTTGGAGTAGCCAAACATCTCAGAAAGCGGAACAAAAGCAGTTACCTGAACGGAACCGTTTCTTGTTTCCTGGTTCTGGATCTGACCACGTCTGGAGTTGAGGTCGCCGATAACGTTACCGATATAATCGTCGGGAACAACAACGTCAACTCTCATGATCGGCTCAAGGATTACGGAGTGAGCCTGTCTGAGAGCTTCCTTGATAGCCATAGAACCGGCGATCTTGAATGCCATTTCAGAGGAGTCAACCTCGTGATAAGAACCGTCGTACAGGGATACCTTGATGTCTACAACAGGATAGCCTGCGAGGACACCGGCGTTAAGAGCGCCCTGGATACCTGCGTCAACAGCAGGAATGAACTCCTTCGGGATAGAGCCGCCCACAACGTCGTTGCTGAACTCGTAGCCCTTACCGGACTCGTTCGGCTCAACTCTGATCTTAACGTGACCGTACTGACCGGAACCACCGGACTGACGCTTGTACTTCATGTCGATGTCAGCATTGCCGGTAATAGTTTCCTTGTAAGCAACCTGCGGAGCGCCGACGTTAGCCTCTACCTTGAACTCACGGAGAAGTCTGTCAACGATGATATCGAGGTGAAGCTCACCCATACCAGCGATGATAGTCTGACCGGTTTCCTGGTTTGTCCAGGTCTTGAAGGTCGGGTCTTCTTCAGCAAGCTTTGCAAGTGCAATAGCCATCTTTTCCTGACCGGCCTTGGTCTTCGGCTCGATTGCGAGGTCGATAACCGGCTCCGGGAACTCCATAGACTCCAGAATAACAGGGTGATTCTCGTCGCAGAGTGTATCGCCGGTGGTTGTGTACTTGGTACCAACAACCGCTGCAATATCACCGCAGGGGCAAGCGTCAATATCCTGTCTGTGGTTGGAGTGCATCTGAAGAATACGTCCCATACGCTCGTTCTTGTCCTTTGTTGCGTTCAGGACATTAGTACCAGCCTCAACGTAACCGGAGTAAACTCTGAAGAAGCAGAGCTTACCAACGAACGGGTCGGTAGCGATCTTGAATGCCAGAGCTGAGAACGGCTGATCATCGCCTGCGTGTCTTTCAACTTCCTCGCCGGTCTCAGGATCGATACCCTTGATCGGGGGAATATCCAGAGGAGAAGGCATATAGTCGATAACAGCGTCAAGGAGCTTCTGTACGCCCTTGTTTCTGTAAGAAGTACCGCAGGTAACCGGAACGAACTTGTTCTCGATTGTACCCTTTCTGATAGCCTTCTTGATCTCCTCAACGGTGAAGTCCTCACCCTCGGTCTCGAAGTATCTCTCCATCAGGTCATCATCAAGCTCGGCAACCTTCTCAAGCAGATTCTTTCTGTATTCGAGAGCCTTTTCCTTCATATCGGCAGGGATCTCTTCAACACGCATATCCTTGCCCATATCGTCATAGTAAATATCCGCATTCATCTCAACGAGGTCGATGATGCCCTTGAAGTCAGCCTCAGCGCCGATAGGGAGCTGGATCGGAACGGCATTGCACTTCAGTCTGTCGTGCATCATATTTACTACGTTGTAGAAGTCTGCGCCCATGATATCCATCTTGTTGACATAAGCCATTCTGGGTACATGGTATTCATCTGCCTGACGCCATACTGTTTCTGACTGAGGCTCTACGCCGCCCTTTGCACAGAAAACAGTTACGGAACCGTCAAGCACTCTGAGTGAACGCTGAACTTCAACTGTGAAGTCAACGTGACCGGGTGTGTCGATAATATTGATTCTATGGTTCTTCCAGAAGGCGGTGGTAGCAGCAGAGGTGATTGTGATACCTCTCTCCTGCTCCTGAACCATCCAGTCCATCGTCGCGGTACCATCGTGAGTTTCGCCTATCTTGTGGTTTACACCGGTATAGAACAGGATACGCTCGGTCGTGGTGGTCTTGCCGGCGTCGATGTGCGCCATGATACCAATATTACGGGTCATTTCGAGAGATACGTCTCTTTTCATAAATTCCTCCGTAATTCGGGAATTACCCGGAGATCTCTCCCCGGATAATTCGCCTGTTTCTGATTACCACTTATAATGTGCGAAAGCCTTGTTAGCTTCAGCCATCTTATGAGTATCGTCACGCTTCTTGCAAGCGCCGCCCTGACCGTTGAGCGCGTCAAGGATCTCGTTTGCAAGTCTTTCCTTCATTGTCTTTTCGTTGCGCGCACGGCTGTAGGTGGTGATCCATCTCAGACCCAGTGTGCGGCGTCTTTCGGGGCGAACCTCCATAGGAACCTGGTAGGTTGCACCGCCGACACGGCGAGCCTTTACCTCGAGCTGGGGCATGATATTCTCCATTGCCTCCTCGAAAACTTCAAGAGCATCCCTGCCGGTCTTATCAGCAACGATGTCGAATGCGCCGTATACAATCTTCTGGGCTACGCCCTTCTTTCCGTCCAGCATGATATTGTTTACCAGTCTTGTTACGAGCTCAGAGCCGTACACAGGATCCGGGAGAACCTCACGCTTCGGAACATTACCTCTTCTTGGCACTTTACTTCCCTCCTTCATACGAAATGAAAATCATAGGTACTCGAAAGCATAACCTTCCGCCGTCCAAACAGAGGCTTTATGTCAATAATGCCTTGTCTGACAGCTAAAGTCAGAAATTACGCTTTCTTTCCAGCCTTCGGACGCTTTGCACCATACTTGGAGCGTCCCTGCATTCTCTTGTCTACGCCCTGAGCGTCAAGAGTACCGCGAATGATGTGGTAACGCACACCAGGAAGGTCCTTTACACGACCGCCGCGGATAAGAACAACGGAGTGTTCCTGCAGTTTGTGTCCGATACCGGGAATATAAGCTGTAACTTCATAACCGTTAGAGAGCTTAACTCTGGCAACCTTTCTCATTGCGGAGTTCGGCTTCTTAGGAGTCTGAGTACGAACTGCGGTGCAGACGCCTCTCTTCTGGGGAGAGGACTGGTCAACCTGCTGCTTGCGCAGTGTGTTCATAGACTTCTGAAGTGCAGGAGCCTTGGATTTCTTTTCAGAAACCTCACGTCCCTTGCGGACAAGCTGATTAAACGTTGGCATTATTTCACCTCCAATAAAGTTGTTGCACATTTGTATTTTTCCGGCAATGCCGCAAAATATACTCACACGCATTTATATATTTTAAAGCAAAAAACGGTGTTTGTCAAGAGTTTCACCGAAACTTTGTTGCAAACACCGTTATAAAGCTAATTGCCGAGCTGGTTTTTGTGCATTTTAGCCAACACTCTCATCGGAAGCGCTTTCCGCCTCAGCGGCAGCCGCCTTTTCAGCCTCGCGCTCTTCAGCATAAAGACCTGTACCGGCGGGAATGAGCTTACCGATGATGACGTTCTCCTTCAGGCCGAGCAGCGGGTCGATCTTGCCGCGGATAGCCGCGTCTGTGAGAACTCTGGTGGTTTCCTGGAATGACGCTGCAGACAGGAAGCTGTCTGTTGCCAGAGAAGCCTTTGTGATACCGAGGAGAACGGCTTCGCTCTCCGGCATTCTGAGTCCGACTTCACCTGCGTCGATCCTTGCCTGGATCTCATCGCACACCGCATTAAGCTCGTTCTTGCCGATGATAGAGCCGGGGAGCAGGAAGCTGTCGCCGGGATCTGTGATGCGGATCTTTCTCATCATCTGACGAACGATGACCTCGATATGCTTATCGTTGATATCAACACCCTGTAAGCGGTAAACCTTCTGAACCTCTGCGATTATATAGTTCTGAACGGCTTCCTCGCCCTTGACCTCAAGCACATCGTGCGGGTTGATAGAGCCCTCGGTCAGCGCGTCGCCGGCGTTCACGAAATCGCCGTCGTAAACCTTCGGTCTGTATCCGAACGGAACTGCGTATGCTTCCTCAGTGCCGTCCTCCTGGGTGATGATCGCGTGTCTTGTTTTCTTGATTTCCTCGTAGCGTACCTTACCGGAAACCTTTGTGATGATCGCTGCGTTCTTGGGTCTGCGGCTCTCGAAAAGCTCCTCAACTCGCGGAAGACCCTGTGTGATATCCTCTGCGGAAGCGATACCGCCGGTGTGGAACGTTCTCATGGTGAGCTGTGTACCCGGCTCGCCGATCGACTGAGCCGCGATGATTCCGACAGCCTCGCCGATATTTATGAGCTGACCGTTCGCCAGAGAAGCGCCGTAGCAGTGAGCGCAAACGCCGTTCTTCAGACCGCAGGTAAGCACTGAGCGTACCTTGATCTTCTCAACGCCGGACTTCACGATCTTTGCCGCGTCCTGATCGTTCATCAGCTTATCCTTAGACACGATAACGTTCCCGTCAGCGTCCTTGAAGTCGTCTGTGAGATAGCGGCCGATAAGACGCTCGCTGAGCTGCTCAACAAGCTCCTTGCCCTCGCGGATCTCGTAAACGTCGATACCGTTGGTAGTACCGCAGTCCTCCGCGCGGATAATTACTTCCTGAGAAACGTCAACCAGACGTCTGGTCAGATAACCGGAGTCGGCGGTTCTCAGCGCGGTATCGGCAAGTCCCTTACGCGCGCCACGGGAAGAAATGAAGTATTCCAGAATATTAAGACCTTCACGGTAGTTAGCCCTGATAGGCATTTCGATAGTCGCACCGGAGGTGTTCGCGATAAGTCCTCTCATTCCGGCAAGCTGTCTGATCTGGTTTTTAGAACCACGGGCTCCGGAGTCCGCCATCATATAGATGTTGTTGTACTGGTCGAGGTTGTCGGTCAGCGCCTTTCCTACGTCCTCAGTAGCCTTGTTCCAGATGCTGATGAACTCTGCCTTTCTCTCGGTATCAGAGATGAAGCCGCGGTTGAACTGCTTGTTCAGCTTTGCGATCTTTGCGTCAGCGTCCGCCAGTATCTCAGCCTTCTGGGGCGGGATATCCGCGTCGCATACCGCAACGGTGATACCGGAGCGTGTGGAGTACTTATAACCCATTGCCTTGATCTTATCCAGAACCTGCGCAGTTGTCGCAGTTCCGTGGATCTTCAGGCAGCGGTCGATGATCTTTCCAAGCTCGCTCTTGCCGACCTTGAAAGAGATCTCATAATCAAGCTGGTGATCGGGATCGGAGCGGTCAACGTAGCCCAGATCCTGCGGGATATGCTCGTTGAAGATAACTCTGCCCACGGTTGCGGGAACGATCCTTGTGATCTTTGTATCGCCAAGATCCTTTGTAACTCTGATCTTGATCTTAGCGTGAATGGAGATAACTCCGTCCTGATAAGCCATAAGAGCTTCGTTCGCGTCGCGGAATACCTTGCCCTCGCCCTTTTCGCCGGTCTTTTCCAGCGTCAGGTAGTAGGAACCAAGTACCATATCCTGTGTAGGAACTGTAACAGGGCGTCCATCAGAGGGCTTCAGCAGGTTCTTAGCCGCCAGCATGAGGGTTCTCGCCTCTTCCTGAGCCTCAGCGGACAAAGGAAGATGAACTGCCATCTGGTCGCCGTCGAAGTCCGCATTGAACGCGGTACAGCAAAGCGGGTGGAGCTTTATCGCACGACCCTCTACCAGAACCGGAGAGAACGCCTGAATACCGAGTCTGTGCAGGGTAGGCGCTCTGTTCAGCAGAACGGGGTGATCCTTGATCACACATTCGAGGGAATCCCATACCTTGTCGTCTGCGCGCTCTACCATTTTCTTTGCCTGCTTGATGTTCTGTGCGCTGCCCTTTAATACGAGGTCGTTCAGCACGAATGGCTTGAACAGCTCCAGAGCCATTTCCTTGGGCAGACCGCACTGATCCATCTTAAGCTCAGGGCCTACGACGATAACGGAACGTCCGGAATAGTCAACACGCTTACCGAGCAGGTTCTGACGGAAGCGTCCCTGCTTACCCTTCAACAGGTCGGAAAGGGACTTCAGCGGACGATTGTTTGAGCCGGTGTAGGCTCTGCCGTGTCTGCCGTTGTCTATGAGAGCATCGACTGCTTCCTGAAGCATACGCTTCTCGTTCCTGATGATTATTTCAGGAGAGTGCATCTCGATGAGCTTTCTCAGACGGTTGTTTCTGTTTATTACACGGCGGTACAGGTCGTTGAGGTCGGATACGCCGTAGCGTCCGCCGTCAAGCTGTACCATCGGGCGGATATCCGGGGGAATTACCGGGATAACGTCCATGATCATCCACTCAGGACGATTGTGGGACTGTAAGAACGCTTCAACCACGTCAAGGCGCTTTAAGAGCTTAACGCGCTTCTGACCCTGCTGGGTCGCCGCAAGCTCCTCTTTCAGCTCGTTGGAGAGCTTTTCGAGGTCGATCTCCTGAAGCAGCTCCTTGATAGCCTCTGCGCCCATGCCAGCCTTGAAATCATTGCCGTACTTGGTGCGGAAGTTCGCGTACTCCTTTTCCTCCAGAAGCTGGTTCTTGCTCAGTTCCTTTGCCTCGCCGGGATCAATAACTATATACTTTGTGAAGTAAAGCACTTCCTCCAGTCTTTTCGGGGAGATGTCGAGCACCTGACCTATTCTGGAGGGCGTACCCTTGAAATACCAGATGTGGGAAACCGGAGCCGCGAGCTCGATATGACCCATACGCTCGCGTCTTACCTTTGCGCGGGTAACTTCAACGCCGCACTTGTCGCATATCTTGCCCTTATAGCGCACTCTCTTGTACTTGCCGCAGTTGCACTCCCAGTCCTTCTGCGGGCCGAAGATTCTTTCGCAGAAAAGACCTTCCTTTTCGGGCTTCTGGGTACGGTAGTTTATAGTTTCGGGACGCAGCACTTCGCCGTAAGACCATTCTCTTATCTGGTCGGGAGAGGCAAGTCCGATTTTCATTGACTCAAAAACAGTGTAACTCAATTTTTTACCTCATTTCTCTATCAAAGCCTAAAAGCCTCAAATCTGCGGTCAGCCCGGACTGCGCCGCGCCGCCGCTGCAATTTACGGAAAAGCCCGGCAGGATCATTCGTCCTCGCCGAAGTCAATAGGCTCTCCGTCTGAGAAATCGTCATCTGAGAAGCCGCTGTCGTCCTCAGAGCCTGTGTTCAGGTTCATTTCCTCCTCATCGACAATGCCGTAGCCTCTGTCAGCCAGTTCGTCCTCGTTGGTGTTGTAGTCGATCTCCATGGTCTCAGCAGCGTACTCTGCATCGTCATCGTCCTCGCCGTCGTTTCTGAGGTCAACCACCTCGCCGTTCTCGTCAAGAACTCTTACGTCCAGACCAAGACCCTGAAGCTCTCTGATCATTACCTTGAAAGACTCAGGAACGCCGGGCTTCGGAACAGGATCGCCCTTAACGATAGCCTCATAGGTCTTCTGACGTCCCATAAGGTCATCGGACTTG
Source organism: uncultured Clostridia bacterium (assembly GCA_945833805.1). GTDB lineage: Bacteria > Bacillota > Clostridia > Oscillospirales > Ruminococcaceae > CAG-115. Next base: position 1,141 of record CAMAGG010000005.1, on the reverse strand, counting down.
ACGGTCAGGATCTCCTGAAGCGTATAGGCAGCGCCGTAAGCCTCCAGAGCCCAAACTTCCATCTCACCGAAACGCTGACCGCCGAACTGAGCCTTACCGCCCAGAGGCTGCTGAGTTACCAGTGAATAGGGACCGGTGGAACGCGCATGGATCTTATCGTCAACGAGGTGATGCAGCTTGAGGTAGTACATATAGCCTACGGTAACAGGGCCGTCGAACTTCTCGCCGGTTCTGCCGTCTGTGAGCTGCGTCTTGCAGTCGGAGGTGAGCGGAAGCTTTGTGAAGTCCAGACCTGCGGAGTTAAGACCCAGCAGCTCCGGCTCCCTGCGCTCGCTCTCGTCCTTGCCCATGTTGTAGATACGCTCTGTGTTCTCGTCTATCTTGCCGCTGTTGATCGCTCTCGCGGCGTCATAAAGCTCTCTGATATCCTGCTCGTGAGCACCATCGAATACCGGTGTGGCGATCTTCCAGCCAAGAGCCTTTGCTACATAGCCGAGGTGAACCTCCAGAACCTGTCCGATATTCATTCGTGAAGGTACGCCCAGAGGATTGAGCACGATGTCAAGTGGAGTACCGTCCGGCAGGAACGGCATATCCTCCTGACGGAGAATTCTTGAAACGACGCCCTTGTTACCGTGACGACCCGCCATCTTATCGCCGACAGAGATCTTACGCTTCTGCGCGATATAAACGCGAACCTTCTCGTTTACTCCGGGTGAAAGCTCGTCGCAGTTCTCGCGGTTGAACACCTTGACGTCAACAACGATACCGCTTACGCCGTGGGCAACTCTCAGGGAGTTGTCGCGGACTTCCCTTGCCTTCTCGCCGAAAATCGCGCGAAGCAGTCTTTCCTCGGCGTTAAGTTCAGTTTCGCCCTTCGGTGAAACCTTGCCGACAAGGATATCGCCGGAGTGTACCTCCGCGCCGATGCGGACGATACCACGCTCGTCCAGATCTTTCAGAGCGTCGTCCGAAAGGTTCGGGATATCTCTGGTGATCTCCTCCGGGCCAAGCTTTGTTTCACGGCATTCAAGCTCGTATTCTTCTATATGAATTGAAGTGTAAACATCATTGTAAACCAGCTTCTCGTTGATGAGAACGGCGTCCTCGTAGTTGTAGCCCTCCCATGTCATGAAGCCGA
>CAMAGG010000004.1 GCA_945833805.1 uncultured Clostridia bacterium | reverse complement strand
ACAGAGTGCACGGCAAGAACGGCTGTCTGTCATGGGACATGCAGCAAGTACAAGCTGTACGCAATCTGCCAGAAGAACCATAAAGAAAAAATAAAACGGCATCTGGCGGAGATGGACAGAACGGACAAGCCTAAGCCGATTTTACGAAAAATAAGAAACAGGAAGGTGATGGATAAATGAAACAGTGTACACTTACATTCTGTGGAGGCGGTAAGGTTATCCGATCCGGCAGTTACAAAGACTGCATGGAGCTTGAAAACATTATCAGGCGCGGCACATATCGCAGCGGCGGGACAGTAAAGCCGGTTAGCCTGCTTATAAGCAGACTTTGGAGAATGGCTAAGGACAGAGCAGAAGTCAACTTGAAAACAGGAGGAGCTTTGAATGAATGAAATTATATTGGCTGCTGTGAAAGCAACCGCTAAGAAGTACATGAGCCTTAAGGACGCTCAGAAGATGGAACAGTTCGACAACTTTTACGAGGTGATGTCCCAGCTCAAAAGGGAAGCGGACAAGGGTCGCAAGTGCCGTTGTGTGCGCGTTACTCCTCAGATGGAGAACATTGATGTCAAGTAAAAAAAGCTGTACAGGCGCAGCGACGCAACCCGTACAGCACATTAAAAAACTACGAAGATATTTTATCACATAAGGGGAGGTTTGTCAAGTGGTTTGTATCCGCGACATGGATGTTCAGTGTCAGCTGGACTGCGAGGGCTGTCGAAGACTTGAGTATTATCGGGCGGCGGCTGAGGAAGGTCAGTGCCTTCTGGACTGCCCCGAATGCCCGAAGAGGGGCGAACCGGGGAAATGTCCTCTTGAACGGTGATATGGAAAGGAGTATAGATATTGGATTACAAAGAATTTATAAATAGTAAAGCGCTTACATTCGAAAGCAAAGGAATTTGTATAGATACTGACGAACTTAATACGAAGCTTTTTGACTTTCAGAAAGACATAGTCCGCTGGGCACTTGCAAAAGGCAGAGCTGCAATATTTGCTGACTGCGGACTCGGAAAAACCGCCATGCAGCTTGAATGGGCAGAGCAAATAAGAAAGAGAACCAATGGAAAGGTGATTGTGATAGCTCCTCTTGCAGTAGCGTCGCAGACAAAGGAAGAAGGCTTAAAATTCGGGGTCAATGTCAATATTTGCAGTTCTCAGTCTGATGTAACGGCTGATGCGGTGAATATTACGAACTACGAAAAACTTGAAAAATTCAGCGGAAATGAGTTTACAGCCGTTGTTCTTGATGAAAGTTCCATCTTAAAAGCTTTCGCAGGAAAAATAAGAAATCAGATTATCAGTATGTTTCGGAATACAAGCTTCAAGCTCGCGTGTACTGCCACTCCTGCCCCCAACGATTACATGGAATTGGGCAATCATTCGGAGTTTCTTGGGGTTATGACGAGGGCGGAAATGCTTTCAATGTTCTTTGTCCACGACGGAGGACAGACTTCCAAATGGAGGCTGAAGGGACACGCGCAGGACCTGTTCTGGAAGTGGCTTGCAAGCTGGTCCGCGGTAGTAGATAATCCCGCAAATCTGGGATATACAAGTGTTGATTATACACTGCCAGAGCTTGAAGTAAGCCAGATCATTGTGGACGGTAATGCAATATCAAATGAGATATTAACGCTTACAGAACGCAGGAATGCAAGGCGTAACAGCATAGAATTACGATGTGAAGCTGCTGCCGGACTGGTAAATAGATCAGATGAACAGTGGCTTGTATGGTGTGACCTTAACAGTGAGGCTGACATGCTTAATAAGCTTATCGGCGGCAGTGTGAATGTTCAGGGCTCTGACAAACCTGACCATAAAATAAAGGCAATGTCCGATTTTGCAAACGGAAAACTCAGATGTCTTATCACAAAGCCGAAAATAGCCGGATATGGCATGAACTGGCAGAATTGCCACAACATGATTTTTGTAGGGCTTTCTGATAGCTTTGAGGCTTATTATCAGTCTGTCAGACGCTGCTGGAGATTCGGGCAGAATTATAAAGTGAACGCTTACATAATTATTTCGTCAAAAGAAGGCGCAGTGAAGCAGAACATTGAAAGAAAGCAAGCTGACAATGAAAAATTCAAAAAGGAGCTTGTATCGCTAACAAGAGATATTACTGCAAGAGAACTGAAATCAACTTGCAGAATTACCACGCCATACACCCCCGAATATTTGATGAAATTACCGACATGGGAGGAATTTAAAAATGCCGAATGTGCTTGATCAGTGTGTTTCAGATAGATATGCACTGTACAATGGAGACAGTTGCGAGATTGTCAAGGGAATACCGGATAACAGTATTCACTACACCCTATTTTCTCCACCCTTCAGCAGCCTGTATACATATTCAAACAGTGACAGAGATATGGGCAACTGCAAAGATGACAAAGAATTCTACGAACACTTTATTTTTCTTGCAAAGGAATTGTATCGTGTAACAATGCCGGGCAGACTTTTATCTTTCCATTGCATGGATTTGCCAAAAATGAAAGAGCGTGACGGAGTGATCGGGCTTAAGGATTTCCCGTCAATTCTCAGGCAGATTTTTGAGGATTGCGGATTTATTTATCACAGCAAAGTGACTATCTGGAAGAACCCGGTTACTGAAATGCAAAGAACAAAGGCTCTTGGTCTGCTGTGGAAACAGATAAAAAAAGACAGCAGCATGAACAGGCAGGGCATTCCGGATTATATCGTTACTATGCGTAAGCCGGGCGAAAATCCTGAGCGCATTACACATACAGATGAGACTTTCCCTTGTGATGTGTGGCAAGAATACGCTTCGCCGGTATGGATGGATATAAAACAATCGGACACGCTTCAAAAAAAGTCGGCAAGAGAAGAAAAAGACGAAAGGCATATCTGCCCTTTACAGCTTGAAGTAATACGCAGGTGTATTGAACTCTGGAGCAATCCGGGAGATATCGTCCTCGAGCCATTTGGAGGGATCGGATCGGTGCCCTACGTGGCAAATACTCTCGGCAGAAGAGCAATTGCCTGCGAACTAAAAGAAAGCTATTATACGCAAATGGTGAAAAACGTTATGAATGCAAGAGAATCAGTAACAGAAGATATTACTGTAGGAGAACAGCTATCTTTTGAGTTGTTTGATGGTGATTGATATGGATAAAGAAAATAATTTTCCATCGTGTCAGAACTGCCAGAACAGGTACTACTGCCCAGAACGGTCAAGGGAGTATCCGTGCAGGGAATATGTTAAGGAGGGGAAGGCATGAAAATTTGCAAACACTGCGGTAAGCCCATCACGGGGGACTACTGCAAGGGGATAAATTTTATTTATCATCTGCTCTGTTATATCAAAATTTACGGAGCGTTTGAGGATTGAGGAGAAAAATAATGAATGAAGAATACATAAAGCAAGCATTGCTGTGGTACATAACGGACGAGGAAAAGGAACTGGCTTCCAGGGTATCTTACGGGGATCTGGGGAAAATTCTTGCCGAAAACCACGGGAAGCATTGTGGAGGAAAAGGCTGCGATGATTTTACTGTTTTCGGAAACCGTAAAGGCGTGAGGGTTGTCAGAGGAAAAGATGTTGCCGAGCTTACCTGGAATAAGGCGGCGAAGATTATTCACGGGGAGTGTATGCAGGGCAGAAAGGAGCAAAACTAATGAAAATAAAAGATATCTACCACTTTCAGGTGACAGATGAAATTCGGGCGGGGAATAAGGTGTACTTTCTGGATAAGCTCTGTCCCGGTGGGGGAGCGCGTGTTTTAAATCGTTTACCTTTGGGTGAGGGTCTCGCTGTAATTGAAGCTGCGTCAAAAGATGACTGCAACGGATATATTTTCTGGGAGATAGTTAATGATTAACGGAAAGGAATGAAAAGCATTATGGCTGATAATAATTTACCTGTTGAAAAAACAGTACAGACAGAAATAGAAATGCCACAAAATATGCAGAATAGTTTTGTGGAAAACTTCAGAGAGTGCTATAAACTTGCTAATGTATTGTCCAAATCTACATTGATACCGCAGCAGTATCAGAACAAACCAGAGGACTGCGTAATAGCAATTGATATGGCTAACAGAATGGGAGTATCCCCTATGATGGTTATGCAGTCACTGTATGTGGTAAAAGGGAAGCCGTCATGGAGCGGACAAGCCTGTATGAGCTTTATCAGAGCAAAGTTTTCTGACGTATCACCTGTTTATACCGGAACAAAGGGAACAGATACAAGAGGCTGCTACATAAGAGCTGTTACCAAGGACGGCTGTACAATAGAGGGCACAGAAATTACTATGGCAATGGCAAAAGCTGAGGGTTGGCTAAGTAATCCAAAGTGGAAAAGTATGCCTGAACAAATGCTTGCATACCGTGCGGCTGCTTTTTTTGCAAGAATATATTGCCCGGAAGTTTTAATGGGTGTATCGTCAGAGGGAGAAGTTGAAGATTCTGTAATCAAAGTTGAAAAAGCTCCCGATCCTCTGGGAGGAACAACATGAATCAGCAGAATTACTTTTCCTATGAAAACAACATGAAATATATGGGCTCTTCCCAGTTCAAGGCTTTTCAGAAATGTGAAGCCGCTGCTCTTGCTGAGATCAAAGGAGAATACGTCAGACCGCTATCTGACGCTCTCCTTATCGGTTCTTTCGTAGACGCTCATTTTGAGGGTACGCTTAATATATTCAAAGTACAGCACCCTGAATTATTTACGAGAAAAGGCGAACTGAAAAGCCAGTATCAGCATGCCGAGTACATGATACAGAGAGCTGAACGGGATAAAATGTTCATGAAGTATATGAGCGGCGAAAAACAGAAAATCTTTACAGGGGAAATTGCGGGGGTGCCTTTTAAAATTAAAGTTGACAGCTATCATCCGACCTGTATAGTTGATCTTAAATGCATGAAGGATTTTGCCAGTGTGTGGAACGAAGAAGAGCGCAGAAGAGAACATTTTATAACCTACTGGGGCTATGATATTCAGGGCGCAATATACCGTGAAATAGTCCGTCAGAACACAGAAAATACACTGCCTTTTTACATTTCCGCTCTTACCAAGGAAAAGCCTGAGCCGGATATGCAGCTTTACTGGATACCTGATAATGTGCTTGATGATGCTTTAAGCGAGGTTAAAAGCCTTGCACCAAGATTTCAGAAAATCAAGAACGGGGAAATTACTCCACAGAGGTGTGAAAAGTGTGCGTGGTGCAGACACACTAAAGTTCTGAATGCTCCTGTGAACTTCCTTGAAGAATGCGAGGTGTACGAAGTTGAGTAGTGTTTCTGAGAAAAAAGACTTTATGAAAAAAGTCAATATCATCATAGACACAAGAGAGCAGAAAAATGAACACATTGTAACTGCACTTGATAAAATGGGAATTATGCACGAATCGAGAAAGCTGGATTACGGAGATTATAGCTTTCAGATAGACGGGAAGGATTTCAGCGGAATCTGCGTTGTAGAGCGTAAGGCTAATGTTAATGAGATATACTGCAATGTTTCCGCCGACCGCGAACGGATCGAAAAGGAGCTGGACACAGCTTCTAAAAATGCAAATCAGCTGACATTTCTCATAGAAAATGTTCAGGACTGGAACGATCTGAAATTGTTTACTCTTTCGGGAAATGACATGGGTAATGACAGGAAGGTCAAAAATATCGGGGAAACCTGTTACGGTACGCTCCAGGCGTGGAAGTGCGGAAACAGATACGATTTCAGCGTTGAATTTGTGCCGGATATAACAAAAACCGCTGTTAAAATTGTTGAAATATTCTTCTGGTATTATCACAACTACAAAAAGCTTACTGCTCCAAGGAAATAAGCTATGGAGAATGATAACAGTTCTTTCTTCGCGCCGCATAATAAATATGGATACAAGATAAGCATTAACCATCCGAAAATCAAGCCGCTCTATGATGCGTACAAAAAGAAGATAGGCGCGATTATTTTGTCGGACAGCGAACGGTTTGAATTTGAAAGAGTAATCATGAAAATGATTGAAAGGAAAAGGAATGAATGTACATAACTTAGTCAGTATCACAGGGCGGCTTACCGCCGACCCTGAACTGAAAACAACGACTTCGGGCATAAGCTGCTGCAGATTCTGCGTGGCTGTGAACCGACCATATCAGAAAGATAAGGAGCAGGAAGCTGACTTCATAAACGTTACGGCGTGGAGGGCAACTGCCGAATTTGTCAGCAGATATTTTTCAAAAGGTACTCCGATCACCGTAGCCGGCAGCCTTCGCAACAACAACTACACCGACAAAAACGGTGTCAAGCACTACAGCATGGATGTTTTAGCTGATAACGTTGGATTTGTACCGAAGTCGGCTGATTCGGGGAATGTTGCTGCGGCAACAACAAGTTACACCTACGCCGGGGCTCCGAAATCGGTCGAGAAACCCGATGAGGTAAACGAAAATGTTGCCATAGGTGATATAGGTGATATAGGTGAGTTTGAGGAGATATTGAGCGACGGAAAAGTTCCGTTCTGACAGGAGGAGTTATGGCAAGACCTATTAAAAACGGGCTTGACTACTTTCCTTTTGACGTGGATTTTTTCTCCAACAAAAAAATCAAACGCCTTCGTGCCAGATACGGAAATGACGGCGTTACAGTGTATATTTACATTATTTGTGAAATGTACCGTAAAGGGTACTGCGTCGAGTATGACGAGGATTTTATACTTGATATTTCAGATGAGCTGAATATATCAGAAAATAGCACAAAGCAGATAGTAGGCTACTTGCTCAGTCGGTCACTGATAACAGAAATCAAACTTGCTGAGTCGGTCAAGGTACTGACTGCGGAATCTGTCCAGAGACGATATCAGGAAGCGAAAGCAAATTCCAGACGTGATATCTATGTAACTGCAGAGTTCTGGGTTTTAGAAAAAGAAGAAACCCTGAGCTTTATTAAAGTGCGCCCTTTTTCGGATTTCAACAGGAAAAACGGCAGTTTTTACAGGAAAAACCCGAGTTTTTACAGGAAAAACTCCACAAAGGAAAGTAAAGTAAAGAAAAGTAAAGTAAAGGAAAGGAAAGAAGGGGAAACGGCTGCGCCGTCCCCTCATTCCCCCGAAAAACAATTTGGTGATCATGGCAAAGTTTTGCTGAGTGAAAACGATTACAACAGTCTTGTGTCAGATTTCGGAGAAGTTACTGTGAGAGAGTATATCCGGAGGGCTGATGTATACGCATATAAACACAGCAGGACTTATACAGACTGCAACGCCATCATCCGTAAATGGATAACCGAAGACGGGGCTTGCAAGTCTGAAAGGAAAGAGACAAGCTTTGATCTTGAAGAATACAAAGAGCTTGTAAATACATTTGAGGAGTAAAACTATGGACAGCAGGTATGAGAAAGTAAACGGTGCTATGCGGCTGCGCGTAGCCTGTCATGAGTGCGAGTATGGATTTAACGGGATGTACAAGACATGCAGCGCAGGGGATAATGAGTACATCTGCAAAGAATTTAAAAGAGGATGTTTCGCAGGAAAGCTTATAGGGGGTGATAAATCTGAACAAGTACAGGAACAAAAAGACTGTGATTGACAGCATTACTTTTGACAGCAGGAAAGAAGCCAGACGGTACTGTGAGCTGAAGCTTATGGAAAAGGCAGGAGAGATAAGCGGGCTTGAGCTTCAGAAAAAATTCGTCCTCATTCCTGAGCAAAGGGAATTTACGATGGAGATCTACAAGTCGGGCAGGAACAAAGGCTGCTTTAAAAAGGGGAAACTGCTGGAGCGTGAGTGCTGCTACATAGCTGATTTTTATTATCTTGATAAAGACGGCAAACTTGTTGTAGAGGATGTAAAGGGCGTAAGGACCGAAGCGTATAAGATCAAGCGTAAGCTTATGCTCGAAAGGTATGGAATCAGGGTGGTGGAGATATGAGAGATTTTCTAAGAAGAGGCAAGAGCATTGACAACGAAAAGTGGGTATATGGCAACATTGTTTTTACACGTAGCGGCAGAGCGTTTTTACTTGAAGGAAGCTTCTTTTCGGGCGAAAGTCACGAAGGCGATTTTAAGCACGGAGAAATTTATGGGACAGAGGTTATACCTGAAACAGTAGGACGGCACACGGGGGTTAAAGACAAAAACGGCAAGAGGATTTTTGAGGGGGATATACTTAAAAGCCGATATGATGAGTATCCTGACAATGTAGCAATCGAGGTTGTGAAGTGGATATTCAACGGTTGGCACACCCAACAAGGTAATTGTACTCCAGATACGATAGATGATGTTGAAATTATGCCGTACTCGGAAGTTGTCGGAAATGTACACGACAATCCCGAGCTGATGGAAGGAGAATGATTATAAAAATGAGTATGACAGATTGGGCAAAAAGAGAAGTTGAGATTGCTTGTAAGAGAGAACGTGGAAACAAAGAAGAAAGCGAATGGGACTATGGATGTGCCTGCTACGAAAGTGCATTAAAAGCGTTTGAAAGTCTTATGCAAGATGGACATAGCGGATTTAGCATAAGTGTGACAAAGCAAATACTAATACGTCTTATCGAAGGCAAACCGCTTACACCTATTGAAGATACCGAGGATATTTGGTATGAGGTTGGTGGTTATAAAGATGACCGTAAACATTATCAATGCAAACGAATGAGTTCGTTATTCAAGGATGTTCACAGTGATGGAACAGTTAAGTATTCGGATACTGATAGGATTAAGTGCTTTGATGTGGATAATCTTAAAGTTTCATATTATTCAGGTCTTGTTGCAAACATTATCAATGGCAAGTTCCCCATTACAATGCCTTATGTACCGAGAAATCCAATTAAGGTATATTGCAAAGAATGGCTTACTGACAGAAAAAATGGTGATTTTGATACTGTGGCTATTTTGTATGCAATAATGCCAGATGATGAAAAGGTTGAAATTGAAATGTTTTTTAAAGAGGCTGAAAGCGGATGGAAAGAGATAGATAAGGGCGAGTATGAAAGTCGTGTGGCTATGCACGTTGAAAGAGAAAAAAAGGAAAAAGAAATGGAACAGGAGGGCTGACAATGGCAAAGTGTGAAAATTGTTACCACAGAAAAGTCTGCATAGACGGAGCAAATTATAAAAACTCCGAAAACTGCAGGCGGTATAAGGACAAAGCCCTTATCGTTGAGCTACCGTGCGTGATTGGTGATAAGGTGTATTATACGCCGTTGAAAACAGGATATATCAACGAATTGACAGTAGTTGCAATACACTTGTCTGATGAAAAATCAGTCAGGACGAAACTTCATAAATCGCATTTTATAGCTATCGAAAGCAGGTCGAAGCTTAGTGGAAAATATAATCTTGACAGTTTCGGCAGAACCGTATTCCTCAGCCGGGAAGAGGCTGAGCGGGCGTTGGAAGAGTGTGAGAAGAATGTATGATATATACGATTATTACGAACACCTGAGATGTGATTGTGGAGGAATAGTTGGACAATGGGACATTAGATTTGGTTTTGAATGTGAGAAATGTCACAAAGATTATAATAATTATCATGGATTTGATTATTTATTACGAAATGATATGACAGGATGGATATTTCCGATGATGAAAAAAGATAAGGAGTGTAGAGAAAATGGCAAAACAGGTATACCAGTGTGAGTATTGCGGAATGCTGCACACGACAAAAGCAAATGCCGAAAAGTGTGAAGCAAGTCACATTATCGTTAAAAAGGTTAAAGAACACGTTTATGATTTATCGGACAAACCAAAATATCCGATGAAAATTAAATGTGAAATGTCGAATGGTCAAGTTGTGGTTTATTACAGAAAGGCAGGGATAATGTAATGGCTGAATACATTGAGCGTGAAGCGTTATTGAAAGCAGTAGCAAGTTGGAGAACGGTTGTAAAAAGTTTATATGATTCTGGCTATGATGATTGTATAAATTCAATAGAAGATACTATTTCCGATGCTCCTGCTGCAGACGTTGAGCCTGTTGTTCATGCACACTGGATATGTATCGGAGATATAGATGAAAATATATACGAGTGTTCTCGATGTCATGAAATATGGTGTTTAAATGATGGTACACCGAAGGGAAACAATATGAACTATTGTTTAAACTGTGGCGCGAAAATGGACGGAGGAAAGGAAAATGGATAACAAAAAGCACGTTTTACAGCGGTCTATTGACGCCTTCGGGGAAAGTTACATTGTCGACCTGTTTTTTGAGGAGTCAGGGGAGCTTACAAAAGCTCTCCTTAAAGCAAGGCGTTACGGGCTTAACTCCGATCGGCTCGCGGCTATCGTTGACGAGATAGCAGACGTATCCATCTGCCTTGAGTATCTCAAAATGATTTACTACTGTGACAGCTCTGTAGAAGACCACGTTGATTTTAAGGTCAAAAGGACCGCTCAGCGTACAGCTGAAAAAATTGCGGAGGAAAGGAAAATCAAGGAAAATGAAAAAGTGTAAGATCTGTGGGAAAGAGTTTGAGCCCCATTATGGCAACGTCAAGTATTGCAGCGACAAGTGCCGGGAAACGGGTAAAACTCTGAGTATCAGAAAATATTGCCGTAACCACGCTGAAGAACTCAGGGAGAAAAGCCGCGTTTACAGCAAGAAAATCCGTGAAATGGCAGGGTTTGAACCACACAGGTGTAAGATCTGCGGAGAGGTCATCGGCAACAACAGACAGTCATATTGCCTTGACTGTCTTGTAAAAAAGGCGTGCGGGAAAAACATATCCGAAAGGCGGCATGCACGGGATGTGCTCTTCTGTCGGGGATATGACGCGGGAATGATACAGTACGAAGGGGAAGAAAGGGGTTACATATGAAGTCGAGAGTTAAGCCCGGAGGGTTTACAAGGAGCGAAAAAAGGGCGTTAGGCTGGGAAGTCAACAGGATAGTGAGAGAACACACAGAAAAGAATTTTAAGGTCGCCTTAGCTACCCTTATTGCGGATTACGGCTTTGGCAAAAAAAGGCTCGAGAAGTTCATGGACAACTACAACGCCATGATGAAGCGTTTTAAGGACTACGACAAGGACGGGGTCTTTGATTATGAATTTAATAAGATCTACAGCAGTACAGGGCTTGACCCGGAAGGATTTACGAGCGATTACATCCCGTATGAAGAACAGATGAGGCGGGAAAAAGTCAAATCAAAAGTCAATATTACTGAGTCGGACGCGTCAAAGCTTCAGCTGAGCATGGCTCTGATGGGGAAGCTTGCGGAGGATAAAAAGTTTGAAAAGGAGGGGTAGTGTGACGGAAGAACAGAAGAAAAAATCGCAGTGGCTCAATCGGGCTTTTTATGCTGAGAAAAAAGTCAAGGCACTTGAATTACTGCGTAAGCGTGACAGGGAGCGCACACAACGGATTACAGCGAATTATGAGGGTAATAACAAAGGTAAATCAGACGGGCGCAGAAACGGCGTAGAAGAAGCTCTAATAACGCTTACCCAATCTGATGACAAATATGACAATGCGCTTCGTGATTACATAGCACTTCGCCGCGAAATAGAATCTGCTATTGAAGAATTGCACGATGATGAACTTGAAGCAATTTTTATGTACCGGTATCTTGAGTACAAAACTATGGAACAGATTGCGGAATGTATGAATTATAACGAAAGGACTATTCGGCGAAAACATCATTATGGAATTGAAAAGTTGTCCGCCAATGTCCTTGTATGTCCGCCTTGATAGTGCTATAATGATACCATGGAAGCAGGTAGAACAGCGGTTCCACTTTGTGAATCTCTCATGTTTTTTTCAGGCGGGTGAAATTCCCGCCGCTCCTTTCCGTTGCTTATGGTTAGATTTTAAGCCGGTGCAACTCCGGCAGGCAACTCCAATAGCTGACATTTTACAGATCCTCTTGATAAGCCGTCCTTCGGGGCGGTTTTCTTTTACAAGAAAGGCGGTGAGGTCATTGAAAGCACAGGAAAAAGATTTTGCACTAAATTATTTGAAAGACCCAAAACGAAACGCTTATAAAGCAGCAAAGGATGCAGGTTATGCAGAGAGTACAGCCAAAGATGCAAGTAAATGGCTGAACCCTAAAGAGCCTAAAAAATTCAAGCCATATCTAAAAGAATTTATTGAAAAAAAGCTTGCTGAGATAGAAAGCGAAAAAACAGCTGACGCTAAGGAAGTGCTTGAATATCTGACGTCGGTCATGAGGGGCGAACACACCGAACAGGTCTTGAAATTGTCCGATGAAGGCGGGCAAGTTATTGCGGATATCAACGTGTCCGAAAAGGACAGGCTCAAAGCTGCGGAGCTTATCGGCAAAAGGTACGGGCTTTTCAAGGAAAATGTCGACGTTTCCGGCTCCATCCCTGTGGTGATCTGCGATGACGTCAAGGAATAAATTATCCGTGCAGGAGCTGATCGGAAAAGGGTACGCGGATTTCTGGAAATGTACAAAGCGCTATCGCGTGTGCAAAGGCTCACGAGGCTCTAAAAAGTCAAAGACTACAGCCATCAACCTTATCTATCGCATAGTCAGATACCCCCTCTCAAATGCCCTGTGTGTTCGCCGCTACGGCAACACTTTAAGAGACAGCATGTTTTCCGACCTGAAATGGGCGGCTCACAAGCTGCAGCTGGACGGATGGTGGGAGTTTTCCGTGTCGCCTATGCAGGCTGTCTACAAGCCCACAGGGCAGAAAATTCTTTTCCGTGGTCTTGATGACGGTATGAAAATTACTTCGATTTCCGTAGATCACGGCGTTTTAAACTTCGTGTGGATCGAAGAAGCCTACGAGATCGGCAACGAGGACGACTTTAACAAACTGGATATGTCTATCCGTGGTGAGCTTCCTGAGGGGTATTTTAAACAGATCACACTGACTTTCAACCCGTGGTCGGAAAATTCATGGCTGAAAGCACGGTTTTTTGACAAGCCCTCTGACAACGTGTTTACCCAGACTACCACCTGGCAGTGTAACGAATGGCTGGGTGAGGACGACAGGCGGATATTTCTCGAAATGAAAGAGAAAAATCCCCGTCGTTACCGAATTGAAGGGGACGGGGAATGGGGAATTTCTGAGGGGCTTATCTATGAGAATGTGGAGATTGTGGAGTTTGACGTTGACAAGCTTCGCAAATCGGGTATCAAGGCGGCTTACGGCGTTGACTTCGGCTTTACAGATCCCAATGCTTTTGTGGCAATGATGATAGATACCGAAAAAAAATTGCTGTATATTTTCGACGAGTATTACAGCGTGGGAATTACCAATCAGCAGCTTGCCGGAGAAATCAAGAAAATGGGTTACGGCAGCGAACAGATCGTGTGTGACTGCGCTGAGCCTAAGTCTATTGCAGAGCTCCGGGACGAGGGTATCAGAGCGGTAGCCTCCCGGAAAGGTCGGGACAGCGTAAACCACGGAATTCAGCTTATCCAGAATTATAAAATCATCGTGCATCCGAAATGTGTGAACGTTGAAAAGGAAATAAAGAACTATTGCTGGGAAAAGGACCGGGACGGCAAACTTACAGGAAAGCCCGACCACGAATTTTCTCATAGTATGGACGCTATGCGGTATGGATTTACAAGGGCGGTAATGCCCGATACATTCAGCTTTGAGTAAGGAGTGATAATGTGTACGAACCCGAAATAACAGGTGCCGGGAGCCTTAACAGAAAAGAGATTCTGGAAAGAGAGATTGTAAGGTGGGAGCACAGCCCAAAAAGGCTTATGCAGATAAAAGGACATATGTACTATGAGGGGGAACACGATATTCTCAGCCGCAAGAGAACGGCTATCGGCGAGAACGGCGACCTTGAGGAAATCACAAACCTTCCCAACAACAGGCTTATTGACAACCAGTACGCAAAGCTTGTCAATCAGAAAGCGAATTATCTCCTGGGTCAGCCCTTTATTTTTGACGGGGAGAATAAAAGCTACATAGAGCTTCTGA
The DNA here is from genome assembly GCA_945833805.1 of uncultured Clostridia bacterium. GTDB lineage: Bacteria > Bacillota > Clostridia > Oscillospirales > Ruminococcaceae > CAG-115. Next base: position 23,605 of record CAMAGG010000004.1, on the reverse strand, counting down.
AAGGAGTTTTTGACAGGAAATTTATGAAGACTCTCAAAAACGCAGGCAAGGCGGCTCTCTGCGGCGGTATCAGCTGGCTGTACCCTTACTACACAAAAGAGGGCAGGTTTGCTTTCCGTATGTTCCCGGGCTACGAGATACTGCCATTCTGGACGGACAGCGAACACACAGAGCTTGTGAAGGCTGTCAGGCTGTACAAGGTAGTTGATTACAGCAACGTTTCCCCAAAGCTTGTAACTAAAGCGGAGATTTTTTCAAAGGACGGGATAAGCTGTCACAGCTGGGACGGCTCGAAGCTGTCGGATCCCGAAAGCCGTAATCCTTACGTCCTGACAAGGGGCGGGGGCGTAAACTGGGAGAAAATCCCCCTTATTCCCGTAAAGTACAACGAGAGCGAAACCTCTCTTCTGAAACGCGTCAAGTCAATACAGGACGGTATCAATGTAATGCTGTCGGACTTTGAAAATAATATGCAGGAGGACGCCAGAAACACAATACTGGTACTTAAAAACTACGACGGGGAAAATTTAGGGCAGTTCAGAAAAAATCTGGCTACCTACGGAGCCGTGAAAGTCCGGTACGACGGGGACACCAAAGGCGGCGTGGACACACTGGAGATCCAGCTCAATTCCGACAACTACAAGGCAATTCTGGAAATTTTCAAAAAGGCTATTATTGAAAACGGCATGGGCTACGACGCCAAGGACGACAGACTGTCGGGCAATCCTAATCAGATGAATATCCAGTCTATGTATTCGGATATAGACCTTGACGCCAACGACATGGAAACCGAATTACAGGCCGCCTTTGACCTGCTGCTGTGGTTCGCAAACGTTCACCTTGCAAACACCGGTAAGGGAAATTTTGAGGGGGAAAATGTAAATGTTATATTCAACCGTGATATTCTCATAAATGAAACAGAGGCTATTTCCAATTGCGCGGCTTCTGTTGGAATTCTTTCCGACGAAACTATTATTGCTCAGCACCCCTGGGTGGACGACCCTCAGAGGGAGATGGAAAGGCTTAAAAAACAGAGGGAAGAAGCTGAGTATCAGCCTTTCCCCGCGACTTCTGAGGAATAAAACATGGGCAGGAGAAACAGCGAGTACTGGCAGGAGCGGTTTGTACAGCTGGAAAACGCTCTTTACAGTAAAAGGGAAGAAGCCGCGGCGGAGATCGAAGCTGCATACAGGCAGGCGCAGAGGGACATTGAGGCGGCTATTGACAAGTGGTACGGGCGTATCGCCGTCAATAACGGCATTTCAAAGGCGGAGGCTATTAAGCTTCTGAGCGCAAATCAGCTGAAGGAATTTCACTGGGATGTGTGGGAGTACATAAGGCGGGGTGAGGAAAATGCTGTAAACCACAAATGGATGAAAGAGCTTGAAAATGCGTCGGCAAAATTTCATATCTCACGGCTTGAAGCTCTGAAGCTTGAAACGGAAAACAGCCTGCAGCTTCTTTTTGCAAAGCAGGGGGAAATTTCTGAAAGAACCATTACTGAGGGCTACGAGGAAGGGTATTATCACACGGCGTTTGAGCTTCAGAAGGGCTTTAACATCGGCTTTGATGTTGCTAAAATAGACAGGAATTACCTTGAAAAGGTCCTTGCAAAGCCATGGACGGCAGACGGACGGAATTTTTCCGAACGTATCTGGGGCAACAGGGTAAAACTTGTAAATGAGCTTCATTCAGATATCATACGAAGCCTTTCGGCAGGGACGGGGACTCAGAGAGTTATCGACAACATCGCCAAAAAAATGAATGTCCAGAAAAATCACGCTCAGGCTCTGGTTCTGACAGAGGGGGCATTTTTCTCGACAGTCGCGGAGAAAGACTGTTACGGGGATTTCGACGTTGAAAATTACGAAATACTGGCTACCCTCGACGACAGGACATCCGATATTTGTCAGACCATGGACGGGAAAGTGTTCCCTGTGAAGGATATGCAGCCGGGTGTTACAGCGCCGCCTTTCCATGTGCGGTGCAGAAGTACCACAGTGCCGTTCTTTGATGATGATTTCGGGCTGAAGGGCTCGAGAGCGGCGAGGGATGAAAACGGAAAGACCTATTATGTCCCCGATGATATGAAGTATCCGCAGTGGAAGAAAACCTTTGTGGAGGGGGGCTCGAAGGAAGGACTTGAAAAGACTGCCCGCCCCACTGTTCCCTGATTTCAGCATCCCGGAAGAGGTAATATTTTTATATCTAATTTTAAGAAACGAAACCTATGTTGACGCTTATAAGAAATGGGAAAATTTTGTTGTAAGTAATTATTAAGCACTCCTCACGGGATGCTTTTTATACCCTCGTCTTTTGCCGCAGACGGTAAACAGCGGCGGACGTTTCAATTCGTGGACACGACCACGGTAAAAAGTGGATTTGAAAGGATGGTAAACAAATGAAAAAAGAAGATCTTATCCAACTGGGACTTACCGAAGAACAGGCTGAAAAAGTTGTGAAGCTCCATTCTGAGGAGCTTGACGGAAGCTTTGTACCCAAAAGCCGTTTTAACGAGGTCAACGAGGAAAACAAGTCACTGAAGCAGACTGTTTCAGAGCGGGACAAACAGCTCGAAGACCTGAGCAAAACCGCAGGGGACAGTGAGGAGCTGAAAAAGCAGATCGAGACCCTCAAAACGGCTAACTCAGAGGCACTGAAAAAGCACGAAAAGGAAATGGCTCAGCTCCGGCTTGACAACGCCATAGACAGCGCGCTGGCTTCTGCAGGCGCAAAAAACGTCAGGGCTGTCAGAGGGCTTATTGACGCCTCGGGCTTCAAGCTCTCTGACAAGGGAGAAGTTGCAGGGCTGTCAGAGGCTATTGAGGCTGTGAAACAATCGGACGGCTATCTTTTTGCTTCTCCCGAAAATCAGAGCTTTAAGGGCTTTCAGCCGGGAGAATCTCAAGGAAGTCCCTCAGAACAGGTAGATACTTCAAAAATGACCTACTCGGAAACTGTCGCATATCTGGCGGCAAATCCCGGGGCAACGATTTAAGAAAGGTAAGGTGTTATTATGCCGAACACAAAATTTGACTCAAAAAGCTTTAACCCTGAAGCCTTCGGTGGGTATGTAAGCAGAATCCCCAACGTTAAAAAGGCGGAGCTGGCAAAGTCGGGGGCTGTGGGCTCAAACGAGGGCGCAAGAAGCTCCCTGGCTTCACAGACAGGCTCTCTTTACGCCCGTATCCCTTACTTCGGACGTATCTCAGGAGAAACCTCACAGAACAATGACGGCGGTACTGATATCAAGTCCTCAAATACAACCACTTATGAGCAGGGCTTTGTGACAGCGTCACGCATGGACAGCTGGACAGAGCGCTCTTTCTCCAAAAACATCACCGCAGGCGTTGACTTTATGGACAACGTGGCGGCGCAGATAGCTGACTACAAAATGGAAGTTAAACAGGCTATGCTTCTGGCAATTCTCAAGGGCGTTTTCTCCATGAAAACCACAGGGGACACTGCGGCGGCTAAGGCGGCGGCTGAATTCCTTGAAAAGCACGTCTATGACATCTCCGGGGCTGACGGCGACAACGCAAAAGTGGGCGCGGCTACCCTTAACAAGGCCATTCAGAGAGCCTGCGGAGATAACAAGAATATTTTCAAGCTTGCTATCATGCACAGTGAGGTTGCCACAAACCTTGAAAACCTTAGATTGATGAAGTACCTCACCTATACAGACGGTGACGGTATTACAAGAGATCTGGGGCTCGGAACATGGAACGGCAGAACGGTCCTTATTGACGATGGTATGCCTACTGCGGAAATCCCCGTAGCCTACACCAAGACTTCCGACCTTGAGCTTGCAGAGGGCAAGACCTACTACACACGCAGCGGTTCTTCCGGAGCATATGTGTACACAGCTGTGGAAAATCCCGAAGTTTCAGCTATCGGAAACTACTACGAGGCAACGGAAACGGAAACAGCCTACACTACATATATTCTGGGCGAAAACTCCATTATTCTCGATGATATCGGTGACAGCGTTCCCTACGAAATGTCAAGAGAAGCTAAGGTAAACGGCGGTCAGGATACACTGTATGTCCGCGACAGATACATCTGCGGAGTTGACGGTATTTCCTTTGAAAAGCCTGCAAGCGTTACGGCTTCGGCTTCCAACGCCGACCTTGCAAACGGAGATAACTGGGCTGTCATAAACGACGGCACGACCTCAATTCCTCACAAGGCTATTGCTATTGCGAAAATCGTTTCAAAGGGCTAAGTCATGAAGGACAAAGTTATTGAAAGGCTTGAAAGCTTCGGGTATCAGGGCGCAGAAGAAGACGATGGACTTATCTCCTTTTGTATCGCAAAGGTTACGGCGTATATAAAAAACGACTGCAACCTTCGGGAAGTACCCGAAGGGCTTATCCCCTTTGCCGTGGATATGGTTTGCGGCGAGGTACTTTCCACAAAGAAGGTTTTCGCCCCCGATACTATCACTCAGATAGATTTTGACAGGGCAATAAAGCAGGTACAGACAGGGGACACCGTTGTAAGTTTCAGTGACAGCAGTCAGACGCCCGAGCAACGTTTTGACAGCTTTACTTCCTACCTTATTTCAAACGGCGAAATGCAGTTATCCTGTTTCCGAAGGCTGAGGTGGTAGTATGGACGCGCTGGCTCTTGCAAGGGCAACTATTGAGAAGACTTTCACAGGGCGCTGTGACGTTATAGTTTATGAGGGTACACGGGACCCTGTAAGCGGTATCACTTCAAAGGCTGAGAGGGTACTGTACAAGGATATTCCCTGCCGGCTGTCCTACAAATTCAGCAACTCTCATCCTTCGGCGCCCACTGATACTGCGGCGCAGCCCCGCCTTGAAGCTAAACTGTTTGTTTCGGCGGACACGGATATACCGGCAGGATCTAAAATAGTCGTTGAACAAAACGGCGCTGCTGTGGCGTACAAGTCAAGCGGTCAGCCTATGGTGTATCATTCGCACAGGGAGATCATGCTGGAGCTATTCAAGGAGTGGTGCTGATATGGCAGGCTTCGGGAACTTTGATATTTCAGAACTTAAAAACCTCCAAAAACAGTTTAATAAGCTGGCGGTCAGTGACACGCATAAGTTTATGGAGTCCTGTGTGAAAGAACTTGCAATGAGGCTGATCAGGTTGGTCAAACCTATAACACCTAAAGACACAGGAAGCCTGCAACGTGGATGGAACGCAACCGGCAACAAAGGGGACAGCAAAAGCCAGAAAGCTGACGTAAGCGTGGAGGGCGGCGTGTACACGGTGACGATTACAAACCGCGAGGATTATGACGTATACGTTGAATATGGTCACAGGACAAGGTCAGGGGGCTGGGTTCCAGGGCGGTTTATGATGACTATATCCGAAGAGGAGCTCAGAAGCATTGCTCCACAGGTACTGGAACAGAAGCTTGAAGAGTTTTTAAAGGGGGCTTTCAGATGACCGTGGAAATTATAAAAGCTGTGTGCAGGGCAATTTATGAGGAATTCGGGGAAGAGTATCAGATCTACACCGAGGCGGTACCTCAGGGGCTTAAAACTCCCTGTTTCTTCGTTTCCTGCATTGCGCGGTTTACCGACCGCGCCCTGTGCGACAGGTACCTTTGTACGTTCCCTATTGCGGTGCAGTACATACCCAGGGACAGCGGCAACGCAAAAACAGAATGCGGCGAAATTGCCGACAGGCTCTTTTTTACGCTGGACAGAATTTCAGTGTCGGGGAGTCCGGTCAACGGCACAGAGCTGCGCTGCGAGCCCGCGGAGGGGCTTCTCAATTTCTTTGTGACCTACAACATGGCGGCACAGAGAAACCGTGAAACCGTCCCGAAAATGGAAAAGATCGAGATTACCGACAACATAAAGCAATAAAGCAGGTGAGAAAATGGAAAAGAACAAAACTGAAAAGGCTGTGGAAATTAAGACAGCCCCGAAATTTACAAAGGAACAGCTCCTTTCCGCTGAAAGATTCAGCGGCAGAAAAGACGCTTTAGGCGCACTCCTCCGGGATAACAGGGAGTACACTATTGCCGAAGCTGAAGGGGCTCTGGACAAATTTATGAAAGGTAAGGTGATGTAATATGGCACTTGGCGGCGGAACATTTATCGCACAGAACAAGGTACTTCCCGGCACATACATTAACGTGGTATCGGCGGTATCGGCTTCAAGAGAGCTGTCGGACAGAGGTATTGCAGCAATAGGCGTTACAGGCGGCTGGGGAAAGACGGGAGAAATTTTCGAGGTAACAAGCGAGGATCTCCAGAAAAACAGTCTTTCGGTTTTCGGCTACAGCTACGACAGCGAGGAACTGAAAAATTTAAGAGAGCTTTTCGCTCACGCCCGTATCGTTTACTGTTACAGACTTGACGGAGGCGGCGTAAAGGCACAGAATACCTATGCCGTGGCAAAATATCCGGGAACTAAGGGCAACAGCATTAAAACAGTTATTACTGTAAACGCTGATGACGACGGCAAGTATGACGTTGCAACAGTTTACGGCACACGGACCGTGGACACTCAGAAGGGCGTTGCCTCTGCGGCTGAGCTTGTTTCCAACGACTGGGCAGACTTTAAGGCAGGGGCTTCTCTTTCCGCAACTGCAGGGGAGTCAATGACGGGCGGTACGGACAGCGATGTAACAGGAGAAGCGCACCAGGCATTCCTTGACGCACTGGAATCCTACAGTTTTAACGCGTTAGGCTGTGTTTCTGCTGAAAGTACGATCAAGGCTCTGTATGCGAATTACTGCAAGCGCCTTCGTGATGAAATGGGCAAGAAGTTTCAGGTGGTTGTCCAGGGCTACGCTGCCGACTACGAGGGCGTTGTAAACGTAAAGAATACGGTAACAGACAGCGGCGCGACAGGGGCAGAGCTTGTCTACTGGGTAACAGGCGTTATTGCCGGCACAAATGTAAACGCTTCGGCTTCAAATGCTCTTTATGACGGAGAATACAGTGTAAATACCCAGTTTACTCAGTCACAGCTTGAAACCGCTATCAAAAACGGAGAGTTTGCATTCCACAAGGTGGGCGCAGATGTAAGAGTTCTCACGGACATAAATTCTCTTGTTACCACGTCGGACACAAAGGGAGATATTTTCAAGAAAAATCAGACTATCCGCGTTGTGGATCAGATAGCCAACGACATTGCCGTTATTTTCAACGACAATTATCTGGGCACTGTTCCCAACGACAGCGCAGGCAGAGCGGCACTTAAAAATGATATTGTAGATCACCACAACAGCCTGCAGAGAATCAGGGCTATTGAGGGGTTTGACGACGGAAACATCACCGTGGAGAGAGGTTCAGACGCCACTTCTGTTGTTGTTACAGACGAAGTCACTGTTATCAACAGTATGGAAAAGCTGTACATGACAGTTACAGTATCTTAAATAAGGGGGAATAGATATGAATAACGTGACAATGAAGTCGAGGGATACCGTTTCCGGCAAGTTCGGAAACTGCTACATTTCCCTGAATATGGACAAGAAAGGCAACTACTCCGAAAATGTCAACAGGTATCTGTTTATGCAGGTTACCAATGTCAAGGCAAAGGTGGACTTTGACATTGCCGATATTTCCATAATGGGTCAGTCAGGAATGGGTCATAAAACCGTGGGCTGGAAAGGCTCCGGCACGGCGACCTTCCACTACAATACATCCATGTTCGCCAAAATTATGGAGTATTTCAAAAAAACCGGAAAAGAAATGAGATTTACAATGCAGGTGACTAACAGCGACAGCTCTTCAAGCGCGGGGGAACAGGTAACGATCCTCAAAGACTGTCTGCTGAGCGGAGCAACTATCGCAAATATCGACTCCGGCACAAACGACCTTACAGATGATATTTCATTCACATTTGATGATTATTCCATCAGCACACCCTTTAATGTACTGGACGGAATGGCAGTCAGCAACTAAACACAGGGGGCGGCTTCTGCCGCCCTTTAAAACAAGATAAAACAAGGTAAAACAAGATTCCGGAGGTAAAACCATGTCTGAATTTGAAAAGTTTATGAAGAAAAACAAGAAGGAGAGAAAGAATGTCAAGTATGCCGCTACCAAATCTCTTTGCGACAATAACGGCAAGCCTCTTGAATGGGAGATAAAGCCTGTTACGTCCAGGGTAAATGAGGAACTGAGGGCGGAGTGTTCCCATAACGGTGTTATAGATCTGCAGAAGTACCGGCAAAAAATTATGTGTGCAAGTATCGTTTATCCTAATCTTAGTGACGCAGCTTTACAGGACAGCTACGGAGTTATGAACGAAGAAGAGCTGCTTCTTGAGATGGTGGACAATACAAAGGAATTTGACGAATTGTTCCTGCTTATCAACAAAATCAGCGACACGGAAACACTGGCTGAAAAGGTAGAAGAGTCAAAAAACTGATAGAGGGCGACAGTGTTTCTGCTTTTGCACATTACGCGCTGCAGAAGCTGCACATACTGCCGTCCGATTTTGCAAAGATGGACATCGAAGAAAGGGCTTTTATTATCGGCTCGATACAAAAACGTATAGAAGCCGAAAACAAAGCCGCTAAAAAGGCAGGTGAATAATTTGGGAGATGTAAGGACTAAATTAGAGCTTCAGGATAACTTTTCTGCAAAAATGTGGGAAATTGTAGCTTCTATGAATGCAGCTGTGGAAATGGCGGAAAATTTCCGTAAGTCAACGGGGACTGATATAAATGATCAGGGGCTTAAAAACTATCAGAACGAGCTCGACAAGACAAACCGGGTAATAAGACAGACGGAACAGGCAGCGTATGGCTATGCAAAAGCAGAAAACGAGGTATCTGACAAGTCGGACAAGGCGGCTCAGAGCGTCCGGAAACAGGCAGACGCTTACGGGGATATTGAACCAGCCGCGAAACGTGCTTCTGCGGGGATATCCGGCACGGCTGACAGTCTTAATAATCTGTTTCTGGCTGCAGGCGGTTACAAGGTTTTGCAGTTTGTGAAATCCGCTTTCACAGATACTGCAGGCGCAGCCATTGAATTTGAGAGCGCGATCACAGGCGTGTACAAAACTGTTGACGGCACACAGGAACAATTACTGGGGCTGTCTGACGCGGCAAGAAATATGGCTCTGAGTATACCGTCCAATGTAACGGAGATAGCCGGAGTAATGGAAAGCGCGGGACAGCTGGGTATCGCAACGGACAGCATAGAAAGTTTTACCGAAACCATGATAGCACTTGGTGAAAGTACAAATCTGTCTGCAGATGAGGCGGCGTCAAGTCTTGCGAAATTTGCAAATGTCACAGGAATGTCGGCTGATAATTACAGCAATCTGGGTTCCGTTATTGTTGACTTAGGAAACAATTTTGCCACAACAGAAGCCGACATTGTCAATATGTCATCATATTTGGCTTCTGCGGCAAGTCTTGCAGGACTGGCAGAAACGGATATACTGGCGCTTGCGACGGCTATGACGTCGGTGGGAATAAACGCCGAGGCGGGCGGATCATCAATGTCAAGGCTTATAACGGCTATGCAGACAGCTGTTGAAACAGGAAGCGCGAACTTAGAGCAGTTTGCAAGTGTGGCAGATATGACGGCTCAGGAATTCAGCGCGGCATTCGGAGAAAACGCTATCGGCGCAATTGAAGCGTTTATTGCAGGGCTTAATGACGTTGAGAGAAACGGGGCTTCGGCTTCGGTTATCCTTCAGCAGATGGACCTTGACGACATAAGACTTGCAAATACTATCAAGGCTCTTGCATCCAGTTCAGGAGTGCTGAGTAGTGCGGTCACTACTGCAAATACGGCGTGGACAGAAAACACAGCCCTTACTACCGAAGCAGAAAAGCGGTACAAGACCCTTGAAAGCAAATTACAGCTTACAAAAAACGCGGCGAATGAACTTGAAATAGCTGTAGGCGGCGCTCTGTCACCTACTATCGGCGGTCTTGCTGATATGACTACAGAAGCGCTTAAAGGGCTCGCCGGACTGGCGGACAGCTGCCCTGTACTGACCACAGGAATAATGGGGACTGTGGGAGCTGTTGGCACTGTAACAGGCGCTTTTTCTACCCTTGCTCCATCAATTACGGCAGTGTCGAGCGCAATGCAGGCAATGAATAAGACACTGTCGCTTGGTAGGATAGGGTTAGTCGTAGGCAGTATTGCTCTTCTGGGCGGTGTGATAGGTGCAATTGCAGGCGCTGCAAACAATGCAAAGGATGAGGTCGAGGACTACAACGGCACTCTTGCACAATGCAGTGAGGAAATAAGCACTCTTGAGGGGCAGTATAAAGCTGTTGTTGACGCTTATGGGGCAAACTCAGAAGCCGCGAAAAGTCTTGAAAGTCAGCTGGAAAAGCTTAACGCCCAGTATGAAAAAGGCGGCGGTGCGGCGGCTGATTATGCGCAGAGAGTAACAACGATATCCGAATCAATCAGAGAAGGGATCGATGAATACAACAAGCAGACTACGTCAATTGCTGAAATGGGTAATGCAGGATATATTGCAGCGGCTCAGCTTAAATATTTATCCGAAAAGGGCGCTAAAACCAACAGCGATCTTGACCTGATGAAAGAATACGCCGATTACCTTAACGATACATTTAACTGTAACATTGTTGTAAATTATGATACCGGGGATATTACAGGGTTTGACCCTTATAATATGTCGGCAGTTGACGAAGTTGTTGAAAAAAACAAAAAGGAAAACGCCGCAGACTTTATCGGCGACCCCGTAAAACGCTCAGAATACGAGGAACAGCTAAAGCAACAGCAGGAAACTCTACGGCTTATGCAAATGTATGAAGATCAGATCAAAAAGATGTCGTCTGATCCGTCATATGTATCAGCAAAAGGAAATACAACCTATACAGGTGTTGCTGTCCCGGAAAACTATAACCCAGGAGATTATAGCACAGATGTGGAAAGTCTGTATCAAGGTGTTCTGACATATGATGAATTAAGCAGTAAGTACGAAGAGTCAAAAAAAGCTTATGATGAAGCAAGCGCATCTGTATCGGAATATGAAAGTAAATTCCGCGAAGCCGGAACGGTGCTGGGATATACTACCGATGCGATTGACGAAAATCTTGAAACTGCCAAAAATCAAACTTTAGAACTTGGTGCAAGCTCAGAAGAAACTGCGGAAAAAATTTCTTCAGCTGAGGGCGTTGTTTCAAATGTATGGAATAATTACTCCGGAGAAATAACAAAGTTTGCCGAAGAATATCAGAAGGCTTTTGGCGAGATACGCTCAAGTCTTGACGGAATGTTTGATCTGTTTGAAGACCCGGGACTTGTAAACGGGTTTATGAACCTGCAGGATACATTCAGCATGGACACGGCTACAAGCAATATCCAGGATCAGATTGACTATTTCAGCCAGTATAATGACGCTGTAAAACAGCTGTCGGGGCTTAAAATGGATAACGATGTGATCTCTCAGCTGGATCCTGAACAGGCGGTAGCTTTTGCTCAGGAACTGGGCAATATGAACACGACCGACGCAGAGAAAAAGGTAAAAGAGCTCAACGACGCGTTAAAGGAATTGTCCGGAATAAAGGATAATACATCACAGTCCCTGCTTGAAGTGAACAAGGTAATGCAGGAAGAGTTTAATAAAATCAAGCAGAATGTTGACGATAACATGGAAGGCGTTATCAGCCAAATGGGTCTTAGTGCAGACGCCGCAAATTCAGCCAAAGTAATGATGGACGGCTATATCGCACAGCTGAAAGCAAGCGGATATAATGCGGTTGAGGAAGCTATGAGTATTGCCTTAAGGATCTCAAAAGCTCTGAGCGCGGCAAATGCGGTGAATGTTTCCTATCCTGCCCCCAAAGGCACAACAGTAAACGGCCCCGGGGATCTTATCGGAGGTTATGCCACCGGTACTCTTTCAGCCGCTCCCGGCCTGGCACTGGTGGGCGAAAATGGTCCCGAGCTTGTAAACTTCGGCGGCGGCGAGGTTGTATATACCGCACAGGAAACGCAGCGAATATTAAGCCAGCAGCAGAAAGCCACGGAAGTGTACATTCCGGAAAACCTTAAACAGGCAATAGAATACGGCGAAAGATTCCAGAATGACAATATTTCCATGCCCCATGAAGCTGCCGCTTCGGGAGCTACAAGAAGAGTTGTGGTCGAAATTGCAGGGAACGGCAGTATTGAGGTAACAGGGGGAGCGAATAAGGAAGAACTTTTAGGGCTGCTGATGGAAAGCGTGGAGCCTGCGATCATGGACATTCTGCTCACTGAGATATACGAGGAAGGTGATGACTCCTATGAGTACTAATCCGTATCAGATATGGATAGAAGCGCAGGGGGAAAAGCTGCTTATCCCTGTAAATCCCCAGAAAGTTGAGATCAAGGTGAGCGGCAACAACCAGAGCGTCACTTTGGCGGAGCTCGGGGAAACAAGCATTTTGCAGTCCCCAAAGGCGGAAACTCTTTCCTTTTCCTCATTTTTTCCTGCAAAGCCGCTGCCCTTCGCCCAGTACGCGGCTTCTTTGGACAACCTGTCGGACTTTAACAGCGACGGCACAGTGAATGTCCGTGACTTAGCGGCAAGGGCAAGGGCGCAGGGGACGAATTTTGTCACAACAGATACGATAAGCGAAAACAGGGCGAAGGTACTTCCTCACTACTGCATTAGCTTTATTTCTGATATATTCAAAAGAAAAATCCCTGTCCGTGTGTACATAACAATGTGTAATTTTATAAAATTTATGTCGGTGGAAAGCTTTACATATTCCCAGAAGGGCGGAGATGTGGGAAGCTACGATTATTCCATAAGCTTTAAGGAATATCAGGACATAAAGATCCGGCAGGTAACTGTACAAAACGGCAAAGCTGTTGTTCCAAAAAAGACTGCCGCGCGAATAAATGCTGTTATAAAGCCTGAGACATACATTGTAAAGGCAGGGGACAGTATTTACGACTTAGCCAAAAAGTATTACGGCGATGCTTCGGCTTATCGTAAGATCTATGACGTAAATAAGAGGTTTATCGGCTCGAACCCAAACAGGATAAAGCCCGGTACGGTGCTGATATTGCCGTAAGGGGGAAATTATGGATATTAAGCTTTTGCTCTGCCGAAGCGGCAGTACCTACGATATATCAGACCTTGTGGAAAGCGTGACCTGGAAGGGCAGAAAAGGCGCGGCCGCCCGAAGTCTTGACGCAACACTTATTGATACTGAAAAAATCAAAAGCGGCATTGATGTTACCCGTGGTGACAGCCTTATTTTCTACAGCGAGGGAAAAGAGCTTTTCCGTGGGCTTGCAATGAGCCAGCAGCAGTCGGAAGGGTGTAAAATGACGGTTACTGCCTACGACAATGCTATATATCTTGCCAACAACAAGGACACCTTCACATACAACGACAAGACACTGCACGATATTTTTATTGATGTGTGCAGGCGTTTCGGCGTCAGGTATTCGGAGGTAGCAAATACAAGCTACAAAATTTCAGAGCTTGTAAAGCAGCGCACAACGGCGTGGGACGTGATACAGGACGCTGTTTCTCAGGACTACAAGGCAACAGGGGCTAAATACTATGTCCACTCCTCAAAGGGAATTTTAAGTCTTGCAAGGCGCAAGGAAAATATTCTGCAGTACGTTCTTGAAACTGAGGGAAATATTTTTTCCTACAGCTTTAAGAAGTCTATTGAAAAAATAAACACCCGTATTAAGGTGCTTACAAAAGATGATACTGTCTACGCCGTAGAAAAGGACAGCGCCCTTGAAAAGAAGATAGGTATTTTTCAGAATGTGGAGAAAAAGGACGACGACCTTTCCGAAGCTAAGCTGAAAGACCAGATAAAGCAAAATCTGAAAGAGGCAAGCACTCCCGAGCAGAGCCTTAACGTAAATACCGTGGGTATTGATGATGTTATATCCGGTGTGGGCGTGTGGGTGAATATCGGGAAGCTTGGCGTTAACCGTACCTACTGGGTAGACGAGGACAGTCACACGTTCAGGGGCGACAGCCACACAATGTCACTGAAGCTTAACAAAAACAATGAAGTGTAGGAGGCTCAAAATGAAAGAATACAGCAGTCTGAAACAGCTTATTCAATCACTTTTCCCGAAGCAGGATGATATAATTACAGGCGTTATTACAAAGACATCTCCTGTCACTGTTATAGCAATGGGGGACGACAAACTCACTGTGCAGCCTCTTTTCGGGAAAGCTATAGCTGATTCGGGACTTAAAACAGGTGACAAGGTACTGCTTCTGAGTTACAGGGGCGGTAAAAAATACTACATACTCGACAGGATGTGATAATATGCTTGATATTGAAATTCCTGTAGGAACGCTTTCTGAAGCGGAAGAAAAGCCGTCGAAAACATACAGGCTTGACCTTGACAGTGGAAGGATAGTCGGAACAGCCGATAATACAGAAGCTGTAAAACAGGCGATAGACAAGGCTCTCCGGACAGCGAGGTACAATAATCTCATATACGACAGCGAGTACGGCTCTGAGCTTCAGCAGCTTCTCTACGACAAGGATACCACAAAGGAGCTTATTCAGACGGCGTTTCCCCAGCTGATAAAGGAAGCGCTGGCAGAGGATACAAGAATACTTGACGTCGATAATTTTTCCTTCGGCTTTGAGGGGGACGGAGTTCACATAAGCTTTACAGCCCACACGATTTTTGGCAAAACGGATATCCGGGAGGTAATATAAATGTTTGAAAACAAAACCTATGAAAGCATTCTGAATGAAATTATCGACAGTGCGCCGAAGGACATTGACACACGGCAGGGCAGTATTTTTTACGACGCGGTGTCGGGGGCGGCTCTTAAAATAGCGGAGCTGTACGCCAATCTCGACCTGGTATCTGAGCTTACACAGGTGGACACTACTTCGGGGGAATATCTTGACATCAAGGCTTCTGAGTACGGGCTTACCCGTCACGGGGCTGTAAGTGCGAAATACGCTGTTACCTTCACGGGAACTACTCCCGACATTGGGGAAAGATTTTTTTCCGACAACGAGTACTTTGTGCTTGGCATTACAGACAGCGGCACTTTGTATCTTCAGGCTGAAACTCCCGGAACCAGTGGAAACACTGTTCAGAGCGGGACGCCTGCTATTCCTGTGAATAACATTGCAGGGCTTGAAAGTGCGGTGTTTGGCGCTATACTTGAATATGGCACAGACACGGAGAGCGACGACAGCCTTCGGCAGCGTGTGCAGGAAAAAATAGGCGGTCCCGCGGAAAACGGAAATAAGCAGCACTATAAAACGTGGTGTGAAAGCTTTGACGGAGTAGGAAAAGCCCGCATTTTCCCTTTGTGGAACGGTCCGAACACGGTCAAGGCGGTGCTTATAAATCCGCTGGGGCTTCCCTGCTCCTCTGAATTGGTATCAGATGTGCAGGAATACGTTGACCCTGCGACAAAAGGCTATACGGCTGTTGTGGGCGGTGTGACATACGTTATGGGCGACGGACTGGGCGAGGGCGCGGCTAACCTTGGAGCACACTTTACGGCGGTTTCGGCTGAGCCAACAGAAATAAACGTGACCTTTACCGCGGAGCTGGCAAAGGGTTACAGTATGGAAGAGGCAAAGGCTGAAGCCGAAAGGGCGCTTACAGCGTACCTTAAAAACATAGTGCTTACTACTGAGGATTTTTCCGATGTTGTAGTGAGGTATTCGGCGGTAGGCGCTCTGATAGCGTCCCTTAAATCGGTAGTCGATTACAGCGGACTATCAGTCAACAGCGGCACGGAGAATATCACTCCCGGAGCTGACAGCATACCCGTTCCCGGGGAGGTGGTCGTAAATGCTGTTTGACGACTACTACAAAAGCAGCTATGACCAGCTTGTAACCTATTACCCCACTTTTTACATTGACGTTGTGGAAATGCAGGCGGTATTAAAGGCTGAAGGGGATATGCTGGACGGCGTAAAGGACGGAATTGAAAGAGTTTTCGGGAACTGTTTTGTGGACAGTGCAGACGAAAAAACTGTTGAAAAGCTGGAAGGGTTTCTTCATATCCACCTGAGAACACAGAAAAGCCTTGAGGAGCGCAGAAGGCTTGTGAAATCCTACCTTGCAGGAAGCGGCAAGCTGTCCTCTGCTTTGCTCGGGGATATGATAGCAGTTTACACGGGGGCTTCAAGCACTTTTGAATTCAAACCCTTTGACGAGCAGGGGAACAACAGACTTTTTATTGATACCGAAAGAGGGGCTGAAAGCAGCTTCTACCCCAGCGACATTATGGAGCTTATCAGCGCAAAGCTGCCGGCACATATACCCTATCAGTTTAATGTTGTATATGAATACGGAACAGCCGCAGGGAATGAGATGGTCTTCGGCTATCCCGTGGAAAGCTACTGCGGTAATAAGTTAGCAGGACAGGAGGCGTTTATGCCGTGAAGATATGGAAAGAAGCTTTTTTGAATAAGATACGGGCTTACTGGCTGAATAAGATCGACAGGGTCCAGATACTCACAGGCGAAAACCGGTGGACAGACCTTGAAATTGTCAGCAGATCTGTTGAGGGTAACGCGGTGGTGCTGTTTACAAGGGTGCCTGACAGTGAGTTTACAGCGCTGAGTATCCGTATTATTGATACGGACGGGGATGTTGCAGGGGCTACGCCCGAAAGCATTTCCAAAACAAGCGCAGATACCTTTTACATCACGTTTAAATTTCCTCTATATGAATCAGAAAGAAGGAGTTAAAAATGGCATACACTAAATCAGAATGGAAAGACCATGTTACAAGCAGACCAAATACATATTCCGTGGCGGAAAATCCCGATGGTACAAAAACCCTGACCCCTGCCGGAGAAGTATTGCAGAAGGGTTCTCCTCTTTCGGCTGAACGTTTTAATCACATGGAGCAGGGCATTGCTGAAGCCCATGAAGGCGTTGCAGAGGCGCAGAGGAGAATTGAAGCTCTTGACGGGGAAAAAGCAAGCACAGAATATGTAAACGACGCTATAAATTCAGTTTCCGCCTATTACATTACATACGATGTAAACGGAAATCCCTTCCCCACCTTCGCGGCGCTGTCGGGGGCGTCTGCTTACTACTACGCAGGGAAGACGAGAGTGCCCACAAAAAACGATTACGCACTTGTACTCGCCGATGAAACCCACGATAACGCCGCCTGCAGGTACGTTTACACGGTAAACGACGGGGAAACCACAGGGCAATGGGCGCTTCAGTACGTTGTAAACGACAAGCCGCTTACGGAAGGTCAGCTTGCAGCGCTTAACAGTGGGTTTACAGCCGCCGATAAGTCGACGCTTGACACTATCTCCACTCCTGCGACTGAGGAAAAGGCGGGGGTCGTAAAGGTGGGTAAGGGGCTTGAAATGAAAGATGGGGTGCTTATGGTTACGGGAAATTCGGATGATGTTGAAAACCTTAAAAACCTATGTTTCCCGAAAATAACAATTACAAGTTATCCTGATACTGCGGTTACTTTAAAATCAGGTTCAAAAACAATAACCGCAACTCCTGGGAGTGATGGAGTTATTGACGTCCATGTTCCTACCCTCGGGGAATGGACAGTATCTGTCACATATTCCGGAGTCACAACCACCAAAACCGTACTTTGCGACATAATAGGCGGTTGGTATTATGTTAAACTTACAAAATCAATATACGGTGCTTCGTGGGACGGTGCAAGCTCAACGTCGTGGGCAAGAACAGATGATTCATCAGGATTTTCTGATCCGGTTCCCTATGTATCGGGTGCAAGCAATTATGGTTCTCCGTTTGATAATTGTTACCCATGGTCTGATATGCAGACAAGCGAACGTACAGGCGGCACAATGGTATCTATACCAAAGTTCTGGTATAAGATAACACAAAGCGGCTCTGGAATGAAGATACAGATAGCTGACGGCGAAACTGAGGGATTCAGTGTTTCTCCGGCTCATATGGACAGAGGTGACGGAAAAGGTGAGCGCGATGTTGTATACATCGGACGCTATCACTGTGGTTCAAGCGCCTATAAAAGCGTATCAGGACAAACTCCAAAAGTCAGCATAACACGTTCCTCTGCACGTTCGTCTATACACAATCTTGGCTTGAATATATGGCAGTCAGACTTTGCTATGCGTTTTACTATATGGCTGTTATATATCGTTGAGTTTGCTAACTGGGATTCTCAAAGCAAGATAGGCTATGGATGCGGAAATAACAGCGGTACTCAGTCTATGGGATATACTGACAGTATGCCCTATCATACAGGCACAACACAAAGCTCGCGCACTACATACGGACTTGGTACACAATACCGTTATATTGAGGGATTGTGGGATAACGTCTACGACTGGTGCGACGGCTGTTATTACAACAGTAATGGTCTTAATATTATAAACAATCCTAACAATTACAGCGACAGCTCAAACGGAGTAAGCATAGGTACACCGTCAAGCGGTTATCCATCCGCATTCAGCGTAAGGAATACCAGCGGAATATTTCCGTTGTTTATACCAACTGCAGCAAACGGAAGTAGCTCAACTTATTCCTGCGATAACTGGTACTTCAGCGCGTCCGACCCGTGTTTGTATGTGGGCGGTTACTATAGCCAGAACCTCTATCGCGGCTTGTTCTTCGTCTACTACAACAGCACTTCCTACTCCAACGGCAACATCGGTTGTCGCCTCCAGGAACTCCCTTAAAGGGGGAGTGTGAGGGGGACATCTCCCCCTCACGGTATATTTTAATTCATAATTACGAATTAAACGGGGTCATCTGTGCATTTCCGATGTTTTCTGTTCTTCGTTCCTGCGATAACTGGAACTTCAACGCGTCCAACCCGTGTTTGTATGTGGGCGGTAACTATAGCCAGAACCTCAATCACGGCTTGTTCTACGTCAACTACAACAGCACTTCCAACTCCAACAGCAACATCGGTTGTCGCATCCTTTAATGTTTTGTCAACAATATCCTCATGGTGCATAATCTGCGCCACGGCACAGGTGATCGCGCGCCCCTCGGCGAAGATAGACAGCAAGGGAGCGGGTCAGTACATTTCTTTTATGAAACGCTGGAAAGCCCGTATTGTCAAAAGGAGGAAATTCCCATCAAACGTACAGGAAATCTATTTAATATTATTATTTCAGATAAAAATCTGGAAACAGCAATCTATGAAGTCAACAAAAACCACCATTGGCACGGAAATCACCGCCCCAACCGCTGTACTGCGTGGGTTGAGGAAACTAAAGCCGAGCGTGTAAGAGAGCTCAGGAAAATTATAGTTAACGGATTTGTGCCTAAAAAGCCCCGCGTGACAGTCAGGTGGGACGCGAGTGCGCAGAAATACAGGACAATCAGTGAGCCTATACAGTACCCCGACCAGTATATACATCATGCGCTTATACAGGTGCTGCAGTCTGTTATGATGCGCGGAATGGATTTTTACTGCTGCGGAAGTATCAGGGACAGAGGTACGGACAAAGCACGAAAGGCTATACAGGGCTGGATGAGCAGTGATATAAAAGGAACGAAATATGAACTTTGCGGCGATATATATCACTTTTACGACAGCCTGAAGCCGGAAGTGGTCATGGAGCGTATGAAGCACCTTATTAAAGACTACAGAACGCTTGACCTTGTATGGCGCATTGTCAAAGATGGTATCATGATAGGGGCGTACACTTCACAATGGTTCGCAAATACAGTTTTGCAGCCATTAGACAGGCTTATCCGTAACAGCGGATACTGTAAGCACTATGTAAGATATATGGACAACCTGACTATATTAGGGGCTAACAAGCGTAATCTCAGGAAGCTCAGGAAGCTTATAGAAAGCTGGCTGAACGAACACGGATTAAAGCTCAAGGGCGACTATCAGATATTTCCCACGTCAAAGAGAATGCCGGACGCTGTGGGCTACAGATACGGCAGAGGGTATACACTGATACGAAAGCACACACTTCTGCGTATTAAAAGAGCTTTAGGGCGGTACCGTAAAAAGGTGAAAAAGGGAAGTCGTGTTCCTGTGAGTATGGCTGCAAGCGTGATCTCGCGGGCAGGGCTGCTGTCCCATTGCAACAACCATAATATTTATATGCGGTTATACAAAGGTGATCGCGTAATGCGTAAACTGAAATGTATTGTCAGATCATGGCAAAGAAACAACGGCTTGACGTGGGATATGTATATGAAACTAAGGGCTATGAAAAGAGAAATGGGGTGATTATATCGGACTTAATTGAAACACTTGATAGCCTTACAGGTATTGCAAAACGGCTTCTTGACATTTGCTGTGAGCAAGCCCAAATTATCGAGGAGCACGGGATTGTAAGCCGGGAATACAGTGAGAAAAACCGCGGAGAGATGGAAAGCTTTAAGGAAATTTTGAAAAAAGCAGCAGGAGGCTAAAAAAATGGTAATAACGGCAAGTACAATTATCACAGCAGGGGCAGTGCTGGGGGCTGTGAGCGCGATCGGGGCGATCGGGTATAAAATAATAAAGTGGGTGCAGGAACAGCAAAAGCAGACTAAGGAAATACAGGAAATAAAGGATGAACAGTGCATGGCAAGCTATGTAATGTTCGCCTGCCTGGACGGTCTGAAACAGCTGGGCTGTAACGGAGAAGTTTCAAAGGCTCACGACAAATTGCAGAAACATCTCAATGAGAAAGCACACAGACAGTAGAAAGAGAGGTCAAAAATGGCAAAGAAAGTATTTATCGGAGTAGGACACGGCGGCTCTGATGGCGGTGCCGCAAAATACATAGTGGAAAAGGAGTACACTCTCAAAACAGCCTTTGCGGTAGCTGAGTACCTCAGCGGTTACGGTATCGACTACAAGCTGAGCCGCACTCAGGACGTGGACACGGACATGGACAGCAAGGTTACAATGTGCAACGCCTATCGCCCTGACCTTGTTGTGGATATCCACTTCAACGCAGGGGGCGGCAGCGGTTTTGAGGTCTATCGTTCGGTGGTGGGCGGTGTGTCGAAAACCCTTGCCGAAAATATAAATTCCGAAGTAGCAAAGATTTTCCCCAGCCGTGGAGTCAAGACAAGAACCCTCGATAGCGGCAGTGATTATTTTGCAATTATCCGTGAAACTTCTGCCCCGTCGGTACTTCTCGAAGGCGGCTTTGTGGACAGCAAAAAGGACGCGGATTTTATTAAAGAAAATTACAAAAAGCTTGCAAAGGCGTATGCGGACGGTGTGGCAAAGACACTTGGCGTGAATAAACCGGCTGTAAATGTCCTGGACAAGGACGGCTACAAGGAAGGCGACAGTACCATCGGAAGCTTAGCGCTGAAGGAGCTGCTCCTTATCGCAAAGGAAATTGGTATCAGTACAAAGGGCATGAACGAAAACAGGACCGTGGGGGACGGAACTCTGGCGGCCGTCAATTTCCTGCTGGGCAAGTGGGGATATAAGCAGAACGGTATCGCCGGGGAGAATTTTATAAAAAAGCTTAAGGCGGAAATTGTAAGGAAGGTGAAGTAAAATGAATAAATCAAATTTCAGGCTGTGGATAAAAGCGGCGGGAGTCAGAGCTGTAAAAACCGCAGCGCAGACGGCTGTCGCTACCATCGGTACAGCTGCGGTTATGGGAGATGTAAACTGGGCGGTGGTGGCGTCCGCTTCGGCACTTTCGGGAATCTTGTCAATGCTGACTTCTACGGCGGGGATTCCGGAGGTGGAGAAGTGAGCAGATAAAGGATATAATAATGGAAATGTTTGAAGCGGCAGGGGAGACCTTGCCGCTTTTTTTAGTACACATGGAACAGTAGATGGAACAGTATCATTTTTTAAAATAAATACGCCGTTCACAACAACGTGCAAACGGCGTACCTATGGGATTTATATGGAGCTGTTTAGCGGACTTGAACCGCCGACCTCTTCCTTACCAAGGATTTTTAATCTATATTGCCTTACCTGTAAAATTGCCGCAAATCACGTAAATACGTCATCTTTCAGATTTGATAAACTTTAAACTACATCAAAAAAACTGTTATAAATGGAACAGCAATGGAACAGTCGAATCATAGGTCAAGTAAGTTTCTCAAACTATCAGTATCTTTGTGAGCATACCTTTGCTGGAGCATTTTCAAATCAGAATGCCCTAATACAGCAGCGATAGCAAATAGATTTTTGCCGCTATTTACCCATAACGTCGCTCTTGTATGACGTAACTCATGAGGGTTGAGGATAGGGATATCAATTCCTTGCTTTTTATAATGAATCTGCATATCATTCATAAAGCGCTTAAAATTACGATTTGTCCAGTTATGAGGAGAGTATAATCCGCCTTTTGTATTTGCAAATATATAATCTGTTTTGGCTGCTTCAAGCATCTTAGTAATTTCAACAGTTATAGGAATATCACGATAACTTTGCTTGTTTTTAGGCGGCTTTAATATCACTTCGACTTTGCCGGTATTCTTGTTTTTGATATCAGCTACAGAATGTTTTATGTGAATCACATTTTCAGAAAAGTCTATATCTTCTTTGCGGAGCGCAAGTACTTCACCTTTCCTGATGCCGTATTCGAGCATCAGAATCACTGCTAATCCATCTTTGTGCGTTCTGGCATAATCTGATACCAATTGGGATTGCTCGGCTGTATACGTTTGTTTTTCGCCTGTATCACACTGTGAAACGAGTTTTACATTTTCACACGGATTTTTTGCACAATAGTCATTGTCTACAGCCATTTTAAAAATCCCGTTCAGGCAGTTTTTATATTTTTTCATGGTTTCAAGCGGAGTATCTTTTGAAATTTCGTTGAAATAGTTTTGCACATCAATTGGCTTTATGTTGATTATCAGTGCATTATTAAAGAAAGGGGCAAGATGCAGTCTTACAGCTACTTCATAATTATTAAATGCGCTGTCTGATAATGTGGGCTTGACTGATTCAAGCCATTTTTGAGCAGCTTTCTTAAATGTGATCTGATTCGGATTGTAGAATTTTCCTGTCCGTTCTGCTGCTTCTTTATCGATAATATACTGATTTGCCTTAGTTTTGGCATCCTCTTTTGATGTGCTGCTGTAAAAAGCTTTGCGTTTAGGCGTTCCGTCAAAATTGTGACCGATAGTTGCTTTATACACATACATTCCGCTTGAATGAGTTGGCTTTTCCTTCTTTGGACGTCCCATAAAAATCACCCCTTGACAAATTATTCTAAGAGTGATACAATTAACTTGTTCTTGCATAAAAAGATGTCACTCTTTTTGGACGCTCTTGCTGCTTAGGCAGCGAGGGCGTTGTTTTTTGTATTTAATTTACACATTTATTGCACGGTTTTAAGCCTTTGGATTCCGCTTCCTGAAGCGTACTTTCAAAATATTTGCCACCGTTGCAGTGATTGTCATAATGATATTTTCTACCTGTTCTTGTAATATAAACACGGGAAGAATAATAATCGTCTTCTTCATAAACAGGTTCTTCCTCAACAGTTTTTTCTGTTTCCTTCTCTGTTGGCGGTTCTGTTGCCTTTTTAGTTGCAGGCTCTGTCTTAACGGCAGTTGTAGTGGTTGTTGCTGTAGTAGTTGTTGTAGTGGTGATAGTGGTTGTTGTTGCAGGTTCCGTTGTAGCCTCAGTCGCGGCTTCGGTTTGCTTTCGGCTGTTGTGCTCTCTCACAAGCTCGTTATAATCGTTTTGCTTCCGAGAATCATCATCTTCGGCTCCGCCTGCATGTTTGCGAAGTTGTGCAG
>CAMAGG010000003.1 GCA_945833805.1 uncultured Clostridia bacterium | reverse complement strand
GGCTTGCCTTGGTTTCACCGACAGAGTATGCCGGGAAGTTGTAGTGGTGCATATAACGCTTGCCGTCTTCCTCGTCCAGGCCCTCCAGCTTCTGGCTGTCGCTTACCGGACCGAGGGTGCAGATAGTCATTACCTGCGTCTGACCTCTGGTGAACAAACCGGAGCCGTGTACTCTGGGCAGGAAGCCTACCTCTGCTGCCAGCGGACGGATCTCGTCCATCTTTCTGCCGTCAACACGCTTGTTGTCGTCCAGCAGCCAACGGCGTACTACAAACTTCTGGAGCTTGTATATAGCCTCGTCGATCATTGCGATCTTTTCGGGATATACCTCGTCAAACTTTGCGTGGATATCGTCAACGATAGGCTTTAAGCGCTCCTCACGGATATTCTTGTCATCGGTGTCAAGCGCATAACGGATTCTCTCGATAGCGAAATCGGAGATCGCGTCGAACATATCATGGTCAACTTCCTGTGACTCAAACGCGAACTTCGGCTTGCCGATCTGCGCCTGAATGTCCTTGATGAACGGAATGAGGGACTTCACGATCTCATTGTGACCAGCCATGATAGCGTCAAACATAACATCGTCCGGAACTTCGTTCGCGCCTGCCTCGATCATAACGACCTTTTTCTCGGAGGAAGCAACGGTGAGGTTCAGATCGGACTTTGCCCTCTGCTCAAGGTTCGGCATAAGCACGATCTCGCCGTCAACCAGACCAACGCTGATACCGCCTATCGGACCATTCCACGGAACATCTGAAATCGAAACCGCGATAGAAGCGCCGATCATGCCGAGAATTTCCGGGGAGCAGTCGGGGTCAACTGCGAGAACTGTCATGGTGATAGCAACATCGTTTCTCATGTCCTTCGGGAACAGCGGACGCATAGGACGGTCAACAACACGGGAGGTCAGGATAGCCTTTTCGCTGGGTCTGCCCTCTCTCTTGAGGAAGCCTCCGGGAATCTTGCCGACAGAATAAAGTTTTTCCTCATAGTCAACGGAAAGCGGGAAGAAATCCACGCCGTCCCGGGGCTTTGCGCTTGCCGCAACGTTTACCATGACAACGGTTTCGCCGTATCTTACCCAGCAGGAGCCGTTGGCAAGCCCGCATACCTTGCCGGTTTCAACTGTAAGCTCGCGTCCGGCAAACATGGTCTTGAATACTCTGTAATTTTCAAACATCGCCTTTATTTCCTTTCATTTAATACATTTTCTAAAGGCACAGTATCAGCAATTAAAGTCAATATCCGGCTGCCCGGATACTCAGTTTAAATGCCAAAATCTGTGCCTTTGATCAAAGCCTTAGATTAAAAGGGCAGAACTGTTTTGTGCGCAGCGCTGCCCTTTTCTCCAAAGATTACTTACGGATACCCAACTTAGCAATGATCGCACGATAGCGTTCGATATCCTTCTTCTGGAGGTAGTTCAGAAGGTTTCTTCTGTGACCTACCATCTTCAGAAGGCCACGACGGGAGTGGTGATCCTTCTGATGAACCTTGATGTGTTCGGTCAGCTCGTTGATTCTCTGTGTGAGAATAGCGATCTGAACCTCAGGAGAACCTGTGTCATGGTCATGCAGACGGTTAGCCTCGATAACGGCTGTCTTTTCTTCTTTTCTTAACATAGTAACACCTCGTTGAATTTATTCCGGTTTCGCAGTAAAGGGACATGGTGTTTCTCCGGTCGGAGCAGAATCCGCAGTCCACGGAGCCGGTATGGTCGTGCTTATGCACAACATGGATATTATATCACATTTTTTCTGCTTTGTAAATAGGTTTTTTGCGATTTTTTCAGAAAAATGCGTTTTTTTCATATCACTTATTCTCTTCCTCACGGAGCTTTCTGAAATGCCATGCATCGCGGCACATTTCATCAAGGGTCTTTTCCGCTTTCCAGCCAAGCTCCTTTTCAGCGAGAGAGGGATCGGAATAGGTCGCAGCGGCGTCGCCGGGACGTCTTTCGCCGATGGTGTAGCCGAGGTCGATGTCGTTCACCCTCTGGAATGTGTCAAGTATTTCCAGAACGGAGTAGCCCTTGCCCGTACCGAGGTTGTAAGCCGGCGCACCGGTAATTGTTCTCGCCTTTTTCACCGCCGCAACATGCCCCTTTGCAAGGTCAACAACGTGTATGTAGTCGCGGACGCAGGTGCCGTCCGGGGTAGGATAATCATTGCCCGCAACGCTCAGCACATCGCGCTTTCCAGTCGCCTTGTCAAGGACTATCGGCATAAGGTTGTTCGGGATACCGTTGGGGTCTTCGCCGATAAGACCGCTCTCATGCGCGCCTACCGGGTTGAAGTACCGCAGCAGGATCATCGTCCATGCCGGGTCTGCGGCGGACATTTCACGGCAGAGATTCTCAATAATGAGCTTGGTGCTGCCGTAGGGATTTATCGCGGACAGCGGGAAATCCTCCCTTACCGGAACGCTCGCGGGAATCCCGTAAACCGTTGCGGAGGAGCTGAACACAAACTTCGTGCAGCCGTATTTCTTCATGGTTTCCAGAATATTGAAAGTGCCGCGGAGATTGTTGGAATAATACATCAGCGGCTTCTTAACGCTCTCAGGAACGCACTTGTAGCCTGCGAAATGAATGACCTGCTCGATATCGTTTTCCGCAAAAATTCTGTCCACGGCAGAGATATCCAGCATATCTGCTTCATAAAATTTAAAGTCCTTGCCGGTGATTTTTCTGATACCGTCAAGAGCGCGGGGATTTGAGTTGTAGAAGTTGTCCATGACAACGATATCTTCACCGGCATTGAGAAGCTCAACGCAGGTGTGGGAGCCGATAAAACCTGCTCCTCCTGTTACAAGAATAGCCATATCCTGACCCTCCGAAATAATTATGTACAGTCCGCCCGTTTAATATCCACGGACTGAAAATACATTATTATTATACCTCTTTTCAGTTGCTTTGTCAATCGGTTTTTTAGCTAATTTGCCAAAATAATAGCTCCTGCGCAAAACACAGGAGCTAATAAATTAATCTGTAAAGACCCCGCTGCTGACGAGATATTTTTTCAGCTCGGCGCGGGTGCGGGAAAGCCGTGTCTTTACCGCAGTTTCGGTCATTCCCATGCCCTCGGCGATATCCCTCACTGACATATTGAAGTAATACCGCCCGGTGAAAATATCCCGGCTCTTCTTATTGCAGCCCCGCAGGAAACGGTTAAGGCTGTCGGATATCTCCCGGCTGTCAAGCTGCTGGTCAACGCTCACACTGTCTGGAATAACCTCCGCAAGCTCTCCGTAAAGCTCCTCGCAGGAACGCCGCCGCAGGTTGTCGTACAGGTTCAGCGCCGTGTTCCGGACTATTGCGCACAGATAGCCGCACAGCGAAGTCGGGCGCTTCGGCGGTATCGCATTCCACAGCTTTATGTAACTGCTGCTCACCGCTTCCTCTGCGTCCTCAGGGCGGGTGAGAATTCCCCCGGCTATCTTCCCGCACAGCCTGCCGTATTTGCTCTGGGTTTCTGCGATAGCCTGCTCGTCACGCTGGAAGTACAACTCGATTATCTGGTTATCTTCCATCAACTTCGACCTCGCTTTCTAACGGGAAATCATCAGACCATGTTATCGGCACAAAGCCCTCTTCCCGCACAATGTCATCGTTGGTGAGTTCGCGCTCGGTGATCTCGCCCAGAGTCCAGTCTGCGCCATTCTTCACAAGCTCCTGAGTTACCCAGCAGCTTTCTCCAATAGCGTTAAAAAGCTGATAGGAGAACAGCACAAGGCTTTCGGACTGCTCAGAGATACGATAGCCGTCCCAGCCCTCCATGTCGGCGGTATAGTTTGCAGCAGAACCGCCTATTTCTATATCCTGCGTGAGCGCCCGCTCTATCGCCGAAGCAAGGCTGTCGCCGTCCGGGTTGTAGTCGTGCATGAATTTATAGCGCTCCAGACCCAGCCACGAAACCCGAACGCTGCCGGCATAGCCCATAGCGCCGCCGGAGCGTTCGTATACTGCCGCATATTCATCACGCTTGGCAAAACCATTTTCGTCCGGAATGTATAGATACATATGCTGAGCGTCATTTTCCGGAATATAGTATATTCTTCCCTCGTCAGATTCCTGACGCATAGCCCAGCCGCCCGCGGCTTCTGCTATTCCGGAGCAGGGTTCAGTCGGTGTAAAGACATCATCTTTATAAATCAGGACAATTGACGGGTACTCATCGGTTTCGCTGTACCACCAGTCGGAGAAATGCTGCTTGAAAAGCTGAAAGCCCTCTTTGGTAAGCCCGCTGTAAAGCTCAGCATCACCGAAATAAAGCTTTCCCGACTGAACCGTTGTCATTTCCCAAGAGCCGCTGTTATCCCGCTCGAATGTGACATCAAAGTACTTCCTGTCATCGGTATTATCCGCCGAAACATAAGCCATACACAATGTCACGCTGTTATCGCTCTGGTCGAGCAGGATAATGTTTTCCCAGTCCGGGAATTCCGCTCCGCTTCTTGTCCATAGTTCCGCTTCGCCGCCCTCGAACTGAATGTCCTGCGTAAGCAGCCAATCCGAAGTTACGCCCATTTCATAGGCTAGCTTTTCAACTCCGAAATAGCCCAGCGAATTCCCCTCGGACACAGCTTCCCCGCGGGTGTAAATTGCGGTGTATTCATGATCTGACGTCCAGAAATCCTCTGGCAATCCACCATCGTCCGTCAGCGTAACGTTATAGAAATAATACAGCTTATCCTGTTCGGACTGCGGCACAAACAGCATATCATAGCCATCGTTTGTTTGCTGAATCATATAACAGCCCATGAAATCCCTGACCATTCCTGCAACTATTCTCCCAGAGCTGTAACCGAAAAACTCATTCGGCGAATAGCCGAGCTGCATTGACCAGCCGCCGTCGTCTACCCACGAGCCATAGAAATACTCCTCAAACAGTTCAAGGTCAAATCCATCGTATTTCAACTCAATAATTTCTTCTACGCTCGGCTCGTCATTAGATTCAATGTATTCCACTTGGCTGTCGTATGTAGAGGATATGGTTGCTGACGGATCGCTGCTGACTGCCCCGGAATTAGGGAGTACTATATCATCTAGGGTCGTTGTCCTGACATAAGCCGCTATTCCGACACCTAAAGCGACCACCGCCGCAGATCCTATCCCGATAGCTAGACCTATGCGTTTCGAGATTTTTTTCTCCGTGAAACGGTATTCAACGGGGCTTCTGTCAGCCGGGTAGTTCGCCGGGTCATCGCCGGAGAATTCCTCCTTTCCGAACCGCTCCGCCGCGGAGTTCACTATATCCTCGCCAAGGTCGTCAAGTATGGTTTTCCATATCTGTGAATTCATAATTACATTCCTTTCTGCACAGTCCTGTTATCTTTCAACTAATATAACAGGCTGAGTTCATAAAAGGTTACATTGAGACATAAAAAAGTCGGGCTGACCCGAAAATCAGCCCGAAATTCTCAACAAAAATTACTTGCCGAGTGCCGCCTTAGTTACCGCCACGATATTCTCCGCGCAAAGACCGAACTCCTTGAGCAGGTCTACCGCAGGACCGGAGTGACCGAACACGTCCTTTACGCCGATCTTGATTACCGGAACGGGGCATTCCTCAGTAACTACATCAGCCACCGCAGAGCCAAGACCGCCGATAATGCTGTGCTCCTCAACGGTGATGATCTTTCCGGTTTCTTTTGCCGCCTTGACAATGATCTCGCGGTCAATGGGCTTGATTGTGTGGATATTGATTATACGGGCGTCAATTCCCTGCTCCGCAAGAGCCTTGCCTGCCTCGATCGCCTCAGCTACCATAAGACCGGTGGCAATAATGGTAACGTCCTTGCCGTCCTTTATCTGAATTCCCTTGCCTACCTCAAACTTGTAGGTTGACGGGTCGTTGAAGATCGGAACTGCCAGTCTTCCAAATCTCATGTAGGTCGGGCCTACATAATCAGCCATTGCAAGAACCGCCGCCTTTGCCTCGACATCATCAGCCGGATTGATGACGGTCATTCCGGGAATAGCTCTCATCAGCGCGATATCCTCGTTGCACTGGTGGGAGGCTCCGTCCTCGCCTACGGAAATACCTGCGTGGGTAGCTCCGATCTTTACGTTGAGGTGGGGGTAGCCTATGCTGTTGCGGACGATCTCAAACGCTCTGCCGGACGCGAACATTGCAAAGGAGCTTGCAAATACGAGCTTTCCGGTGCTTGCGATACCTGCCGCAACGCCCATCATATTAGCTTCTGCGATACCGCAGTCAAAGAATTTGTCAGGATATGCCTTTTTAAAGGTTCCGGTCTTGGTAGCCGCCGCAAGGTCTGCGTCCAGCACTACAAGGTCGGGGCGCTTTTC
Source organism: uncultured Clostridia bacterium (assembly GCA_945833805.1). Lineage (GTDB taxonomy): Bacteria > Bacillota > Clostridia > Oscillospirales > Ruminococcaceae > CAG-115. The sequence continues at coordinate 32,115 of CAMAGG010000003.1, read as the reverse complement.
GGCGAGCATTACAAGCGCTTCGCCGTAGCTGTCACGGGTTGCTTTCTTTTCCATATCTGAAATGTTCCTTTCGATGTTTATTACTTCTCAAGCTCTGCGAGGTGGTCGCTGAGTTCCTTTATCGCAACTGCGTATTCCTCGTCGTTGGGAGCCTTGCCGTGCCAGCCGACCTGATTTTCCATATAGGAAACGCCCTTGCCCTTGACTGACTTCTGAATAATAACTGTGGGCTGGTTGAGCACGGTTTCAGCCTCATTGAAAGCCTTTTCCAGCTTGTCAAAGTCGTGAGCGTCGTCAACGTTGATGACGTGCCAGCCGAACGCCTTGAACTTCTCATCAATGGGATAGGGGGACATTACCTCGTCGATCCTGCCGTCGATCTGAAGCCCGTTGTTATCAACTACTGCGACCAGATTGTCCAGCTTATAGTGAGCCGCGAACATTGCAGCCTCCCATACCTGTCCCTCTTCGATCTCGCCGTCGCCGAGAACTGCGTAAACCTTGTAGATCTCGTTGGAGATCTTGCCGGAAAGCGCCATTCCGCAGGCAGTGGAAATACCCTGTCCGAGAGAGCCGGTGCTCATGTCGATTCCGGGAAGCTTGCCCATGGAGGGGTGTCCCTGAAGTCTTGATCCGATCTTACGCAGGGTCTTAAGCTCCTCAGCAGGGAAAAATCCTCTCTCAGCAAGCACTGCATACAGCGCCGGAGCGGTATGACCCTTTGAAAGCACCAGTCTGTCCCTGTCGGGCATATCCGGATTTTTCGGGTCAACATTCATGCGGTGCATATAAAGGTAAGTCAGTGTGTCAGCAACGGAGAGCGATCCTCCGGGGTGACCAGCCTTAGCGCTGTGAACACCCTCGATCACGCCCATTCTGACCTTTGTTGCAGCGATCTCAAGCTGCTTTTTCAGTAATGCGTCCATATAGACCTCCTGTGATTTTATGGGCTTTCGCCCTTTTAGCTATATATCAAGCGGTTTTCCGCTGAATAAACTTACTTGTTCTCAAGATCATTGGGATCATTGCTGATATCCCCTGTATTGCTTAATGCTCCACAATACTGTCCACAAACGGCAGGCACAGCAGCACAATGCCTGTGATTTTCAGCCCGCGGACAGCCTTTTTCATTATGGATCCTCCCGAATCATCAAGGTCGCGCTGCTTTATCAGTTCTTTTCAATCACAGCATAAACGCCGCCCCCGGCAGCCGCAACCATGCTGACCAGCCGCCAGCCATCCTCAAACATCGTGTTAAGCTCGTCCATATCCAAATCGCTTTGAACAAAAACCATCATCTGCATAGTTTTCACAACCTTTCAATATAGTCGATAAGCTGAGCCATTGCTCCGGAATTATTGTCGCACAGAACTATGTCTGCGCCCGCCTTGACCTCCGGCTGCGCGGAAGCTACCGCCGCGCCGAGGTCTGCCTGCTTTATCATGGCGAGGTCGTTCATGAAGTCCCCCGCCGCCACGGTGAATCTGTCCTGTGCGCCGACAATGCGTATCAACTCCCGAAAGCCTGCGGACTTGTCGATACCTTTCGGCAGACATTCGAAGAACATCGGTGCGGAACGCACCCACTGTACTCCCTGCAATTCCGGACATTCCCGCACGAATCTCTCCAGTCCGTCCAGTTTTTCCGGAGGATAGGCGAACAGCACCTTCAACCAGCCCCCTGCTGGAATATCCTCCAGCTGTCGCTTGTCCGGGTGAACGCTCTCTAAATCAAGGTGCCACTGCTCTGTTTCGTTCAGGAACGGTACGAACACGGTGTGCTCCTGCAAGACCTCCACACCAACGTCCGGGAAGCGCTCCGCAATGCGGTTTATGATGTCCACCGCCTGCCCGCCTATCTCGCAGCGCCACAGGAATTTATCCTGCTTGAAATCGAACACCGCCGCGCCGTTGAACAATACCGCCGGAGCGTCAAGTTCCAGCTTCTCCGCAACGGAGCGCGCCATTGAGTACCCCCGCCCGGTCGCCATCGTAAAAATACCGCCGCCCTTACGGAAGCGGTCAATTGCAGCCAGATCCTCCGGCAGAATGCGCTTTTCGTCGGTGAGAAGCGTTCCGTCAAGGTCTGTCATCAGTATTACCTTGCTGAAATCCATTTATCAGCCCTCTATGCTTTTTAAGAATTTTCTGAAATAATCCGGCAATTCGCTGTCGAACTCCAAATATTCCCCGGTGCGCGGGTGGACAAAACCTATCTTCTTCGCGTGGAGGCACTGCCCCTCAAGCCACGCAGGTTTTCCGTTTCCGTAGACCGGATCTCCGGCTACCGGGTGTCCGAGGTACGCCATGTGCACCCTTATCTGGTGGGTGCGCCCTGTTTCAAGCCTTATTCTCAGATGAGTGTATCCTGCGAACCTCTCCAGCACGAAATAATGCGTCACCGCTTCCCTTGAATTCTCGGCAGTTACGCACATCTTCTTGCGGTCGGTCTTGTGCCGCCCTATCGGAGCGTTTACCATGCCGTCCTCTTTTATAGAGCCGCAGACCACGGTTTCATATTCTCTGGTGAAGCTGTGCGCCTTTATCTGCTCCGATAGCGCAAGGTGGGAGAAATCGTTCTTCGCCACCATGAGCAAACCGCTTGTGTCCTTGTCGATACGGTGGACTATCCCCGGACGTATCTCGCCGTTTATTCCGGAAAGGCTTTCGCCGCAGTGGAACATCAGCGCATTAACAAGCGTCCCGGAGTAATGCCCCGCCGCCGGGTGGACTACCACGCCCTTTGGCTTGTTCACCACCAGAAGATCTGCGTCCTCATAGACTATCTCCAACGGAATGTCCTCCGGAATAATATCCGCGCTCTGGGGTTCCGGGAGCGTTATCTCAATCAGTGCCCCCGCCGCCGGAATGTCCTTTTTCCCGCAGGGACTGCCGTTCACCAGCACGTTTCCCTGCTCAATAAGCCTTACTGCCGCGCTCCGGGAAAGCTCCGTTCCGTCTGAGATAAGCTTATCCAGACGCACGCCGCCGTTGGCGAAAAGCTCAATTCTGTCCATTTTCGCCCGGCTCTCCGTCCTGCGCGGTGTTATCAGGCGAAGCAGATTTCTGTACCTTTTTCGCCCTTGACTCCTTTACCTCGTCAATTATCACGAACAGGCACAACAGAATTCCTCCCACGACCGCGCAGATATCCGCGAAATTGAAGATAGGGAAATTGATTATCCGGACATCGATGAAATCCACGACGCTGCCGCCGTTGAATATTCTGTCAATAAGATTGCCGACACCGCCGCCGATGATAAGCGACACTGAAATCACATACGGCGCGCGGCGTATCTTCTTCAGCAGAAGCCCGGCTATAAGCACGAGAATTACCACCGAAGTGACCACGATCAGGAATGCAGTCTTTCCCTCCATCATGCTGAACGCAGAGCCGTTGTTGGTGCAGTAATAGAGGTTCAGAACCTCTGTATCCCCGATCTTGATGAGGTTAAGCGCCTTGTACATCTCCATGTTGGAAGACACCAGCCACTTGGTAAGCTGGTCAATTCCCACAATAGCCGCCGCCAGAAGCAGCGCGGCAAACTGCCTGTATTTGCTCAAAAATGCTCTCATATCATAACTTTCCCCGAAAACAGCTTTTTCTTTCACACAAAAAAGCAGGAAAGGGAATAAATCCCTTCCCTGCCGGAATTTTTATCAGCCTAAGTTGAGCTTCATAACCGCCGCACAGCGTGCGCAAAGGTGCGGGAACTGAGCGTCAGTGCCTACTGTCGGAGCGTGGCTCCAGCAGCGCTCGCACATCTCGCCTGCCGCCTTCTCAACGGTGATAGTTACACCCTCGACAGCGCCCTTGAACTCGCCCTCGCCCTCGGAAGCGGGCTTAACATTTACATAGGATACCGAGAAAGCCTGAGTAAGCTCGTTGTAGGAGGAAAGCTCCTTGAAGTTCGCTTCGTCTGCATAGATAACAAGACCTGCGTCAAGAGGCTTGCCAATAACCCCTGCGGTTCTCTTTTCCTCAAGTGCCTTCAGCACGTCGTCCCGGACTGCGTGGATCTTGCTCCACTTTGCTTCAAACGCAGCGTCAGCGGTTACTCCGGTCTTTTCAGGCATCTGGTTGAAAGGAACGCCTCTCAGGTCGTCTGTGGACTTGTGGGGCATGAACTTCCAGATCTCGTCAGAAGTAAAGGTTAAGATAGGCGCAACCAGCTTTACCAGCGAATCCAGAATGATATACATTGTGGTCTGGACTGCCTTTCTTTCCTCGGACTTCTCAGCGCAGCAGTACAGCGTATCCTTGACGATATCCAGATAGAAGTTGGACATATCGACAACACAGAAGCTGTGGATAGCGTGATATGCGAGATAGAAGTCAAACGCTTCGTAGGAAGCCTTTACCTTTTCGATGACTGTATCAAGTCTTGACAGCGCCCATCTGTCGATATCACTAAGCTTATCCAGAGAAACCATTTCGGTATCCGGGTCAAAGCCGCCGCGGTTGCAGATGTTGCCAAGAATGAAGCGGGCGGTGTTTCTGATCTTGCGGTAAGCCTCGGAGAGCTGCTTGAGCATCTCAGGAGATACGCGGACATCGTTATGGAAGTCAAGAGAAGCTACCCAAAGACGGAGCACGTCAGCGCCGTACTTGCTGATTACCTCCTCAGGCAGCACAACGTTGCCCTTGGATTTGTGCATTACCTCGCCCTTGCCGTCAACTACCCAGCCGTGGGTGCAGACAGCCTTGTACGGAGCCTTTCCTGTGGTCGCAACTGAGGTCAGCAGAGAGCTCTGGAACCAGCCTCTGTACTGGTCGCAGCCCTCAAGATAGAGGTCAGCCGGCCAACTAAGCTCCGGACGTTCCTCAAGAACCGCCGCATGAGTACAGCCGGAATCGAACCATACGTCGAAGATATCCATTTCCTTGCGGAATTTATTGCAGCCGCACTCGCACTTTACATCTGCGGGAATGAACTCGGACGGATCCTTGGAATACCATGCGTCGGAGCTTTCCTTGCGGAACATATCTGAAATCGCCTTGATAGTCTTGTCATTTACAACGGTCTTGCCGCAGTCCTGACAGTAGAGGATCGGGATAGGAACACCCCAGCGGCGCTGACGGGAAATGCACCAGTCGCTGCGCATGCTTACCATGTTCTTGATGCGTTCCTCGCCCCATTCAGGGATCCACTTTACGTCCTCAATCGCCTTGATAGTTTCGTCCTTGAACATATCCACGTTGCAGAACCACTGATCTGTCGCGCGGTAGATGATCGGCTCATGGCATCTCCAGCAGTGAGGATAGGGGTGGACGATCTTCTGCATTGCGAGCAGGGTGTTGTCGTCCTCCAGACGCTGCGCGATAGCCTTATTGGCGTCTGCTGTCTTTAAGCCCTTGAAATCGCCTGCTTCGTCGGTAAGAATTCCCTTTTCATCAACAGGAACGATGATCTTGAACATTCCCTTGTACTTGTTGCAGACCTCAAAGTCCTCAAGACCAAAGCCCGGAGCGGTGTGTACGCAGCCGGTACCGCTGTCGAGGGTTACATGGTCGCCGACAATTACCGGGGACTTTCTGCCCATGAACGGGTGATCGGTTTCAATAAGCTCCAGTTCAGAGCCGAGGAAGCTGCCCATCGTGGAGTACTTCTTAATTCCGACTGCCTCCATAACAGTGGAAACAAGGTCGGTGGCCATAAGCAGATACTCGCCGAAAGACTTGCTCTCCTCGTCCTCTACCTTAACGAAGGTGTATTCGTAATTCGGACCAAGACAGATAGCAAGATTGCCCGGCAGAGTCCATGTGGTGGTAGTCCAGATCACAACATAAGCCTTTGAAAGGTCGATGCCGAGATCGTCAAACTTGCCTTTTGAATCGGATATCGGGAACTTTACATAGATAGAGTAGCAGGGATCGTCCTGATACTCGATCTCCGCTTCAGCAAGGGCAGTGTTGCAGTCTGCGCACCAGTAAACCGGCTTCAGACCCTTGTAGATGTAGCCCTTCTGCATCATCTTGCCGAAAACCTCGACCTGCTTTGCCTCAAATTCCGGCTTTATGGTGAGGTAGGGATCGTCGAAATCGCCCCATACGCCAAGGCGCTTGAACTGCTTCTTCTGACCGTCAAGGCAGGACAGCGCAAAGTCGCGGCAGCTCTTTCTGAGAGTTACCGGGTCGATAGAGCCGCTGTCAAGACCGATCTGCTTTATCGCCTTAAGCTCGATAGGCAGACCGTGGCAGTCCCAGCCGGGAACATAGTTTGCGTTGTACCCGGTCATGCTCTTGTACTTAACAATGATATCCTTTAACACCTTGTTCATTGCAGTACCCATGTGGATATTGCCGTTTGCGTATGGAGGTCCGTCGTGGAGGGTATAGGAGGGCTTGCCCTTGTTCTTCTCAGAAAGCGCATAGTACAGGCGATCCTGCTCCCACTTTTCCAGCATCTCAGGTTCTCTCTGGGGGAGATTACCTCTCATCGGAAAGTCGGTTTCCGGTAAATTAAGTGTGTTGTTGTAATCCTCTGACATCAGTTGTGCTCCTTGTATTATATTTGTATGATCTCCGTAAACGGAGAGATAATTTACTTTTTCATGGTGTTGCCCTTGCCGAACTGAAGATCGGTGTGGCGGGGCTTCTTCTCAGAAGATGAGCTGAAGAACGGCAGGTCGTACTCATCTGTCTTGCCGGATTCCTGCGGCATTGACTTGAACGGCTCCTCTGCGGGAGCTGCGCCTGCAACAACCGGCTCCTTTTCTTCGGACTTCTGCTCGTCATCAGGCTTTTCTGCGACGGGAGCAGGCTTTTTCTCAGGCTTCGGAGCCTGCTTTGCAGCGGCTGCTGCCTTAGCCTTTTCAGCCTCGCGCTTCTCTACCTCGGCGGACACGGACTTGACATACTCGTTTTCGCACATCTCCGGCAGCTTCGCAATAAGATCCATGTGGGACTTGTATGCGGTGAGCAGGCGGTTTCTGTACTCGTCAGCTTCCTTGCGGGTCTTTTGAAGAACGTTCTGCTGGATCTCAGTCTGCTTCTTCATCATCTGATCTATTTCGTCAGCCTTAGCGCGGGCTTCCTTTATCATCTTGTCCGCGCGCTCATTGGTTTCCTTGGTTATGCGCTTTGAATATTCATCAGCGTCTGCGGTTATCTTGTCTGCCTTTTCCTTAGCTTCTCTGAGCTGCTTTTCAACAGTCTCCTGAGTTTCCTTGCTGAGCTTCTCGGCGGCGGTTTTCGACTCGCTGATTATCTGATTGCCCTGCTTCTGAGCAAGCAGCAGAGCGTCCTTGAGCGCGTCCTCGTCATCGCGGTATTCACGGATCTTGTCAGCCAGCACCTCAAGCTTGCGCTCCAGTTCGTTCTTGTCCTTCTGGAGCTGGGAATACTCGCTGGAAACCTCACGGAGGAACTCGTCAACGTCATCTGTCTTGTAACCGTTGAAGGCTGCCTTCTCAAAACGTCTTGACAAAATATCCTTTGCGTTCATGTACAATACTTCCCTTCCTGAATTACCGCATAAAACGGCGCTGCTGCGCTGCCTTGACACCGCAGCTGATATTCCTATTCATAACGGCATGGACCGCACCGCGCCGTCAGACATATTTTTCGATAATAATTCGGATCCTGCCCTTGCGGGTTTCTCCGGCAATTCCGGCTATGCGGTATCTGCCGCTTCCCCGGACTGAAATGACTGTGTTTTCCCTGACCGCTGCATTTACATTTGTACAGGGCGAAAAGTCCGCATTTACCATACCCGATTTAATGAGGGCTGCGGATTTTTCTCTTGATGTGTTTACTGCGGCGCTGACTATGCAGTCCAGCCGCAGAGATGATACGGTGGCGTCGATGCGCTGCATTTTCTGCTCCGGCAGCGGCTTTGTCGCCCCGCTTTCGGCAGAAACTCCGATTTTTCCTATTTTATCCATGCCGAGAACAAGCTCTTCGGCGGTTTCATGAACAAAAACCACCGCATAACCCTCAGCAATAAGAATATCTCCCAACAGATTCCTTTTTATTCCAAGCGACATAAGCGCGCCGAGAAAATCCCTGTGGGTAAGAGTATCGCTTTTTCTGAAGCTGAAAGTCACCGTCCGCACCGGAAATATATCCTCCGGCGGAAGCTCCTGCGCGTATGTCCCCTCAAGAACGCCGCCCACTGTTCTCATCGCTCCGTCATAGCCGCCGTAAAAGCAAAGACTGCCCTTAACGGCGCGCCGGGCGACGATCGCCTCACGCTCGTTAAGGAACGCTGAAAACTTCGGCACGCCGGATCTCTCAGCCAGTCTTTGCATATCGGCTATGTGGACGGAGAGGTAACGCTCCTCCTCGTTCAGCAGTCCCGGATCCATAAAGATCAGAACTGGTCGTTTTCCATCATATCTCCGCTGAGGTCAACGGTTCTGGGAACTACGAAATAAGTGCATTCTGCGATTCTTACGATCCTGCCGTCGATAGCGGCAACAACGCCTGCCATGAAATCAACGATCCTCTTTCTGGAATCAACGCTTGCAACCTTTTCAAGGTTGAGCACAACGCTGGTGTTCTCTCTGAGGAAGCGAACCGGCTCCTTCATGATGTCCTCATACTTGAGGGGCTGAACTACCTTCACGGAAGAACCGTGAAAACCGGTGCTGCTGTGCATATTGATCACCTTGTCGTTTGTTCTGGACGAAGAGAATCTTGACGGAGCCTCAGCCTCTTCCTCGGTTACAGCCGATGAAGAAACGTCGTAGCTGTTGTCGTACTCCTCCTCCTCGAACTCATCGTCCTGACGGAGCTTTGCAAAAAAGTCGCCTAAACCCATGATATTTTCCTCCCAATTATAAATATTTTCTGTATCCGAATAGTCCTGAACCGATCCGGACAATTGTGGACCCATGCTTTACCGCCGTTTCATAATCTCCCGACATCCCCATGGAGAGAGTATCGAACGTGCCAGCTTCATTCACCGATTTATCTGAGCGAATGTCACTGAACAGCCGCTGCATTGCTGCAAAGGTATCCTCCCCGCAGCCGGGCGGCGGTATTGTCATCAGACCTCTCAGCCTGATGTTGGGCAGCTCACGGAACTGAGCGCATAATTCAGGTGCGCTCTCCGGAGTTATCCCGCCCTTTGTTTCTTCTCCGCCGATGTTTATTTCGGCGAGTATATCCATGACCAGTCCGTGCTGACCCGCTCTGCGGCTTATTTCCTCCGCGAGACGCAGGCTGTCAACGGAATGTATCATTGAAACCTTGTCGATGATGTATTTGACCTTGTTTGTCTGCAATCCACCAATGAAGTGAACCTCCGCCGGAAGATACTGCTCACGCTTGTCCATAAATTCCTGGACGCGGTTTTCGCCAAGCAGGTCAATACCAAGCCCCACTGCGTAGTTTATACGCTCCGGGGTAACTGTTTTTGTGACCGCCATCAGACGGACGTTATCGGTGCGTCCGGCGGCAGCCTTTGCCTTTTCTATGTTTTCACAGATCCTGGCATAGCTTTCTCTGATGTCGTCAAAGCTTGTCTGCGTGTTACTCAACAACTTTTCCTTCATACAAATTCTTGCCCTCTGTTACTATTTTATCGTAAAGCTTCAGATAGCCGTCGTCGGCTTTCTGTGCGCAGATGATGTAATCCTCGCCCCAGTACTCAACGCTGATCTTTCTGAAAACCAGCTTTCCGCCCTGTACGATGTACACGCCGCGCTCCTGCTCGTCATTGTAGCGTATCGCGCTCCGGGAAACCCTCAGACCGCCGTAGCTGTTGACGATATACTTGAACTGAGCAGTCCTTCCGGAAGCGACCGAGGAAGTCAGCGTTGCGCATTCAAACACATACACCGCTGTGCCGTCACCGCGTCCGGTATCTGTTATGGACACTATCTCCGCTTCGATCGGGGTAGGGTCGCTGCGGACTCTCAGTGTGACCTCGCCGCCCTCGTAGCAGCCGAACATCAACTCGCTGTCTATCACAGCCGCGACCCTCCAGCGGTAGTCGGCGATCAGCTTCCCCACTGTGCCTGAGCCGGAGCCGAGATCCGGATTATTAATGATCTCCTCTATTCGGTCGGCGGTTATGGTGTCGGAATCATTGAAAGACAGCTTATTCTCATAGCCGTCAACGCTGCTGACGAAATACCCCGCGCCACCTGCGCATATCTCCTCCACATCGCCGGAAAGCATAGCCTCAAGCTCTGCCGCGCGGCTTCGCAGCGAGGATATCTTCGCTTCATAGCTGTCAACATCACCGCGGGAGATCTCTCGCTTTGAAAGTGCTCCCAGCATCGCATTCTCCTGCTCCTGAGCGGCGGAATAATCCCCATTTATCAGGCTTTCAAGGATAAGCGAATGGCGCTCGTTTATCTGGCTGGAGATAGTTTCCAGCTGATTGTTGTCAGTTCCCGCCAGACGCTGAGCGTCGGTGAGGACCTCGATCTGCTCGTTTATCTTCTCTATCTCGCGGCGGTACTCTATATCAGCCTCGCTGCGGTAGCGTCTGGCGATAACAGAGCTTTTACCGACCTTTGAGCCGTCGGAATGCTCATAATCCAGCACTCCGCCCCCGCTGCCGTAAACCACTGTTTCGTCCCGCAGGAACACTCCTTCAAACGGAACGTCCTCCGTCATGCTGTAAGTAAATGCGGTTTCAGTAACGACCTTCTCACCGCCGGCAAAAAAGACCTGCCCCACAAAAAAGACCAGCACGAAAAGCGACAGCACGAGAATGATTATTGACGTCCACCGGGATTCCATTACTCTTCGTCAGCCTTATCGTAGGCGTCAAGAATAGAAATGGGCTTGAGCGGTGTGATAGTGGAAATAGCATGCTTATAAATAAGGTTCTGCTTTCCGTCGGTGTCAAGGATCACCGTATAATTATCGAAGCCCTTAACCACGCCCTTGAACTGAAAACCGTTCGTGATATAGATCGTGACCGGAATTCTGTCCTTTCTAGCCTGATTAAGAAACACGTCCTGTAAGTTTATGTCTTTTGCCATATTAAACCACCTTTTCTCTCTCTGCAATTCAATACGTCGGGGAAGATCCCCTGTACCCCAAACAGGAACACCATTTACGCCACAAATGAGGCAAAAACAAGAAATAGTATTCCTATATAGACTAGTATAGCATACTTTTTCAAAAAAAGCTATAATTTTTTTTACTTTTTTTAAAAAAAACAGGAAAAAGTTTTTGGTATTTCTAAAAAAACCGGAATTATTATCAACAATTATCCATATACTGTAATTTATTCATCAATTCCGGCTGTTTTTTCACTCTCAATGATCTTCACCGCTTCTCCGAGGACTTCCGTAAGTCCGTCGCCGGGGCGGATAATTATTCTGTGGAAGCGGCTGTCCCTCCTGAACCATGTAAGCTGCCGCTTTGCGTACTGCCGTGTGCGCAGCTTCAGTTCCTCAACGCAGTCCTCAAGGCTTCGCTCGCCCCGGAAATAGGGGTACAGCTCCTTGCAGCCTATTGCCTGCGCCGCGGTTGGGCGGTTCTGCTGCATGAAGCAGTTTCTCGCCTCCTGCTCAAGTCCCAGTTCCAGCATCTTGTCCACCCGCGCGTTTATGCGCTCGTGGAGCTGCTCGCGGTTCTCGAAATCCAGCGTCAGCAGAATGAACCGATAGGGGGACGGCTCCGCTCTGGAAGCCCGTTTCGCTTCGGAGATAGTGTGACCGGTAGTCTTGTAGACCTCCAGCGCCCGGATTATACGGGAAACGTTGTTTTCGTGGAGGGTTTCCGCAGTTTCCGGGTCAACGGTGCGAAGCCTTTCAAGAAGCGCCGCCGCGCCGTTTTCCTCCGCAAATTTCCGCATTTCCTCACGGAACTGGTAATCGCACTCCGACTCGTCAAACCGGAGATTATCCACAAAGGACGAGATATATAGCCCCGTGCCGCCGCATATCACCGGGGTCTTTCCCCTTTTTAGGATATCGTCGGCGCACTGCCCCGCAAGTTTCACCCAGTCCGCAACTGAAAAGCTCTCCGACGGGTCGAGGAAATCCATGAGATGATGAGGTATTCCCTGCTGCTCCTCCGGGGTAGCTTTTGCGCTTGCCACGTCCATGTCGGTGTATATCTGCATACTGTCCGCAGAGATCACCTCGCCGTCATACCGCTTGGCAAGCTCCACCGCAAGGGCGGTTTTTCCGGAGGCGGTAGGCCCGCTTACCACGATTATTTTTTTCACAAATACCACCTCCGGACGGGTTGATCTCACAAACGTTCAACATTTTGTGAACACTGTTGAAAACTATTCTTACGTAACTCTGCCGAAATACCGTTCAAGCTGCTTTCTGGACAACTGAGTAATTACAGGTCTGCCGTGTGGGCAATAGCGGATATCCGGGTTATTGAAAACCTCCTGCGCAAGTGCCTGAAGCTCCAGAATACTGTTGTCCTCCCTGCCACGGATAGAAGCCTTGCAGGCCACCGTATGAAGCATATCGTCAAACAGCTCGCCTTCGGCGTTTGTGTTGCCCTTTGCGGCTATCTTCGCTATCTCCTCGACTATCTCAGCCGCGTCCGACTGGTCAAGCATCTGTGGGAGTCCGGTTACTATCGCCTTTCCGTCCCGGAATTCCAGCAGTATTCCCACCTCCGAAAGCTTGTCGGAGTACTCCATGACGCCATTGTATTCCTCCGGAGAAAGATACACCTCCGCCGGCGGGACTATGTACTGCGCGGAGCTATCGAAGCTGGATTTAAGCCGCTCGAAATTGACCCGCTCATGCGCCGCGTGCTTGTCGATAAGTATAAGGCTGTCCTCGCTCTCGCACAGGATATAGGTCTTGAAAAGCTCACCTATCACCCGTATGGGCTCTTTCGCGGACTTTTCATGAAGCGAAGCCTCCGGCTGCTGAACCGGCTGCTCCGGCTGCTTCTTCTCAAAGGATTTCTCCGACAGAAACGCAAATCCCGGCAGCTCCGACAGCGGAGTTTCCTTAGGCTCCGGCTTTTTCTCCGGGGCAAGCTCCGGAATGAAGGTCTGCTCGGCGGCGGGCGCGGAGGTATTCATGCGAAACGGCGCTTCCTGCCGCAGTGTGAATTTTGTCGGCTCTGACTGCTTCTGAGGATAAACCACCGCGTCCCTGCCGGAGGGAATAGGCATGGTCTGCGGCTGATATTCGGGCTTTGCGGCAGCAGGCTGCGCTTCGGTCTTTGACGATCCCAGCAGAGCTGTACTCTGCGGCTGCGCCGGAGCAAGCTTTATCTCACGGCTCTCGTCATAGCCCATGAGCGCGTTCTTCACCGCGAAATACACCGCGTCAAACACAGTCTTTTCGTTGGTGAAGCGCACCTCCGTCTTGGTCGGGTGGATATTCGCGTCCACCTGCGCCGGGTCGGTGTTTATGCACAGCACGCAAGAGGGGAATTTCCCCACCATTATCGTGTTGCGGAACGCTTCCTCAAGAGCCGCGCAGCAAAGCGGGCTTTTGACGCTCCTGCCATTCACGAAGAAATGCTGCATTGAGCGGTTTGCCCTTGTGAACAGCGGCGAGGACGCAAAACCTGTCACCGCCGTATTCTGATATACATTCTCCACCGGTATCATTCCCGCGGCGAACTGCTTTCCGAACACCGAGTAAACTGCGCTGTAATACTCTCCGTCGCCACTGGTCAGCATTGTCTGCCGTCCGTCCCGGATAAACCGGAAAGAGATCTGCGGGTGGCTCAGCGCAAGCTTTTCGATGACGGAAGCGCAGTAATTCCCCTCGGTCACGTCCTTTTTGAGAAATTTCAGCCGCGCCGGGGTGTTAAAGAACAGGTCGCGTATAATTATCGTAGTTCCGTCCGCGCAGCCCGCCCGGTCGTATTCCACCGGCTCGCCGCCCTCAATGCGGTACTGGCTGCCGAGCCTGTCCTCCCGCTGCTTTGTTAGAAGTTCCACCCGGCTGACCGCGCATACCGAGGCAAGAGCCTCTCCCCGGAAGCCCAGCGTATTTATGCTGTCTAGGTCGTCCTGAGTGTACACCTTACTGGTGGCGTGCCGCATGAACGCCGTGGGAATGTCCTCGTAGGCCATCCCGCAGCCGTCGTCCGTCACCCGGAGGTAGGATATGCCGCCCCGCTTTATTTCCACGGTAATAGAGGTCGCGCCTGCGTCAATGGAATTCTCCGCAAGCTCCTTTATCACCGAGGAAGGGCGCTCTATCACCTCTCCGGCGGCGATAAGCTCATATACGCTTTTATCAAGCAGATTTATCTTTGGCATTTGTTCTCCGTTCTAAAGTTCATCGTCCAGCAGCTTTATCTTCACGACATTCGACACCTGCGCCGGGTAGGTTTCCAGAACCTCGCCAACATAAAAGAACGCTATTCTGTCCCCGGTGTGGAAGTCAGACAGGGAAATCTCCGTTCCCCGCCAGATAAGCCGGGTGTTCTCCTTTGCGGTAAATGTGAACTCGCCCCTGCCGTTTATGTCGTTGACGTCAAGCCCTTTCACATGGAAAAAGCCGTCATTCACGTCAAGGATTTCAGCGTAAACCACCTCGCTGTCAGACCACGCAAGCTGAGTTTCCACCCTCTGTCCGCTCTTACCCGCAAAGAAACCGCCGACAAATGCGCCGGATATCAGTACAAATGCCGCCAGGATCAGCAGCGCACGCTTTGCGACTTTTCTGTCTGAAAGCTTCATAAAATCCACCTCACAGCGTGTCCTTGATGTCCTTAATGAACATCAGCGCGTCCATTGGCGACATGGTGTTGATGTCCGCCGCCCTTAACTTCGCGATAGCGTTCTGCTCGTTTATCGCATTGAAGCTGAACTGGTGGTCTGCGGTCTTTTCCAGCGTTTCGGACAGCTTCTGCCTTCCCAGCACTTCAAGCTCTTTAAGTTCCTCTTTTGCGCGGTTTATCACTGCGTTGGGCAGTCCCGCCAGCTTCGCGACTTCAATGCCGTAGCTGTCATCGGTGCCGCCCTCGCATATCTTGTGCAGGAATTTCAGCTCGTCCCCGCGCTTCACCGCCGCAACGCTGAAATTGCGTATGCCCTCGTACTCCTTTTCCATGGAGATAAGCTCGTGGTAGTGGGTCGCGAAAAGGGTCTTGCAGCCGATGTTCTTTCCGCTGATGTACTCTGCGACTGCCTTTGCGATTGAAATTCCGTCAAAGGTGGAAGTTCCCCTGCCTATCTCGTCCAGAATGACAAGGCTCTTTTTGGTCGCGTTCTTGAGGATATCCGCAACCTCGTTCATCTCAACCATGAATGTGGACTGCCCGGAAGTAAGGTCGTCGGACGCGCCCACACGAGTGAATATCTTGTCCACAACGCCGATTTTCGCATACGCCGCCGGAACAAAGCAGCCAATCTGCGCCATAAGCACGATTATCGCTACCTGCCGCATGAACGTGGATTTACCGGACATATTGGGACCTGTGATGATGATAAGACGATTGGTATTGGTGTCAAGGTAAGCGTCATTCGGGGTGAAAGGGTGGTCGGTAAGAACTTTCTCCACAACCGGGTGACGTCCGTCCCGTATCTCGATTACGCTGTCAAGGGTTATCTCCGGCTTGACATAACCGTTTTCGATTGCCACCTTTGCGTAGCTGCAAAGCACGTCCACCGCAGCCACAGCCGCTGCCGCAGCCTGTATCGCTTCCAGACGTGTGCCGATGAAGTCCCGCACCTCGCCGAAGATAGCCGCTTCCAGCGCAAGAATGCGGTCGTTCGCGCCGAGTATCTCCGACTCCACCTTTTTCAGTTCATCGGTGATGTAACGCTCGCCGGTGGTGAGGGTCTGCTTTCTGACATAATGCGCCGGGACTAAATCAAGCTGTCCCTTTGACACCTCTATGTAATAGCCGAACACACGGTTGTAGCCGACTTTCAGCGTGCGTATTCCGGTAGCTGCGCGCTCCCGCTCCTCCATTTCCGCGAGGATATCCTTGCCGCCGCCGGTTATCTTCCGCAGGCGGTCTATCTCCTCGTTGAATCCGTCCTTTATGACCCCGCCGTCTTTGAGTACAATAGGCGGGTCGTCAACTATCGCGTTCTCCACCAGTGAAGAAACGTCGTTCAGCTCGTCAATCTCGCCGTTGAGAGAATCAAGCAGCGGGCTGTTCACCTGCGACAGACACCTTTTCAGAAGCGGCAGCCGGGCGCAGGTCTGCCCCAGCGAATAAATATCCCTCGGCGACGCGGATTTGTACATTACCCTCGTCATAAGCCGCTCAAGGTCGTAAATACCGTTCAGCGCGTCGCAGATATCGTACAGCGAAGCGGAATCCTTTGTCAGCGCTTCAACCGCGTCCAGCCTCTTTAATATTGCTGTCGGGCTGATGAGCGGCTGCTCCACCCATGTTTTCAGCTTCCGCCTGCCCATAGAGGTAACTGTCTTGTCCAGCACCCACAGCAAAGAGCCGCGCTTTTCCTTGGTGCGCATGGTTTCGGTTAGTTCCAGATTGCGCCGGGTGGTGAGGTTAAGCCCCATGAACTCCCCGTCCGCATGGATAGTCAGCGAAACGAAGCGCTTCACAGTGGCTTTCTGGGTTTCGCCGAAATAGCGGAACATAGCACAGAGAGCTTTTTTCACCAGCGGCATTTCGGAAATACCAAGCTCCGCGCCGTTCTCGAACTGTCCGGTGATAACGCTCATGTCGGAGCTGTCGAATCTTTCCTCGTCAAGCATCTCGCAAAGGCAGCGCTTGAGCCTGTCACGGACAAATTCGTGAACCTCCTTAAGGCTCAGAAATTCCTCGTTGATAAGCAGCTCCACCGGGCTGAATCTCGACAGCTCGGAAATTATCTCCTGCTGGAGATTTTTCCCCTCCTTGCTGAAAACGTGTACCTCTCCGGTGGAAATATCCGCGAATACAAGCGCGGCGGACTGACAGCCCTTGTCTGGGCATACGCAGGCGATATAGTTGTTGGAGTCCTCGTTCAGCATACTTGCTTCAATGACAGTTCCCGCAGTGACAAGACGTATTACGTCCCGCTCCACAAGCCCCTTGGTGGTCGCAGGGTCGGTGAGCTGCTCGCATATAGCCACCTTGTAGCCCTTGTCGATCAGCTTCTTGATGTAGACCTCGCTGCTGTGATAGGGAACTCCGCACATGGGAGAGCCTGCACGGGAGGTCAGCGCAAGCTCCAGTTCCCGCGAAACATTCTCCGCGTCGTCGAAGAACATCTCGTAGAAATCCCCCAGCCGGAAGAATAGTATATAATCGCTGTACTTCTGCTTGATGTCAAGATACTGTTTCAGCATCGGGGACAGCTTTTCCGTTTCCTGCGCCATGCGCTTACACCTCCGTCAGTTTATTCCCTCAGAAATCAGCCGCAGCCGCCGCAGCTGGAGCAGCTTCCGGTGCAGCCGGTGGGCTGAGTGGTCGGGCAGGTTTCAGGGTCTGCGCCCTGTAAAACGAGGGTGAGTACGGTGTTCACCTGTCCCATAAGCTCGTCCATTCCCGCCTTTGCAACGGTGAACAGAGCCATGTTCTCGTTCGCCATTACCTTTTCATAAGCCTCCTGCATTTTCGCGTTGAGGTCTGCGAGCTTTTCCTTGTTCTGCTCCTCCTCCGGCTTGTTGTATTCCATAGCGGCGTTCTGACGGATAAGGTTGAATTCGCCGATGAGGTTCTGAAGCTCCGCGTCATCGTCGTTCACCTTTTTTGCTCTTGCGTATTCAATGTAGCGTTCGTCTGCCTGAATAGCCTTGCCGAGTTCTCTTACTGCCTGTATTGCGTCCATAATGATTTCTCCTTTTATACTATTTCACCCAGAAGCGCCCAGTTAAGCGCGCCGGTGATCTTTACATCAACGAAGCTGCCTATAAGCGACTTATCTCCGTCAAAGTCAACAATGATATTCTGAATGGTCTTTCCGGTAAGACAGCCGTCCCGCGTCCTGCCGACTCCCTCGCACAGCACCCGCATCGTCCTGCCGATATATCCCCGGTAGGAATCCTCGCCTATCTCCTGCTGTACCTCCAGAAGCTCTCTGAACCACTTTCCCTTTTCCTCCTGCGAAACCGGGTCGGGCATTTCCGCCGCCTTTGTTCCTTTTCGCGGACTGTAAATAAAGGTGAACAGCGAGTCGTACTTTACCTCCCGGATAAGGCTCAGTGTTTCCCTGAAATCCTCATAGGTTTCACCGGGGAAGCCCACGATTATATCCGAGGTCAGCGCAACGTCCGGAATGCGCTGCTTCGCGTAGTTTATCAGCTCAAGATAATGCTCCCTTGTGTAGCTTCGGTTCATCAGCTTTAAAATTCTGCTGCTGCCGGACTGCACCGGGAGGTGGAAATGCCTTGTTACCTTTTCGCACTCGGCTATGGTGTCGATAAGCTCGTGGGTCGCGTCCTTCGGGTGGCTTGACATATAGCTTATCTTGAATTCTCCGGGGATAGCGTTTATACGCCGCAGCAGCTCCGGGAAATCCACGTCCGTGCCGCGCCCGTAGCTGTTGACGTTCTGCCCCAGCAGCAGAAGCTCCTTGTAGCCCTCGGAAACAAGCTGCCTTGCCTCCTCAACAATTACCTCCGGCTCCCGGGAACGCTCCCTGCCCCGCACATACGGCACTATGCAGTAGGTGCAGAAGTTGTTACAGCCGTACATTATCGGTATGCTTGCTTTCAATCCGCTTTCACGGCGCAGCGGTATTCCCTCCGCAATAACGCCGTCCGACTGCGGAATTGATATCTGTCGCCTGTGGGTGGTCATAGCTTCATAAATAAGCTGCGGCAGCGTGTGCAGAACGTGCGTTCCGAACACCATGTCAACGTAAGGGAAGCTTCTGCGTATCCTCTCCGCGATATGCTCCTGCTGAACCATGCAGCCGCACACCCCGATGAGCATATCCGGCTTGCGGCGCTTGTTGTGCTTCAATGCGCCGAGATTGCCGAACACCCTGTCCTCCGCGTTCTCCCTGACTGCGCAGGTGTTGAACAGCACCAGATCCGCGTCGTCCGGGGAATTTGAGAAGCCGTAGCCCATCATCGCCAGCATTCCCTTTATTTTCTCGCCGTCGCTGACGTTCTGCTGACAGCCGAAGCTGTGAACGTGCGCCACCGGCGGCTGCTCCTTTGCGGAATTAAGCTCCCTTACCTTCCGGGAGAATTCCTGCTGTGCCGCAAGCTCTGCGGCAGTAACGTTTGTCGTCATTGCAAATTATCCTTTATCCGAGATGATCTTAAAATATTATTTTACTACAAAACCGCAAAAAAATCAAGCACAGAGCGTTTTCATTTCCTGACAGTTTTTGCAAAAACCGCGCCCATTACACTAGCTGCGCCAGAATTTCTCAGCATATCCGCGACAGCACCCAGAGTTGCCCCGGTGGTGCATACGTCGTCTATCACCAGCACAGACTTTCCCCGGATATCCTCCGGGCGGGACACCGAATAGGCTTTCAGCGCGTTCTCCCGCCGTTCCTCTGCGTTCAGCAGCTTCTGCTCACGTTTCTCCGCAGTTACCGAGAGTACGCTGCGAAATGGCTTTCCGGTCATTTCTGATATCAGCTTTGCGATCTTCTCACTCTGGGCATAGCCAAGCTCCATTTTTCTGGCTCTCCCGGTGGGAACTGCGGTTATCACCTCCGCCCGGTCTATGAGCGGCTTTGCGTTCTCCGCGATAAGCGCCGCGAATGCGTCTATCGGGTATCTGTAATACCCCTGCTTCATGCGAAGCACCGCAGACCTCGCCCTTCCGGTGTAGCGGCATACCGCCATAAATCCGTCAAGCCCCTCCGGAGTCTCCTCCGGGTCTGACAGGAAACGAAGCCGATTATAGCACCTGACGCACCATAGCTCCCGTATTCCGATAAGCTCGTCGCAGAACGGACAGCGGTTCGGCAGAAACAGAGCAGCCGCCGCCCTGCGCAGCTCCCACGGCTTCATACGAACATATCCTCCAGCATCGGTTTAAGGCAGGAATATCGCAGCATTCTGCGGTCGTTCTCAACCATACTCTGCACCTTTCTAACCGTTCCAATGAGTATCAGGGTCTTTTTCGCGCGGGTGACGGCGGTGTACAGAAGATTGCGGTAGGTGAGCCTGTCCATGCCGTTCGGAAGCGGGATTATCACCGCCGGATACTCGCTGCCCTGACTTTTGTGTATCGTCACCGCATAGGCGTGTTCGATCTTCTTCATCATATCGCCGTCATAGGTAGTCATTCTCCCGTCAAAGTCAATATCCAGCTTCGCGTTCACCCTGTCCGCCCGGCGGATTATTCCGATATCGCCGTTGAATATGCCGTGGGAAAGCTCCGCGCCCCGCCGCCATTCTGCGTCATAGTCGTTCTTGGTCTGCATTATCTTGTCCCCGGTGCGGAACAGTGCATTGCCGTACTTCACCTCCGGGCGGTTCTTCGCCGGAGGGTTCAGCGCAAGCTGAAGCTCCTTGTTTATGCTCTGAGTTCCGACAACTCCCATTCTGGAGGGGCAGAGCACCTGAATATCCTCCATCGGCGAATAGCCGTAGGTGTTCGGCAGACGGGTCTTGCACAGCTCGATCACAAGCCGCAGAGTATCCTCCTCAGTTTCCGTCGGCATGAAGAAGAAATCGTTCCTGCGGTCGTTCAGTACCGGCATTTCACCCCGGACTATGCGGTGCGCGTTGGTTACGATAAGGCTCTGCGCCGCCTGACGGAATATCTCTTTAAGCTCCACAGTAGGCACTCTCCCGCCGGAAATCAGATCCCGCAGGATATTTCCCGCCCCGACAGAGGGGAGCTGATTGCTGTCGCCTACCATGATCAGCCGGGTTCTGGGACGAACTGCGTGCAGCAGAGACTCCATGAGCAGCGTGTCCACCATCGACATCTCGTCAATTATCAGCACATCGCAGGTAAGAGGGTTCTCCTCGTTTCTCTTGAAGGAATGCGATG
This sequence comes from uncultured Clostridia bacterium, assembly GCA_945833805.1. Taxonomy (GTDB): domain Bacteria; phylum Bacillota; class Clostridia; order Oscillospirales; family Ruminococcaceae; genus CAG-115. Next base: position 11,337 of record CAMAGG010000003.1, on the reverse strand, counting down.
AGGTTGCAAAATCTACCTCAAGCAGCCGGTGTATCGTCTGCGCCGGCGCTTTGGTGAGGTCTGCCATTCGCTTCGCCGCCCGCCCGGTGGGAGCCGCAAGCTTCATCTTTAGTCCCCGCTGCCGGCAGAGGGATATCACAGCGTTCAGAGTAGTGGTCTTACCTGTTCCGGGACCTCCGGTGAGAATGAAAACATGGTTGTTCATACAGCCGCTTATAGCTTCCCGCTGAAGCTGCTCGTACTGAATACCCTGCTCCCACTCTATCCCCGCGATCTCCTCAGAATAGTCCACATCGCCGCAGTCATTGCGCTTTATCATCTCCGCAAGTTTCTCCGCGATGAAGCACTCCGCCCGGTAATACTCCGTCAGAAAAACGAATTTATAGTCATACTTGTCGCAAAGCACGACTTCCCCCCGCTGCTCCGAAATGACAAGACCGTTCCAGAACTGCTTCTCATTTACGTTCAGCTCATAGCACACGTTATCCGAAAGGTCGTTTTCCCGCACACAGGTGTGACCGTTGTTTGCGTTCGTCCGCAGGCACCAGATAATTCCGGCAATAATGCGCTCCTCGCTGTCCATCGGAAATCCCAGAGCCTGAGCGAGCCTGTCCGCTTCACGGAACGGAAGCTCTATCCCTGTTCCGCAAAGGCAATAGGGATTGTCCTCCACCGCCTGCACCGTGTAGATCTCGAACTTCTTCCATGCCGCCGCAACCACAGCCGGAGCAATGCCGTACCTCGAAAAATAGGTCACTGCCTTGCGAAGCCCGGAAATCTTCCGGAATTCCTCGCCGATCTTGAGGGCGCTTTCGGCGGAAATACCCTTTATTGAGGAAAGCTGCGCCGGATCGTTCTCGATGATCTCAAGCGCACGGCTTCCGAAGGAGGTAACGATGCGCTTCGCCATAGCCGGGCCTACTCCGCTTATAACTCCGGAGCCGAGGAATTTACGCACGGCGCTCTCGGTGTTGGGCAGGCTTCTTTCGCATACCTCCGCTTTGAACTGCCTGCCGTATTTCGGGGAATTTATGTACTCTCCCAGCAGCGTAAGGCTCTCGCCGTCACGGACGTCGCCGAGATTTCCCACCACAGTAACCAGCTCGCCGTTGCAGTCAAGATCCGCGACTACATAGCCGTTTTCCTCGTTGTAGAAAACCACGTCCTCCACCGTTCCGGCGAGGGTCACACCATTTTCCTTATCCAAATCCTATCACCGTTCCATAATTATTCTGTCCCGCCGATAACGGCAAAACAGCCTCAGCCGCCGGGCAGTTCTTTCTTCTCGAAGCAGACATTTCCATACCTACGGGACAGACCCTCGGCGACCTTATCCCAGTCGTTTCCGGCGGCAAGGATCGTCACCCTGCCGATATGCGGGTTTTTTCTCGCAAATTCCACAAATTCCGCTATTCCCTCGCCGCTCCTGACATAGATATCATGCTCTCTTGTACAGCCGGAAAGGATCGCTCCGGCGGCAAGCTTTATCAGCATGGAAAGCCCGAATATCGACAGAAACATCAGCAGAAAAACATATAAAAATTCCATAATACCGCCTCCTGCGGCAGTATATGCGAATGAATGCGCCGATGTTATTATCTGCTGAGTATAATGCAGTTCCAGCCCTCTTCGTTCCGGCTGTCAAGTATCTTAAATCCGTTTTCAGTCAGAGCCTCGTTCACCTCGTCAAGACGCTCGTCGATTATTCCTGAAACCACCAGCCGAGCTTCCGGCTTCATAAATCCGCTGAACAGCGGGCTCATGCCGATGATTACGTCCGCGACAATGTTTGCGCAGATCACGTCATAGCCTGTTCCGAGCTTTTCCCGAAGGGCAGCGTCCTCGATGATATTGCCGCAGTAAGCCGTGTAATGCTCGTGTGTGTATTTGTTCTGTTCCACATTCTCAGAGGCAGTCTTGACCGCGTTCTCAAAAATATCGCACATAGTGACCTTTTCAGCACCGAACAGCAGCGACGCAATAGACAGGATTCCGCTTCCGCAGCCCAGATCCAGTACTCTGTCGCCGGGCTTCACGATCTCCTCCAGCGCCTCCATGACCAGCTTCGTGGTGTGGTGCTGACCCGTACCGAAGGTAGAAGCCGGATCTATCTCCAGAATTCTGTCCCCGGGAGCGGGAGTTACCTCCTCCCACGAGGGCTTTACCACAAGGCTTTTTCCTACCCGGAAAGGCTTGTAATACTTCTTCCAGTTGTTCGCCCAGTCCTCTTCCTTCACGTTCGCAAGCTCCATGCGGAGGTTACCGTAATAGCCGTCGGAATTGTTCTGCTTCCAGCCCTCGATGAGGGAGCGTATCGCGGCAATTGTTTCCGCGCCCTGAGCATTGTCGTGGACATAAAGCGTGATGTGCGGCTCAACCTTGCTAAGCCCCATAAGCTCGTCGTCAACATAGTCCCAGTTTGCGTTCTTGTCTGCGAGGAAGCTCTCAAAATCCGCGCTGTCGCTGATGATGAAGCCCGTCACTCCATAATCGGTCAGCGCTCCGGTAATTCCGTCTATCGCCTGAGAAGCGGTGTAAATATCTGCCTGTATAAAGTTATCCATAATCTGTTCTCCTAATCATTTTTTCAATGCGCACAATTTCACATGATACATTATACACTATTTCCAACAATAAATCAAGAGGTATCTGCGCAAATACTGTACTTGACATTTTTCGCTCCAAGTAATATAATGATATAGTCAGAACAATCTTATGCACTTATGCGTAGAGATCAGATATAAGCCGCAGCGGGCGAAAAAATAAAACACAGGGGGTACTCCCGATGGACTCGATATTGACAGGAACTTTCAGAATGGTAATCCGCGGGGGCTGCCCCCACCAGCTTTTTCTCGACGATGATTTTCTGAAGATCATGGACATACCGGACAATTCTGACCCTGAGGGGAACTATCTGAAGTGGGTAGAGGGTATACACCCGGACGATCTCCCACTGATAAAGGAAGCAATAGAAACCACCATGCACAATATACTGGCAGAGGTAAGATACCGCTGGCGGTACAGGGACAAAGGCATGATCAATGCGTGCAGCTCAGGTATGCTCGCAAAAAAAGAGGGCGGCTCCAGCATTATATACGGCATTTTCAAGGGAGTGTCGGAGGGCAATGCGCCGCTTGTCGATTTTGATCCGGAGGTAAAACTGCTGACGCGGCTCTTTGCGGAAAAATTGCTCCAGAGTTTTAATTTCTGCGCTCTGACAGATCTTTCCCATAACCGTATGCTCACTCTGAACGACACGTTCAACACCAGCTCCACCGCCGGCTGCGAATGCAATTTCGACGAGTGGTGCTCGGATCTGCTCGATCATGTCCACCCGGACGACCGCGCACGGCTAAGCGAGCTTCTGTCCCGCACAAAGCTGCTGGAAAGCTTCGGCAGTCTTGACGAGGTATACGGCGAATTCCGTTTTATTCACGATGATAAATGCCCGTGGCTTAATCTGCGCTGTGTGAAGATGAAACAGCCCATAGGCGGTAAATATACAGAATTCATCGTGCTGCGAAAGCTGGAGGCAGACCACCGGACAGTGTATATTGAGGAGCTTCGCAATCAGCTTATCAACGGTCTGTCAGTTCCCTACCTTATTCTTGATCTTATCAACCTGAAAAACAACACCTACTATTCCTCCTTTGACAACAGGGAGCACAGCGGTGAAAATTTTGGCGATACAGGCTTTTACAGCGACGCTATTCATAAATTCTTAAACAATTATGAATACAGCGAAGAAGACAAGAACGCCGTGCTTTATAATTTCAGCGTCGGAAATATGTTAAAGCGTTTTAAGTCCGGCGAAAAGGTGATAGAATGCGAGATATGCCAGCACAGCGGCGAGCATTCCGAATGGCTGAGAATTCAGGCGTTTATGTCATCGGCGGACGAAAACGGAGATCCCATAACCGCAATACTCACAGTTCAGCCCATTACCGCTGAAAAGCTCAAGGAGCTGCGCTATCAGCAGCGTCTTGAAAGAGCGCTCCGCGCTGAAAGCCAGTACCGTCAGGCGATACTATCAAACGCTATCGCAGTTTATACCTACAATATAACAAAAGACACGATATACGATGAAATAATCGAGCAGGACGGCATTAATCCTCTGCTTCCTATGCTAGGACTTTCCGTTCCCTGCTCCTATAATAAATATATTGCGAAGAAAGCCACTTTTTTCACTGATAAAGCAGCTGCGGAAACCTTCCGCAAGACCTTCTGCACCGAAACCCTTGCGGATATGTACAACAGCCACCGCCGGAGCTTCGACACAGAGTACGAGTTTGAGATCGAAGGCAGAAAAGGTTACTTCCGCGAAGCAGTCATTCTGACTCAGGATCTTGAAACCGGGGACATCTGGGGTCTTACCTACGTCCGGAACATCTCCGAGGAGCATAATCAGAAAACAAGAGTTGAACAGGCGCTGCGGGACGCTTTCACACAGGCGCAGCACGCGAACTCCGCCAAGACCCTGTTCATGAGCCAGATGAGCCATGATATCCGCACCCCGCTGAACTCCATTCTCGGAATGGCAGCGATCGCGCAGGAGCATATCAACGAGCCAAGCCGCGTTCTGGACTGCCTTGACAAGATCGAAGCATCTGGACGGCATCTGCTCGAGATCGTCAACAATGTGCTTGACCTGTCGGCGATAGAGAGCGGGAAAACCGTGCTTGCAAGCGAGCCGTTTGACCTTAATCTGTTCCTTGAAGAAACTCTCAAGATGATACGTCCGCTTGCCGACAAAAAACGCCATACGCTTGTCGTGGATATCTCAACAAGCATGAATTCCAGCGTTATCGGCGATCAGACAAAGCTGCGCCAGCTGCTTACCAATATCCTCGGAAATGCGATAAAATACACCCCCGACTGCGGCGAGATCCATTTCACCGCGAAAGAGATCGAGCCGGATCATCAGGGAGTATGCCGGTATTTCTTTAAGGTCGAGGACAACGGAATAGGCATGAAGCCGGAATTCATCGAGCACATCTACGACCCGTTCGTGCGGGCTGACGACAGGAGAATAAGCGGAATTCAGGGAACAGGACTAGGTATGACTATCTCTCTGAACATCGCACGAATGATGAACGGCGATATCTCGATAAAAAGCACGCCGGGCAAAGGCTCGGAATTCGGCATAACCGTATGCCTGAAAAAAGGCGCGGCTACCGGAAGTTACATCGGTGGGATATCAATGGAGGAACCGCGCAAGGTGCGTATGTCCGACTTTGATTTCGGAGGAAAACGCGTGCTGCTGGCAGAGGATCTGGATTTCAATGCCGAAATAGCTGCGGAATTCCTTGCGGAAGCAAATATCCGCACCGAAATTGCTCACGACGGAGCAGAGGCGGTCGAGATGTTCCAAAGCTCTCCACCTGGTTATTACAGTCTGATATTTATGGATATACAAATGCCGGTGTTGGACGGAAATCAGGCGGCGAAAAAAATCCGTAACCTTGACCGCCCGGACGCGTCAGAAATACCGATAATCGCCATGACTGCCAATGCGTTCATCGAGGACGTAAAAACCTGCAAGGAACACGGAATGAACGGTCATGTTTCAAAACCGCTGGAAATAACCTCGCTCACTTCCGAGCTGTGCAAATGGCTTCCGGAATACAAAAAAAATAAGAAATAACAGAGCTGATAGAATGAAAAGAATTGTTACAATACAGGATTTTTCCTGCGTAGGAAGCTGTTCGCTGACAGCGGCGATACCCGTGCTGTCCGCCGCCGGAGTAGAGTGCTGCGGAATACCCACGGCGCTGCTGTCAAACCACACCGGCTTCCCCACCTTTTACAGCGTAGACCTCACACAAGAGCTGACTCCGATCAGCGAACAGCTTAAACGGGAGCATATTGATTTTGATGGGATATACACCGGTTATATTGCCTCCGTAGAGCAGATAGATCTTATCCGCAAATTCATTGAGCAGTTCAGAAAGCCCGGCGCTCCGGTATTCATCGACCCGGTAATGGGCGACAACGGCAAGATGTACGCTGCGCTTACCGATGATTACCCGGAGCATATGCGGAAATTCATATCCTGCGCCGATGTGATCACTCCTAATATCACCGAAGCCTGCCTGCTCACCGGACGCAGCTTCAATCCCTGTCCCACTCTCCACGAGGTAAAGGAAATGCTTACAGAGCTGTGCAATATGGGAGTGAAATTCGCAGTCATCACCGGTTTTTCCGAAAAGGGGAAGCTAGGCGCAGTGGGCTGCTGTGACGGAAAATTCACCGAGTGCCTTACCCCGAAACGGGACGTAGCCTGCTCAGGAACGGGTGATGTGTTCGCCTCCGCGCTTCTGGGCGCGGTACTTCGCGACGCTGACTATGCGCAGGCGTTGGAGATCGCGACAAGGTTTACATTTGAGGCTGTGGACTACACTGCAAATGCCGACGACCGCCGTTTCTACGGCATACACTTCCAGCCTGTACTCGGGAAATACATCCAAATGCTCGACAGCATAGAAAAGAGGAGTTCCGATGGCTAGGCTTCCTAAACTCCAACGGCTTCACAAAGCAATACTTTTCATCATCTGCTCTGCGCTGTTCTTTGCGCTGATGAATATGTTCGTAAGGCTTTCCGGGGACGTTCCGACGATTCAAAAGACCTTTTTCCGGAATTTTTTCGCGCTGTTCATAGCCAGCGGCGCGATGATAAAAAACCGCTGCCCAATTATCCCACCTAAGGGAGCAAGGCTTGACCTTGTTCTCCGCTCGATTTTCGGCTATACCGGAGTTATCCTGAACTTCTACGCAGTGGGAAGGCTCAGCATATCTGACGCTTCGCTGCTGAACAAAATGTCGCCGTTCTTTGCGATAATTTTCTCCGCGATCCTGCTGAAAGAACGGGCGAATAAAGTCCAGTGGGCAATAATCCTCACCGCGTTTGCCGGGGCGCTGTTCGTGATAAAGCCCTCCTTTCAGAACGCAGAGCTCGGAGCTTCGATCGCAGGATTTTTAGGTGGAATGGGTGCGGGAGCCGCATACACCTTTGTCCGGCGCGCCACCGGAAAGGGAGTCAAAAGCTACTATATCGTATTCTTTTTCTCGGCATTCTCAACTCTTGCGGCTCTCCCGATAACCCTTATAAATTATCAGCCGATGACGCTATATCAGCTTCTCATGCTGGTGGGAGCGGGAGTCAGCGCGGCTATCGCACAGTTCTGCATAACAAACGCTTATTCCCACGCTCCGGCAAAGGAGGTTTCGATATACGATTATTCACAGATCATTTTTTCTGCGGTTATCGGTTTTTTCGTGCTGGATCAGGTTCCGGACGCGCTTAGCTTTGTGGGATATGCAATTATCATCGCGGCTGCATTCGCAATGTTCAAATACAACAACCGAAAACAGCCGGAAAAGGAATAATAAAAACGGTGCGGATATGAGCAAATCCGCACCGTTTTTATTCAGTTATTTTGGTTATGAAGTTACAGCATTCCTACGACTGAATTCAGTATTGCCGAAGCGTCGAAAATATCAACAAATCCGTCATCGTTGAAATCGCAGGTATCATCAAACTTTGCCAGACCGACTACCATTCTGAGTATTGCAGCAGCGTCCCGCACGTCAATTGTGGTGCTGTTGTCTGCGTCGCCGGGAAGCCGGGTCTTGGTGTCCAGCATAAGGACATAATCTCCGCTGGCAGTCGGCTTAACTATAGATAATCCGGTATTTGCTATGACCTTTGCTGTGTCAACGAATTCAAGCCGTCGGTTCTCCTCATCGTATCTGAACAGATTTACAAAGTGATTTGCCTCTTTGCAGCCGGTTCTGACATACAGCATAGCGCCAACCTTGTTTTCGCCGTTAATGTGCATTTTGACAACCTCGCTGTCGCCGGAGTTGTCGATAAGCACGGACGGTATATATACGTCCTTGCACTTCAAACCAACGCTTAGGTTTGAAACGGTTTTCTTGAGCTTTCCTGTGTCAATTACCCAACTGATCCAGTCGTTTACTACAAACTGAACGGTAACCTTTCTGGTCATCGCGGTATTAATGATATCCGCAGGCACCGAGGTGTTTCCATTGAGATAGATAATGACTCTTGAGCCTACCTCAGCCGCCTTTATCTTAATCTTAAGCTTATCCCAGCCCTTTACAGCGCTGCCCTCCATTGTCGGATCAGATACAGTTTCCTCATCAGTATTATTAATACCATCGTTGATATCTATATCTGGATCAGGATCAGTATCCGTTCCAGTACCCGTTCCAGTACCCGAACCGCTTCCGGTACCATCTGTTCCAGGGTCAGTGGTGCTTCCGCTGTCCGTGGTATCGCTGCGCTTTCTGACTACGATATTGAACTTGGTGATACAGCCCTTGTATCTTACGGTGACAGACTGCTGTCCGATTACCCAGCTGTCAAAATCCTCGATCATCTCATCTTCTATGTAGACGCTTTCAACAGTTCCGTCAACGTAAGTGACCTTGATCTTTCCTCCGGATACATTCAACAGCTCGCCTATATAATAAGAATATTTCAGCGGACGCTGTTCGATCTCAATGGACTTTACGCCATAATCAATTCCTATCGTATATGTGTATGTTACCACAGGACTGTTGTCGATATTCAGGTCAAGGGATTTCGCATAAGTCCTGATCGTGTAGGTGACGATCTTGTTACTGTCCTCGGTAAGCTTGATACTGCTGGTGTACTTTATTCCTGTGATCCCGTTATCCGGATCAAGAGAAGAATTAATGGTGTAATAGATCTCTGTGTTCGGAGAATCACATTTCAGCGTCAGGGACAGAGATTTCTCATAGGAAATTCCGGGGGTGAGGTTCGGATACGGCGCAAGTGCCTTGTTTTTCGGAAGTGTTACTGTATATTTGAAGGACGCGATCTCTGAGTCGCTCATTATGCCCTCCGGATCCTTTGCATAACACCTTACACTGTATGTCTTTGTGCTGTTCGGCATACCCTCAAGCTTAAATACTCCGTCATACAGCTTGAACGCTTCTTTTTTGGCTGTCGGGTCGGTGGTGTAATAGATATCTGCGCCGACAGTGGTTGTGTTAAGAGAGATCTCAAGAGCCTGATTATATGTTCCTGACGAGTAGTTCGCAGTAGGGGTCTCCACCGTCTGCTTCGGGATCACCAGCGTGTAAACAAAGGTGTTCACCGGGCTGTCCTTCATTCCAGCCGCCGTAGCTATCGCCTTGATGTAATAGGTAACGATCTCTCCAGGAACGCCGGTCAGCAGAATTGGAGAGGTATATGCCTTTCCTCCGCTTATCGTCGGAGCGGAAATGTTTGAAGAAGTGCCTATCGTGTAATAAATTGCTGCATTCGGGTGAGCAGAGCTGAGGGTAACTGTTACCGGCTCATAGAAAGAGCGCTGACCCTCTGCGGAGTCTGCCGGGGACGCCGTAGGCCATGTGAGCATTCCCGCCTGACCGACATAGACAGTCACCTTTGCAGTATTCTGTCCAGCCGTATATTCAATATAATCGGGCATTGTGACCGTTCCGGTAAGGGTAAAGGTCTGCGCCTCCGCCATTTTCGGATCGTATGCGGGGTTAGAGGTGCTGAGATCCCATGTAACCTGATACTCTTTCTCAAGCAGAGTTCCGACAGGCGCTTCAATTTCTACCATATTCGGAAGCAGCTTGCCGATGTTGGTTATAGAAGTTCCGTTTTCCGCCATGACTGTGGAGCTGGGATCAACAATCTTGAAGCTTTTCAGCTTTTCGGTCTTTTCCGGGAAAGTATAGGTAATGGTGAGAGTACCGCTGGAGTTTGTGGTGCTTTTTGCTTCCATTCCGTTGATGTACACGTCCGGAGTTGAGAAGAACGCATACATATTCTTCGGAGTGATCTCAACGCTTATCGAATATCTGGTGTTATAGTCAGCCTTGCCGTTGACATTTGTTCCTATCCATGCAACGGAGGATATGATCGCAATTCCGCCCCTTTCAAGATCCGTTGCGTCGCTGGAAAGCTCTGCGGTGGTATCCAGCACCTTTCCTCCCACAGGAGGATCAATGTCCAGATGAACCGTGGGGATATTGGTAAGCTCCGACGGCTCAAGGGTTATGGAATATACAAAGGTTGCGACCTCGCTCTGCCGGAAGTTCTTGTTATATGCGATAGCCTTTATGTAATAGGTCTTTGTGGAGCCGACAACTCCGGCTAGGTTAATTCCGCCGTTGTACTTTAGGTTAGAGTCGCTTTCAACACCGCCCTGCGGGTCGGGACCTTTGTCGTTGCTGCTGATAGTGTAGTAAATGTCCTCAGAGGAACTGAGCTTAACGGTGATTCCGGTAAAATATTCACCCTCCTGAGTGGAGGCAGTCGGCTTGGGAAGCACGTCAGCGGCGAGAACCGTTACGTTTACATACAGGTAGTCATAAAACGTTGTATTTCCGACCTGTGAGCCGCTGGGTACGTTTACAGTACCGCGGATCTTGAAGGTCTGCTGCTCGACGTCGTTGGGGTCGTAGGTTGATGAAACGAAATCAAACGCGCCTGTCGAGGTCTTCCATGTGATAGTCGAATTCAGGTTTAATGAATCGTCCTCGGTTCTTATTATCGCGGTAGAGGGCAGCGCACGGAGTATATCGCTGTCGGTAGCATGGCAGGCAAGCGAAGGAGATAAGGTGAACTCCTTTGATCCGGCAGGGATAGTGGTAGTTGCTATGAATTCCGCTCCGGTCGCGTTAGGCATACGGGTCGCGTCAAAGCTCATTTTTGCGACAGCCCAATCGTCGCCCTCCAGCTCAAAATCAATATCCTTTAAAGAAGTTCCCTCGTGATACTGCATTGAGAAGTCCTGTGAAAAGGTATAATTGGATTTGTTGATCCTGAACCTGATCTCAACACGGTATTTCTTATTGTATCCGGCATTGCCGGTGACCACGGTATCCGTTCCGTCAAGATACCATGTTACAGTTCTTTCCAAAATCTGACCGGTAGTTGTATCGTTATCTGTTTTTGTGTATTCAGATGTAGCGTCCCAGAATGCCATTCCGGCAGTCGGAGCCCCCGGCTTTTGCAGCAGAGTGATGCTTCCGACAGCCGCCGCCGAAGCAGTTCCTGCCGAATTCAGGATACCTCCCAGCGCGGACGGGTCAGTAAGTGTGAACATCAATGCGCAAGCGGTAAGAACCGCCGCAATCCTTTGCTTAAGCTTCATACCAATACCTCCGGACATACAACATAGTATATAGTATAATTATACAATATTTTCTGCATTTAGTCAATATATTTGTGAATATTTTCGGTATTTTGGATACAAATTTCACCGGAAATGTTTTCTCCGCTTCGCGCCAGGCTGCTGACGCAGCCTTGAAGAACTTCGTTCTTCTAACATA
>CAMAGG010000002.1 GCA_945833805.1 uncultured Clostridia bacterium | reverse complement strand
GTGAGATGAAAAAATCTGTGTAAATAAATTGTGCAAATCCACGGACAGAACGTGAAAAATGGCGCACTGCATATCATATCAGCGCGCCTGATTTCGTGTCTTGTGGTTAGATCATTTCCTGCGTCCTATATACATAGCGTCACCGAAAGAGAAGAATCTGTATCTTTCCTTTACAGCGACTTCATACGCGTGAAGAGTTCTCTCGCGTCCGAGGAACGCGCTCACCAGCATTATGAGTGTGCTTTCCGGCAGGTGGAAGTTTGTTATCAGTCCGTCTATCACCTTAAATTCATAGCCGGGATAGATGAAAATACCTGTGTCCTGAGTGAGGATAGGGCTGTCCGAGCCGGTCAGAGGTGAATTACCCTTGTCAGCGCCTGTGGGAGCGAAAAGCTCCGGCTGAACTCCGGCGGCGGATTCAAGCGTGCGGCAGGAGGTAGTCCCGACTGAGATCACCCTGCCGCCGTTAGCTTTGCAGCGGCGGATCTTCTGCGCGGTTATTTCCGGCACGGAGTAATGTTCAACGTGCATTTTGTGGTCGAGGATATTGTCCTCCTTGACCGGACGGAACGTACCCAGACCAACGTGAAGCGTTACATAGGCGGTATCCACGCCCTTTTCAGCAAGGGAGCGGAATACATTGTCCGTGAAGTGCAGTCCTGCGGTGGGAGCGGCGGCAGAGCCGGTTTCCCGGCAGTATATGGTGTTATATCTGTCCTTGTCCTGGAGCTTTTCTGTAATGTAGGGCGGCAGCGGCATCTGACCAATCCTGTCCAGAATGTCGAAGAAATCCCCCTCAAACGTGAATTTTACCAGTCGGTTTCCGTCGTTCACCGTGTCAAGAACCTCGGCGGAAAGCCCCTCCGGGAAGTCCACGACTGCTCCGGGCTTCAGCCTGCGTCCGGGTCTTACCAGTGTTTCCCACTCGGTAAGGCTGAGCCGCTTCAGCAGCAGAAATTCCACCGGAACTCCTGTGCCGCGCTTTGTTCCGTATATGCGTGCGGGGAAAACCTTGCTGTCGTTCATCACCAGAAGATCACCCGGTTCGAGGTAATTGCATATATTGTAGAAATGGTCGTGGGTAATTTCTCCAGTGGCTCTGTCTATCGCCATGAGCCGGGAACTGTCCCGGGGCTCTGCAGGGGTCTGAGCGATAAGCTCCTCCGGAAGCTCGTAGTTAAAATCTGATTTCAGCATTGTCATGTTTACTATTCCTTTTCTCGATAATACATCTATTTTACCATAAATCCAGTAATAAATCAATTTTTCTGCGTTGTGTATATTAACCAAAATATGCATCTTTTTTGAAGAATATTTATACGAATGGGGGTTGACAACTGTAATGTATTGTGATAAAATAGATAAAAGCAGGGGTTCGTGAAACCCCGGAGCTGATAGAGGTGCGGGACTGATCAGTAGCAAAGCCGTAAAGATCTGCGGAGATCGGCTGTGTGAAAGGCTAACCGCCGAAGAGTGCGCATTCCGTGGTGTGCATATCTGGCTGTGCGTTGAACAGGCGTACGGTTGTCATCGGTCTGATGGAGAGCTATCGCATACTTTTGATGATAACCATTAGAGCCGATGACATTTTCTCATCGGCTATTTTTGGCGCAAAAACACATATCGCAAAACAAAAAAAGAGAAAGGATACATTTAGTCATGAAAGAAAAGTATAATGTCGGTATTATCGGCGCAACGGGAATGGTAGGTCAGCGGTTCGCTACGCTGCTTGAAAACCACCCGTGGTTCAATGTAGTCGCACTCGCGGCTTCTCCCCGTTCCGCAGGCAAGACCTATAAAGAGGCAGTCGGCGAGCGCTGGCTCATGGATACTCCGATGCCCAAGAGCATGGAGAATATCGTCATCAACGACGCAACCGCAGACGTTAAGGAGATCGCTTCCAAGGTGGATTTCGTTTTTTGCGCGGTTGACATGAAGAAGGACGAGATCCGCGCCCTTGAGGAAGAATATGCAAAGGCGGAATGCCCGGTCATGTCCAACAACTCAGCGCACCGCTTCACACCGGACGTTCCGATGATCATTCCTGAGGTAAACGCAGAGCACGCTGCGATCATCGAGGCTCAGAAGAAGCGCCTCGGAACCAAGCGCGGCTTCATTTCCGTAAAGTCCAACTGCTCTATCCAGAGCTACGTTCCCGCTCTTTCTCCTCTGAGAAAGTTCGGCATCAGGAACATTCTCGCCTGCACCTATCAGGCGATCTCCGGAGCAGGAAAGACCTTTGAAACATGGCCGGAAATGGTGGATAACCTCATTCCCTACATCGGCGGCGAGGAAGAAAAGTCCGAGCAGGAGCCGCTGAAGGTATGGGGCAAGATCGAGGGCGGAGAGATCGTAAAGGCTCAGTCCCCGCTCATCACCACCCAGTGCCTGAGAGTACCTGTTTCCAACGGACATTTCGCGGCAGTTTTCGTAAACTTTGAGAATAAGCCCTCTATGGACGAGATCAAGAAGATCTGGGCTGAATATTCCGGCGAGCCGCAGGCGCTGAAGCTGCCCTCCGCTCCGAAGCAGTTCATTCATTACTTCGAGGAGGACAATATGCCGCAGGCTAAGCTGCACCGCAACCTTGAGGGCGGTATGGCTGTTTCCGTCGGCAGACTTCGTCCTGACACAATGTTTGACTACAAGTTCGTATGCCTGTCCCATAACACCCTTAGAGGTGCTGCGGGCGGTGCTGTTGAAATGGCAGAGCTGCTTGCTGCAAAGGGTTATCTGGACTGATTTTTTCCGAGTGAAAGGAAAATCCCATGAAAAAGACAATTTTTACCGGTGTAGGCACTGCGATCGCCACACCGATGAACGCAGACGGTTCCATTAATTATGAGGAATTCGGCAGAATGCTGGATTTTCAGGTTTCCGGCGGCGCTGACGCAGTTGTTGTCTGCGGAACTACCGGAGAAGCCTCCACAATGCCGGACGAGGAGCACCTAGAGTGCATAGGCTATGCTGTAAAGCGCATTGCCGGAAAGATCCCGGTTATCGCCGGCACTGGCAGTAACGACACTGCTCACGCTGTTTCCCTGTCCCAGAGAGCCGAAAAGCTGGGCGCGGACGGGCTGCTTCAGGTAACTCCTTATTACAACAAGACCTCCCAGAGAGGGCTTGTAAAGCACTTTACCGCCATTGCGGACAGCGTAAATATCCCGATAGTGCTGTATAATGTTCCCAGCAGAACCGGCATTAATATCTCAATCGACGCATACAAGGAGCTTGCAAAGCACCCGAATATAGTTGCGACCAAAGAGGCAAGCGGAAATTTCTCCCTCGCGGCAGAGATCGCATCCTACACCGACCTTGATATCTATTCAGGAAACGACGATCAGGTGATACCCATGCTGTCCCTCGGCGGCAAGGGAGTTATCTCGGTAACTTCAAACCTCATGCCTAAGGAAAAGCACGACGAGGTCGCTCTGTACCTTGCCGGAAAGCAGTCCGAGGCTCTTGAGATCCAGAAGAGGATCCTTGCATTTGAAAAGGCTCTGTTCATGGACGTGAACCCCATTCCTGTAAAGGAAGCGCTGAACATCATGGGCTTCAAGGCGGGAGAATGCAGACTGCCGCTGGCTTCAATGACCGCAGAGCAGGTCGAGAAGCTGAGAGCAGAAATGCAGCCTCTCGGACTAGTCGGAGCTGTAAAGTAAAAATAGCGGGCGGGAATACTGTTTCCGCCCGATGTTCAAGGTTATGAAAGGATCTTCAAATGACTAAAATAGCAATAACCGGAGCCTGCGGAAAAATGGGCAGAGTTATCGCCGGGCTTGTAAAGGAGCGCAGCGACTGCACCGTGATCGCCGGGATCGACCTTTTCGGCGAGCAGTACGATGAGTTTCCGGTGTACAAAAAGGTGTTCGAGATGCCGGAAAAGCCGGACGTTATCATTGACTTCTCTCACCCGTCGGCGCTGCCTGACCTGCTCAGCTACGGAAAGATGAACAATGTTCCGCTGGTGCTTGCCACAACCGGCTACACCGATGAGGAACGCAGCCAGATCACCGCGGCGGCAGCGCAGATCCCGGTATTCTTCACATTCAATATGTCGCTGGGAATTAACCTGCTGGTAGAACTTGCCCGCAAAGCGGCTCAGATTCTTGGCGGTCAGTTTGATGTGGAGATCGTTGAGAAGCACCACAATCTCAAGAAAGACGCGCCCTCCGGCACGGCGATCATGATAGCCGAGGCGATCAACGAGGAACTGGGCGGCAAGGAACGTTTCGTTTACGATCGCCACAGCGTCAGAAAGCCCCGTGACAAGGACGAGATAGGACTGCATTCTATCCGCGGCGGCACGATCGTCGGCGAGCATGATGTTATTTTCGCCGGACATGACGAGGTGATCACCCTGTCCCATTCCGCGCAGTCTAAGGAAGTTTTCGCTGCCGGAGCTGTAAATGCGGCGGTATTCCTTGCGGGAAAGCCTGCGGGACTTTACGCAATGTCAGATTTGATTAAGGAGAATTGACAATGAACATTACTGTAACTGAAAACGTTTCTGCCGTTACCTTCAACAATGTTCCTCTGTACAAGACTATTATGGAGGACACTCTTACCGCCGTTGCGCAGGCGGGTATTAATATCGACATGATCTCCATGACCGCGCCGACCTCAGAGCGGTTCGGATTTGGATTTACCGTAAACGACGACGATATGCCGAAGCTGCTTGGCGTTATAAAGGCGCTCAAGGAGAGCCACGAGATCACTCCGATGATCAACAGCAGCAACCGCAAGATCGTAATTAAGACCGGTGAAATGGAAACACAGGCGGGCTTTGCGGCAAAGGTCTTCAATCTGCTCAACAAGATCGACGCGATGATTTTGCTGATCACCACAGGTGTTGATGAGATATCAGTACTTATCCGCGAGAGCGACGGCGACGCTGCGGAGGCAGGACTCAGGGAGATGTTTGAGAAGTGAGCATATTTAATTTAGTTTCTGCTGCTGAATCCGCTGCCGAATCTGTCGCAGAAGCTCCGGTACAGGAAACAACTCTGAACGACGCGGTTCAGGAGCTTGTTCAGAATCCGGAGGAAACCGTCTCAAAAATAGGCGAATTCTTTCAGAATATGCTGAATGCCGTGATCGGCGCGATCCCCACGATCATCATGGCGGTGATCGTGCTTATTGTCGGGCTTATCCTGTGCAAGCTTGTACTTAAGCTCATCAGCAAGGGGCTTGACAAGACCAAGATCGACCTTACGGTGAATAATTTCCTCAAACAGTGCAGCAAGATCATTCTGTATGTCCTGCTGATAACTGTGGTGCTTTCTATGCTGGGTATCCCGGCGACCTCGGTAGTCACGGTCATCGGTACTGCCGGAGTGGCGGTAGGTCTTGCCCTCCAGAGCAGCCTTTCAAACGTTGCCGGCGGCATTATGCTGATGATAAACAAGCCGTTCAAGATCGGCGATTATATCGTCGTTTCCGGCGTGGAGGGAACCGTAAAGCAGATAACTATTCTGTACACACGGCTTGATTCCGCGACAAATCAGGCGATTTTCATACCAAACGGGCAGGTTTCCGGGGCAACTGTTATCAACAATAGCTGCAACGACTGCCGCCGCGTGGATCTGACATTTTCAATCAGTTATGAAGACGACTATGAGAAGGCAAGGACTATTGTTCTTGCGCTGCTTGACAAGAATGACAAGATACTGAAAACCCCTGCACCCACGGTGAATATGCTTGAACACGGAGCAAGCGCGATAGTACTTGCCGTGCGCCCGTGGTGCAAGCCCTCCGATTACTGGGACGTATATTTCTCAGTGACCGAGGAGGTCAGGGCTGCATTCATCTCCGGGGGAATTTCGATCCCATTCGACCAGCTGGACGTTCATGTGGTCAAGGAATAATACTTACGAAAGGGCAGAATGCTGCCCTTTCTTTATTTTGTTTGGGAATAGCATAAAAAACACTTGAACAAAATACAAATTTGTGGTATACTATAATAGATTAAATATGTTCGCTTGAAAAAGGGAGGCAAATATGGAAAAGAAAGCAAACAAGCCGATCGGGACTATCAAGGTTTCCGACAGCGTTATAGTTAAAATGGCAGAGCTGGCTACGGCTGAGATAGACGGTGTTTACTGCAGGGGTCAGGCTCCCGCTCCGTCCAATGCCAAGTCGAAAGTGCTCGGACCTATTCGTGCAAAGCTCGGCTCGGATACCGCCGAAATATTTGCGGATATCATTGTTGTCGAGGGATATAACGCAGTGAATGTTGCGGAGGACGTCCAGAAAAGTATCAAGTCCGCGATCCAGAGCATGACTAATTTCACAGTGACAAAGGTAGACGTAAATGTTGCCGGAATAAAATTCAAGGAGAGCGCCGACTGAGCGCGACATAAACAGACATGGAAGAAAAGCTTACAAGACGCGAGGTGCGCGAGGGCGCGTTTATTATACTCTATCAGACCCTGTTCGGTCAGACTCCGCAGGAGATAACCGAGGCTGACGAGGAAGCCTTCGGGCTTGCCAGAAACTACGAAACAGACGCGATAGTACGGGGAGTTCTGGCGCACGACGAGGAGATCACCGGGATTATCGCAAAATACAGCACCACGCGGTCTGTCGCGAGAATTTCCAAAGTAAATCTTGTGATAATGAAGATCGCGATATACGAGATCAAATACGATGATAAGGTTCCCGGCGCAGCTGCAATAAACGAAGCAGTGGAGTTAGGCAAGAAGTATGCATACAAGCAGGACTGCGGTTTCATCAACGGCGTCCTGAACTCATACCTTGAGGAGATAGAAAATGACCGGGACTAAGCCGCCGGTAGTCACCGTTTCGCAGGTGAACCGGGTGGTGGGAATGCTCATAAAGGGGGACAAGCGGCTTGCAAACGTCGCTGTCCGGGGTGAGATCTCCAATTTCACCCGGCACTACAAGACCGGACATCTGTATTTTACGCTCAAGGACGAGCAGACCCAGCTTAAAGCCGTCATGTTCGCCGGAAATGCGGCTCGGCTTGAGTTCGACCCGGAGGACGGGGATAAGGTCGTGTGCTATGGTGCAATAACCGTCTATGAACCGTCCGGGGTGTATCAGATCAACTGTTCGGACATGACGCCCGACGGCGCGGGAGAGCAGGCAAAGGCTCTTGAGGAACTGCGCAGACGTCTGGCGGCGCAGGGGCTGTTCGATCAGAAGCGTCCGCTGCCGAGAATGCCGGAGCGGGTAGCAGTGGTTACATCCGCCGGCGGCGCGGCTTTGCAGGATGTTATCAACATAATCTCCCGGCGCTGCCCATTGGTGAAGCTTATCGTCATTCCGGCGCAGGTTCAGGGAACAGGCGCTGCGGAGTCGGTGGCGGCGGCTATAAACCGGGCGCAGGACACCGGCGCGGACGTGCTTATTTTCGGGCGGGGCGGCGGCTCAGCCGAGGATCTGAGCGCGTTCAATTCCGAGATCGTGGCGAGGGCGGTCTATTCCAGTAAAATTCCCACCATTTCAGCGGTCGGTCACGAAACGGATTTCAGTATCGCAGATCTTGTCGCAGACATGAGAGCGCCTACTCCCTCGGCTGCGGCGGAGCTTGCGGTTCCGGAAATGAGTGTGTTTTCTTCGGCGATCGAGGGAACTATGGAGCGTATCCGTGCGGATATGCTGCGCAGGCTGTCAGAATGCAGCCGGACTCTTAACTCCCGTATGGAGCTTATTTCCGCTCTTTCCCCGAGAAGCAGACTTAATACCGCCGAGCAAAGACTCGACGAGCTTTCGGCGCGGATACGCACCGGAATGCACACAAGGCTGGACAAAGCGGAGCGCTCTGTTATCGCAGGAGCGGAGGTTATTTCTGCGCTGAATCCTCTAGGAGTGCTGGCGCGTGGCTATTCTCTCACCAGCGGAGAGCGCGGAATAATAACAAGCGCGGCGCAGCTTTCTCCCGGCGAAAGGATCAGCATAAGACTTGCCGAGGGCGCTGTTACAGCGCGGGTGGAGGAAATTATCCCAACAGAATAGAGGTAATGATATGGAATTTGAAAAGGCGATGAGCAGGCTTGCGGAGATCTCTGAGCAGATGAGCGGCGGGGATATTTCGCTGGAGGAGTCCATGAAGCTCTACGCTGAGGCAGCGCAGCTCACAAAGCAGTGCAGGGAATATATTCAGAACGCGCGGCTTCAAGTGGAGAAGCTGGAAGCTTCGGAATAATTCGGAGGTTTGGTGTTGGATAAGGAAAATGTAAAGGAGCAGCTCCGGGACTATGCGGAAATGACGGAGCGGGCGCTTGATAGCCTTCTTCCGGAAAGAGAATGCCTGCAAAAGAATGTGATTCTTGCGGCTCGGCACAGCCTAACCGCCGGAGGAAAACGGCTGCGCCCGGCGCTTGTCATGGAGTTCTGCCGGGTGTGCGGGGGAGAGCCGGAAACGGCGCTTCCGGTTGCCTGCGCGATCGAGATGATGCACACATTTTCGCTGATACATGACGATCTGCCCTGCATGGACGATGACGATATGCGCCGGGGCAAGCCGAGCTGCCATAAGGCTTTCGGCGAGGCGAATGCGCTGCTTGCCGGGGACGCGCTGGCTATTCTTCCTGCCGAAATAATCGCAAAGGCAGGGTTAAAGGGAACTATCTCCCAGAACGCCGCGCTGAAAATTATTTCGCTGCTTGGCGAGCAGGCGGGGATCTACGGCATGATCGGCGGTCAGGTCATTGACACGGAAAACGAGGGCAGGCAGCTTCCGGAGAACGTAATTCTGGAGATGTACCGCATGAAAACCGGCGCTCTGCTGGAATTCTGCTGCCGCGCGGGAGTTATCGCGGCGGGGGGCGGCGCTGAGCTTCAGCTTGCTGCCGGAACTTACGCGAAGAAGCTGGGACTGGCGTTCCAGATAATCGACGATATTCTTGATATAACCGCCGATGAAAAGCTGTTGGGCAAGCCGGTCGGAAGCGACAGGGAGAGCGGAAAATTCACTTATGCGGCGGTAGTGGGTTTGGAAAAGGCGCGATCGGAAGCCGCAAGGCTCACTGATGAAGCGGTCATGGCGCTGTCCGTATTTGAGGACAGGGAGTTCCTTGAGGGACTTACCCGTCTGTTGCTTGAACGTAACTATTGATTGCCCGGAGGAAGTTTGATAAATGAATATATTTATGGCAAATCCGACGATCTCGGTCGGATTCATATCGTTTTTATCTGCGCAGATAATCAAGACAGTGCTGTACGCGATAAAGGAAAAGACGTTTAATCCCGAGCGCATCACCGGAGCTGGTGGAATGCCGTCTTCCCATTCGGCAATGGTGGTGTCGGTAGCGCTGTACCTGCTGCGACTGCCGGAGGTGGGCTATACAAGCCCGATATTTGCGCTGTCCATTATGATGCTTGGAATAGTTATCTATGACGCGCTGAGCGTCCGTTACAACGCAGGGCTGCACGGTAAGGAACTGAACAGACTGCGCAAGGTCATTGACGAAATGGACGATGAGATATCAAAGCTGGGCGGCGAGATACAGGACGAACAGCTTGAAGAAATAGCAGACCAGAAGGAATTCAAGGAATTCTTAGGGCATAAGCCTATTGAGGTGCTTGCCGGAGCGCTTCTGGGAATACTTATCGCAATGGTGTTCCCGCTGCCAGTATAAATACTTCTGCCGGTCTTTCGGCACGGAGGAGAAAATGATTTTAAATGATGAGATAAATCACGATAGAATTTCCAACATGACAATGCCGCAGCTGAAGGAGCTGTGCCGTGAACTGCGGCGCTGTATCCTGAGCACCGTTACCGAAACCGGAGGACATCTGTCCGCAAATCTCGGCACGGTGGAGCTGACTGCGGCTCTGCATTATGTGTTTGACGTCAAAACGGACAGGATAATCTGGGACGTGGGACATCAGGCTTATGCCCATAAGCTGCTTACCGGGCGGTATTCTCAGTTCGGCACTCTGCGCAGCTTGGGTGGAATTTCCGGGTTCAGCCGTCGGGGGGAATCTCCGGCGGACGCATTTATTTCCGGGCATAGCAGCACGTCTATCTCGGCGGCTTTCGGTATTGCTTCCGCAATGAGATTACAGGGAAAGCGCGGCAGCGTTGCGGCGGTGATAGGCGACGGAGCGCTCACCGGAGGAATGGCTTACGAGGGGCTTAACAACGCCGGGAAGAGCCTTGCTCCGCTGGTAGTTATCCTCAACGACAATGCCATGTCTATTTCCAAAAGCACCGGAGCGCTGGCAAGATATCTGGCGCATATCCGTTCCACAAGGAAGTATTACTGCGCGAAGGAGCACGTCAAATCGGTGCTGTCCGCCGTGCCGGTCGTGGGTGAAAAGCTTGAGCGCACGATCAGCACTGCAAAGAGCCTGATAAAGGACGCGATCTATGACAGCAGCAATATGTTCGAGAATTTCGGATTTCAGTATATAGGCCCGGTGAACGGTCATGATCTGGAGGATCTTATAGAAGCGTTGTCGGTGGCAAAAATAATGCGCAGACCCTGCGTAGTTCATGTATTCACCACCAAAGGCAAGGGCTGGAAGCCTGCGGAGGATAACCCTGGAGAATACCACGCAGTCCCAAGAAAGGGCGCGGCAGCTCCTGCGGAAACCTTTACCGACGCGTTCGGCAGAGAGCTGGAGCGGCTTGCTAAGTCCGACAGCAGGATCTGCGGAATTACCGCCGCGATGAAATACGCGACAGGCATGAATTATTTCAAGAATTCCTGCGGCGAGCGTTTCTTTGACGTGGGAATCGCCGAGCAGCACGCGGTTACCTTTGCCGCCGGGCTTGCGGTGGAGGGAATGCTCCCGGTTTTCGCAGTGTATTCAACGTTTTTGCAGCGGGGTTATGACCAGATTATTCATGACTGCGCGATAGAGAGCACCCACGTTACCTTTGCGATAGACCGCGCTGGATTTACCGGAGAGGACGGAGAAACTCATCAGGGCATATTTGACGCAGCAATGCTGTCCTCTGTCCCGAATACCACGGTTTATTCCCCTGCAAGCTGCGAGGAGCTTCGGCTGTGCCTGAGCGAAGCGCTGTACAATACCGACGGGGTCGCGGCGGTGCGTTATCCAAAGGGCACGGAATTCGGCGCGGAGGTACTTCCCAAAACGGATGTGGATTACTCCGGCAGGTGCGGTAAAACGTTGGCGGTGAGCTACGGCAGGCTTTCTGCGGAAATGACCGCCGCCGCCAGAGAGGCTTCTGAAAAGGGCGCTCCGGTGGACTGGCTGCGTCTGGTGAGGATATCGCCATTGCCGCAGGAGGCGCTTCAAAAGGCGCTGGGCTATGACCGGATCGTGTTCTTTGAAGAGGGAATAGTGCAGGGTGGAATTGCTGAGAGATTTGCCGCAGCGCTTCTGGAAAGCGGCTACTCCGGGACTTACGAAATTGTCGGAGCGGACGGGAGATTTGTTCCGGCGGGAACGGTGTACCAGCAGCTTCAGTTGTTTGGACTGGACAGGGCTTCCATGACTGCGAAGCTTATCAGAGGAAGCGCGGACGGAGGAAACAATGCGCCTTGACGTTTATCTGACAGAAAAAAAGCTCTGCAAAAGCCGCACGGCGGCGCAGACGCTGATAAAGTCCGGGGGAGTTTCCGTTTCCGGAAAGGTTTGTTCCAAGCCCTCTCAGGAGGTTTCGGACAGCGATTTTGTGGAGATCACCGGAGAACAGCTTCACTATGTCGGCAGGGGCGGACTTAAGCTGGAGGCGGCGATTGAGCGCTTTAAGCTGGACATTACCGGAGCGGAGTGCATTGATATAGGCGCTTCCACCGGGGGCTTCACCGACTGTATGCTTCAGCATGGGGCGTCAAGGGTTTATGCGGTTGACGTTGGCACGGATCAGCTTGTGGACAGTCTGCGCTGCGATCCGCGGGTGGTTTCTATGGAGCAGACTGATATCCGCACGGCGGAGCTGACCGAAGCGGATTTTATCGGCACAGATGTGTCGTTCATTTCGCTTAAGCTGATAATTCCGCATATTCACCGGCTACTGAAATCCGGCGGAGTGGCTGTGGTTCTCATCAAGCCGCAGTTTGAGGCGGGTCGGGCAAATCTCAGCAAGAACGGGATAGTCCGCGAGGAGCGTGTGCGGCTGAAAATACGCGATGAGATCGCTGAATTTTCAGAGGAATGCGGATTTTCTGTGATCGGCACGGAGCAGTCCCCGATAACCGGAGGGGACGGCAATATCGAATACCTGATGTGTCTCAGAAAGCGGTAGTTCGGAGGGAATTATGGACAGAAACGGTGAGAAAAAGGTAATAATTTCATATAACCGCCGGGACGAAAATTCCGTCCATATCGCGGAGGAAATATGCAGAGAGCTTCGCGCCGCCGGAATTACCCCCTATTCACTGAAATATGACGATGGCAGCAGCGGTGGACTTAGTGGTGTTGAATCCGCTGAAAACGGCGCAGGCTGCGTCTGCATGATAACCGTAGGCGGCGACGGTTCTATAATTTCCCACGGAAAACTGGCGGCGGTGTGGGGGATCCCGCTGCTCGGCGTAAATACCGGACGGCTAGGCTTTATGGCTAATCTTGAGCCGTCCGAGATAAGCAGTATCCCGGAGATAATTCTCGGCAATTTCCGGGTGAGCCGCCGTATGCTGATGTCAGTCGAGGTACGCTACGCAAATGGAAACACCCTCACCCAGAACACTCTGAACGATGTCGTGGTATCAAGGGACAGCAAGTCAAAGCTGCCGGAATTCTGCGTTTACTGCGGGGAGGTCGAAGCGTCAAGGCTTCGGGCTGACGGCGTTATTTTCAGCACGCCGACAGGCTCCACTGCGTATTCCCTTTCTGCGGGAGGTCCTATCATCGACCCGTCAATGCGCTGCATTGAATATACGGCGCTCTGTCCGCATTCGCTGTTTTCCCGCCCGATGATATTCTCGGCGGAAAGCGAGGTCACGCTGCGAGTGAATTCCTATCAGGACAGCCGGGTGACGATAAGCTTTGACGGTGACAGCGGCTATGCCTTTGACGAGGGTGACGTAATGACAATGCGCATCGGTCAGCCGGATCTCATGCTGATAGAAACCGGCGGGGGCTTTTTCGGTTCGGTGAACAGAAAGCTCATGCGACCTCTGAAATAGCCAATGTATGATCTAAGCGACCACTTTCGTCCGGCGACCGCTCACCCCTTTGAGAAATCCCTGCAATACAGCGAGATACCGCCCTGCGCGGCGCTGAAGCCCTATATCCGCTGCTTCTGGGGCACATTTCTTCCGGTCAGCAGTCCTCAGCCGCAGAAAAGCGGTCTGGTAATTCCGGACGGCTGCATGGATATTATTTTCCGGGCGGATCTGTCAAAGGGCAATGTTTCCGCATACTTTTGCGGACTAGATGAAAACGGCTGGGAGGGCGGCAGCTCTGTTGAACGGAACGGGCTTTCCATGACGTTCAGCGTCAGATTTTATTTGTGGTCGGCAGTTTCATTTGCCGAGGACGCTCTCTTAAACAGCGTAAATACCGCGTTCCCGGCGGAGCGCCTGTTTCAGGGCTTTGTCCGGGAGATGTCGGACTATCTTCTGCACGGACTTACATTGCGGCAGAACGCGGAATTCGCGGAAAAGCTGCTGTTAAAGCGGATTTTACGTCAGCCGGACGAAAATCTTATGAACGCGCTGGAACACATAATAAGCAGGAATGGCAGAGTTTCCTCCGCAGACCTTTCAATGTACACCGGTTGCACCGCGAAACGGCTTCAGCGGCTGTTCTGCGGCAGTATCGGCGCTTCGCCGAAATCGGTGATGTCGGTTATCCGGTATCAGCTTCTCTGGCAGGAAATGCTGACATCTCCGCAGTTTTCAGTGCTTGATGCGGTGGAGAAATACGGCTATTACGACCAGCCGCACCTGCTGCACGATTTCAAGCGGCGGCATCTGATGACTCCGCAGGAGGCGCTTGCTTTGGCGCTCAGTTTCTGACCGATTTTTACAATACAAATCCGGGAAAATATGATATGATCCTATTGGCGCATAACGCGCACAATAAATAACGGAGGAGTATTACTATGAACATCAGAGAAACAAAGGAATTCCATCTGGCGGAGGGCTTCATTATGCGGAATGCCCGCCCGCTGGATATGGCAATGTGGAGGTACCTGTTCCACGGCGGAAACCGGGAGGACGTTCTTGAAGCGCTGGCGGCATTTCAAAATCCGGACGGAGGCTTCGGCTGGGGGCTTGAGTGCGACAGCATGAATCCCAACTCATCGCCGATACAGACCCTCACAGCCTGCGGCGCACTGCGGGAGATAGGATTCACTGACGGCTCACACCCGATAGTACAGGGCGTTCTGAGGTATCTGGACAGCGGCGCGGACTTTGACGAGAAATCCGGGCAGTGGCTTACGGTAGTTCCGAGCAACAACGACTATCCCCATGCGATCTGGTGGGCTTTCGACCCGAACAGCAAGCCGGAGGATAATCCTCTGCCCTATAATCCTACTGCGGGGCTTGCGGGCTTTGCGCTTCGGTTTGCGGACAAAAACAGCGGGCTGTACCGCAAGTCTGAGGGTATCGCGATGAATGCAATCGCATTCATCACCAGCGGCGAATTCCCGCCGGAAATCCACGTTACAGGCAGCTTCGCAATGCTGTATGATTACCTTGTGGAAGCCGGAGCGGAGCAGTTCAATACGGACAAGCTGAGGGAAACTCTGCTGAGCCGAGCAGAAAGCGAGATTTGCCGGGATTCCAGCCGCTGGGAAACGGAATACGTTCCGAAGCCTTCAAACTACATACAGAACCGCAGCAGCCTGTTTTATGCGGGTAATGAAGCCCTCTGCAAAGCGGAATGCGAACTTATACGAAGCAGTCAGCAGCCGGACGGTTCTTTCCCGGTGACATGGCAGTGGTGTACGGAATATCAGGAATTCGCGCTGGCGGCGAACTGGTGGAAGTCCCGGTTCATCATCACGAATATGCGGTTTCTTGCGGAATTTGGAGAGTGAACATGGTACAGAATTACGAGGATTTCTGCACACATCTGCTGAAAAGCGGGTTTTCGCTTGGCGGCGGCAGTGATAAGGGAATATACGCGATAGTCCCTTTCGACTGGACGGAGCAGCCTGCCGACACTCCGGTGCGCTGGCACACCGGCAACCCGGATACAGACCCATGGGAATGGAGAATGCGGGTGCTTGAGGAGCGCAGCGACATCGCCTACGCAAAGCTGTTTTTCCGGGGCAGCGGCTACATCACAAGGGAGTGGTATCCCTATTTCTTAGCCGTCCGCAGACAGGGGAGAACTTTTGAGGACGCATGGGAGTCGGGACTTGTTTCCGACCTTGCAAGGAGAATATACCGAACCGCCGAGGAAAACGGACGCGTTGCAATGCACGATATCAAGCGGCTTGCCGGGCTTTCCGGGGAAACCTCCGCCCATATCGAAAAGGCAATGACCGATCTTCAGATGAGTATGTTCCTGACGATATGCGGCAGGGAGCAGAAGCGCAATAAATACGGTGAGCTGTACGGCTGGAGCAGCACGGTGTTCTGCACTCCGGAGGAATTCTGGCAGGGAGAGGAGTTCCCCGATATCAGCCCCAAGGAAGCCGCGGAGAGAATACGCGCCAGAGCGCTTGAATTAAATCCTCAGGCGCAGGAGCGGAAGATAAAGAAATTCATTTACGGCTGAGAGTGAGGTGCGGCATGGACAAAAAGCAGCGGCAGCGCATTATACTGAAAATAATCTCCTCTCAGGAGGTAGAAACTCAGGAGCAGCTCGGCGAGCTGCTTCAGGAGGCGGGCTGCCCCACAACGCAGGCGACTATCTCACGGGATATGCGGGAGCTGAAAATACGCAAGGGAATGTCGGAAAACGGCGTGAACTGCTATTATTCGCCGGAATGCGAAAACCCGCCGGAGTACAGCAGTGTATTTGCGCAGGCGGTGCTGTCGCTTGACTATGCCATGAACACTGTCGTGATAAAGTGCCGCGCAGGGCTTGCAAATGCGGCTTGCGTGGTGTTGGACGAACAGAATTTCGGATTTGTGGTCGGCACGATTGCCGGGGATGATACGATTTTTGTGCTGACACGCACTGAAAACCATGCTGTTCAGCTTATCGAGCTGCTCAGAAAGATGATGACCAGATAAGGAGAATGTCGTTTGTTACGGGAGCTTTCAATTGAAAATCTTGCGGTGATCGAAAAGGCGTCGGTGGAATTCGGCGGTAATTTCAACGTGTTTACCGGAGAAACCGGCGCGGGAAAAAGCGTTATCATCGGCGGTATAAACGCCGTTCTCGGCGGCAGGACAAATAAGGATATAGTCCGCAGCGGAGCGCCGAAGGCGGTTGTTTCCGCATTGTTTGACGATATTTCCGACCGGGTGAAGGCTAAGCTTTCCGAGCTGGGATTTTCAGCGGAGGACGGGGAGCTTGTGCTTATGCGCGAGATAACCTCCGAGGGCAAGAGCAGCGCCCGGATAAACGGCAGAGCGGCTACGGCGGCAATGCTCCGTGAGGTCGGGGAGCTTCTGGTGGATATCCACGGACAGCACGAGAACCGCATTCTCATGAATACCGACAATCAGCGGCAGATCCTTGACAGCTACGGCGGTCTTTCGCAGGAGCTGGAGGAATACAGGTCTGAATTCCGCAGGTTTTCAAAGCTTTCCCGAAAGCTGAGGGAAATGCAGGAGGAAAACAAGAACCGAGAGCTTCGTACCGGGCAGCTTACCGAGATCATCGAGGAGCTGACAGAGCTTGGTCTTGACTACGGCGAGGGCGAGCGTCTGGAGGAGGAGCTTCGGAAGATCCGGGATACAGCGAAAATACAGGGCGCGCTGTTTACCGCGCACAATCTTCTAAACGGCGAGGAAGCCCCCGGTGCGCTTGATCTTGTGCGGCAGTCTATGAGCTCCTTTGCGACCGCCGGGGCGGTGCTCCCGGAGGCGGATTCCCTTTACCGCAGGCTTGAAGAACTGCTGCCGGAGCTTGAGGATATCAGCGGCGAAGCGGCTTCCCTTGCCTTTGGAGCGGACGACACCGAGGAGCGGGAGGCTGACCTTGAGGACAGGGTCTCCGCTATGAAGCACTGCTGCCGTAAGTACAACATGGACGCAGATCAGCTTGTTGACTATCTTGAGGAATGCCGGCAGGAGCTGTCGGAACTTTCCGGGCTGGACGGCGAAATAGAGCGGCTTTCAGAGGAAAAGCACGAGCTTGCGGGACGTGTAAAGCGCATGGCGGAGGATATCAGCGCAAAGCGGAAATCCTCGTCGGAGAAGCTTTCTGCGGAGATCTGCGAGGTGCTGAAATTCCTCAATATGCCGAATGTCACCCTCAGCTTTGCGGTAACTCCTGATAAGATCACGATAAACGGCATGGACGAGGTGGAGATACTCATTTCCGCAAACGCCGGAGAAGAGCCCAAGCCCCTTAACAAGACCGCCAGCGGCGGCGAGCTTTCCCGCGTTATGTTGGCGATAAAGAGCGTAATGGCTGAGGGAGACGACATTCCCACAATGATCTTTGACGAGGTGGACGCGGGAATAAGCGGACGTACCGCCGCAAAGGTTGGGATAAAGCTGTCTGAAACCGCACGGAAGCGGCAGGTGCTGTGCATAACTCATCTGGCGCAGATAGCGGCGCTGGCTCAGACGCATATACTGATCGAAAAGCAGACGGAGAATTCCCGCACCTACACCCGTATAAAACCGCTGGATTTTGAGGGAAGAAAGCAGGAACTTGCCCGGATAATGGACGGAGGGCTGACCGAGAGCGGGCTTAAAGCAGCGGAGGAAATGCTGCGGAGGGGATAATTTCAGGTATTACAGCAAATAATACCCTTGATACCCGAAAAGGAGGATTTGTATGAAGCAGAAGATCACGGAGTTTATCTATTCTCACCGGGAGGAGCTGATAAACACGGTAAAGGAACTGGTGGAGATACCCAGTGTAAAGGGCACAGCCGCGCAGGGCGCACCCTTTGGAGCTGATCCGCGCCGCGCATTGGACAAGATGCTGGAGATCTGCGCGCAGCATGGATTTGAAACCGCCTGTCATGACGATGTAATGGGAACTGCCGATTACGACCCATCTGGGGACATTGGACTTGGAATACTCTGCCACCTTGATGTTGTTCCCGCAGAGCCGCTCAACTGGAGTTATCCACCGTTTAAGCTTACCCGCCGGGACGGAAAGCTGTTCGGCAGGGGAGTTATCGACGACAAAGGCCCCTGCTCAGCGGCGCTGTATGCGCTGTATTGCGTCAAGGAACTGGGATTTCCACTGAAAAAGGGAGTAAGGCTGCTTTTCGGCACGGACGAGGAAAACGGCTCAAACGACCTTGAGATATACTGCCGCAGCCACGAGCTTCCTCCTATGGTATTTACTCCGGACGGCAGTTTCCCGGTAATCAACATTGAAAAGGGCATGATAAGGGCGGAGATCCGCGGTGAATACCCGTGCGGATCAGTGGTCAGCTTCACCGGAGGGAGCATTCCGAACGCCGTTCCTGACAAGGCTGAGGCAGTGCTTCGCGGTATTTCCCGCGACGAGGTGAGGGCGGCGGTCACTGCGAATTCCACTGGTGCGCTGCTTACTGTTGACTATGGAGATAACGGAGAGATCACGCTCCACTGCTCCGGCAGATCCGCCCACGCTTCCACTCCGCAGGCGGGAATAAACGCAGTCACTGCGCTGATAGAAACGCTGAACAGGCTTCCTCTTGAGGACGGAAAGCAGCGGGATATTCTGCGCGGCTTGGAGCGGCAGTTCCCGTTCGGTGAAACTGATGGAAGATCCTCCGCTCTGAAAATACAGGACAATCAGTCCGGTGCATTGACTCTTACATTCAGCAAATTCAGCATGAGCGAGGGGAAGATCAGCGGCTGTATAGATATCCGGTATCCGGTTTCCGCAAAGCTTACGGACGTGGTGGACAGGCTCTCCGCCGCTCTGGAAGCTGCCGGGCTAAGCTACGGAAAGAACATAGAGGAGGAGCCGCATTGTGTTCCGGAGGACAGTGAGTTTGTCCAGAAGCTGCTCAGGGTCTATGAAGATGTTGAGGGCGATCCGGGGCGCTGCATAGCTATCGGCGGCGGGACTTATGTTCATACCGTGGAGGGTGGAGTTGCATTCGGCGTGGAGCGCGGCGATACCGATTATCACATGCACGGCAACGACGAGTTCATCACCGAGGAGGAACTGCTTAAGGACGCGGTGCTGTTTGCCTGCGCGATTGCGGAGATCTGCGGGTGAGTTAAATAAAGATGTGGCGGACTTATCTAGTGTGTTGCCAATAAAGCAGTTTACGCCCCGCCGAGCAAATCATCTGTTATAAAGATGAAGCATCGGCGAGGCGGAACCGCCCAAAGGGGCACCCTTTAGTACGCTATTTTCTGTTATTCCACAGGCATTTTCTTGATCCCGAACATTGCTCTCAGCAAGCCGGCAAACAGCCTCGGACTTTTCAGCACAACGATTTTCATTATGTACGCTCCTTTCACAGCTTCAGCAGGAAAATCCCTATAACTATCAGCAGGATCGCAACGGCGAACAGCAGCACCTTGAGCGAGAAGAAGGAAATGCACATGATCGCTCCGAAAAAAGCGAGAATAGCCAGAGCCACGCATATTCCGCAGCGGTTCTTCCGCTTTCTGGGTCTTCTCATTGCCGTCACCTCCGCTCTGCTTTTCCTTGACTTATAATATTCCTGTGCCGGAATTATGGTTACAGAAAAATTACCGAAACCGCCGAATTGTTACGATGTGATTACAATATAATTACATTTCTGACATAATTGTTGACAGGTGAATACCGATGCTGTATAATGAACTCAAACAAGAGGGAAAACGCTTGAATGCTAAGGACACGCTGATTAAAGCGAAGCGTATCAAATTCAGCCGCGTGAGTATGCGGGTTTGAACGGGGCGAATTTGATTTAATCAGCGTTTCCCTAACTACTGAAAGAGCGTCAGCGGCATTTTCACAGGTGAATGGATCGCCCGAAATCTGCCGATCGACTGCCATTACATATATGTCCCGGAGTTATTTTTTCTCCGGGACAAATTGCATAAAAATAATCACTAAATTTTGGTTAATCAGCTAATTTACAAATCGGTCAAAATTACTTAAAATATTAATAGATAATAAATTGAAAATTCTGACTGAAAGGATATAAAAATGACTAAAAAAGCTGTAACCATGAGCGACATAGCAAAAGCAATGAATGTCAGCACAGTGACCGTATCAAAGGCTCTGGGCGACCGTGACGGAGTAAGCGCCGAGCTGCGCGATAGAATCAAGCACAAGGCGACAGAAATGGGTTATCGCGCCCATGTGGGCGCTCACGGAGCGAAGGACGGGCTTACCTACAACATAGGCATTATCGTTGCAAAGCACTTCATAAGCGACGCAAGCTCCTTTTACTGGATAGTATACCGCTATATCGTGGAGCTGCTTCAGAAGCAGAATTACTACGGTATGCTTGAGGTGATAGACGACAACATTTTCGATGGAAACATTTCTGCGGAATGTCTGCCGAATTCCGTGCTGGACAGTAAGGTTGACGGAATTATTGTTCTGGGTCAGATCTCCGAGGAATATCTCGAATGCCTGATGAAGCATGAGCTGCCTACCGTTTTCCTTGATTTCTATGGAAGTCGTGAGGACTCTGACGCTGTGCTTTCCGACAGCTTCTACGGAGCGTACATGATGACGAGCCACCTTATCGAAAACGGACACCGCCGGATAGGATTTCTTGGCAGCATAGGTTCTACCAGCAGCATTCAGGACAGATATCTTGGATATTACAAGGCGCTGCTTGAAAACCGCATTCCGCTGCGTCAGGACTGGGTTATAAGCGACAGAGCGAACGAAAGCGATATCTTTCCGGAATTCTCGCTCCCCAACGATATGCCGACAGCGTTTGTCTGCAACTGCGACGAATCTGCCTATAAGCTGGTCAATCAGCTGAAAGCAGCCGGTTATTCCGTTCCGGATGACATCTCAGTGGTGGGCTATGATAATCATATTTATTCCACAATATGCACCCCGCGGCTTACAACTATTGACGTAAACAGCCATGTAATGAGCAGCGAGGCAGTGGAGATAATCCTCCACAAGATACGTGATGTGAACTACCGTCGGGGCAGAACTCTTGTTACCGGAAAGCTGATACGCCGTGAGAGCGTCAAAAATCTGAACGATGAATAAGGTAAATCCCGGAGCTTAATTACTCCGGGATTTACTTTATGTACGCATATTCCAGAAAATCAGTCGAGGAATATGCGGAGATTTTTGCTTCTGGACTGCTGACGCAGCTTTCTGAGGGCTTTAGCTTCGATCTGGCGGATACGCTCTCTGGTAACGTTGAACTGCTTTCCGACCTCCTCAAGGGTGTGAGAACGGTCGCTGCCTATCCCATAGCGGAATTTCAGCACATCGCGCTCTCTTGCCGGGAGTGTATCCAGCGCCTTGTTAAGCTCGTCCTTGAATACCGACTGCATCGCGCTGTCGATCGGAGCGGGGGCGTCCTCGTCGGGAATGAAATCTCCGAGGAAGCTGTCCTCTTCCTCGCCCACCGGCGCTTCAAGGGAAACAGGATCCTGCGCAATGCGGATTATCTCACGAACCCGCTCAGTGGTCATGTTGAGCTCTTTCGCAACCTCCTCAACGGTGGGTTCGTGACCGTTGCGGTGAAGAAGCAGGTTCTGAGCCTTCTTGACTTTGGTGATAGTTTCCACCATGTGAACAGGAATGCGGATCGTGCGCGCCTGATCGGCGATAGCTCTTGAGATAGACTGTCTTATCCACCATGTGGCATAGGTCGAGAACTTGTAGCCCTTTGTGTGGTCGAACTTCTCTACTGCTTTGATAAGACCTATATATCCCTCCTGAATGAGGTCAAGGAACGGCATTCCTCTGCCGACAAAGTGTTTTGCGATACTCACCACAAGGCGCAGGTTTGCTTCAATGAGCCTGTCCCTCGCGTACTGGTCGCCGGAGCTGATTTTTTCAGCAAGCTGGATCTCCTCCTCAGTCGAAAGCAGCGGGATCCTGCCTATCTCCTTGAGGTGTACCTTTACCGGGTCGTCTACTGCGATACCGTCGGTGGAATAGTCGCTGTCGTCGTTGTAGTCCAGCGCTGTGTCGAGGTCGCCGGGGGTGATATCGTCTACGATTTCGATGTTATTGCTTTCAAGGTCGTCATACAGCTTGTTTATCTGATCCGCGTCAATATCCATTTCCTCAATGGCGTCGGTGATTTCTTTTGTTGTGAGCTTTCCGTTCAGCTTTCCCTGGTCGAGAAGCTCGCTGATCACTTTTTCATTGCTCATTGTTTATCCTTTCCAGTGTAAATTAAATATGCTGAATATGTAGTAAATTAGAGCAGTTATTCCAGAAAATCCTTCAGTTTTTTACTGCGGGTGGGGTGACGCAGCTTTCTGAGCGCCTTGGTTTCGATCTGGCGAATTCTTTCTCTTGTCACCTGAAATTCCTGACCTACCTCCTCCAGAGTTCTCTGTCTGCCGTCGATCAGTCCAAATCTCAGGATAATAACGCGCTTTTCGCGGTCTGTCAGCGTATCAAGGACCTCGCCGAGGGTCTGCTTCAGTACGCTGTTGCACGCCTCGTCCGCAGGAGCAGGGGCGTCCTCATCGGGAATGAAGTCGCCGAGGTGGCTGTCCTCCTCCTCGCCGATAGGAGTTTCGAGGGACACTGGGTCCTGCGCGATCCTGATGATCTCGCGAACCTTATCCAGCGGCATATTCAGCTTTTCTGCGATCTCGTCCTCGGTCGGCTCATAGCCGTTTTCGTGCAGAAGCTGACTCTGCATCTTCTTGACCTTAGTAATAGTTTCAACCATGTGTACCGGAATACGGATAGTCCTTGCCTGATCCGCGATGGCTCTGGTTATCGACTGTCTTATCCACCATGTAGCGTAGGTGGAGAACTTGAAGCCCTTGGTATAATCAAACTTGTCCACCGCCTTGATAAGACCGAGGTTTCCCTCCTGAATAAGGTCGAGGAACTGCATACCGCGTCTGACGTACTTTTTCGCAATACTTACCACCAGACGGAGATTTGCCTCGCTCAGGCGCTTTTTAGCTGCGGGGTCGCCGTTTGCCATGCGCTCCGCAAGCTTTATCTCCTCCTCAGTGGTGAGCAGGGGAATGCGTCCGATCTCCTTTAGGTAAAGCTTTACCGAGTCGTCCGCTAGCATTCCGTCTGTATCGTAGCTCTCGTCCGCATTTTCGCTTTCCGCGAGGTCGATCAGGTTTTCAATATCAAGGTCAGCGGTATAGTCGTCAACGATCTTGATGTTGAGATTATCCAGCTCCTCGTAGATACCGTTGATCTGTTCAGCGTCAAAATTCAGTTCCTCAAGCACATCGGTTATTTCCTTTGTTGTGAGGCTTCCTTTCTGCTTTCCCTGTGTGAGCAGCTCGTGAAGAGTTGCTCCGCCGTTGTTCTCTGTCATTTGCTTTTCTTCTCCTTTTGCTTCTGTGCAAATGCCAGCAGCTCGTCCGCAGACATACTGCCGGCTTCTCTCTGATTTATTTTTTCATGGTACTCGTTGAGTACCGTGATATAGTCGTTTACAACGTCCTCCGAATGCGCGAACTGTGAAAAATCGTTCAGCGTGCCGTATATTCTTCCTACCTCGTCGGTGGAGAATGCCTCGTTGAACATACTTCCGCTCAGTACCGCGCCGGAATTATGCTTCTGCTCCATGAATTCAAAGACCCTGCGGTTGAATTCAGTTGCAAATCCTCCGGTGAGTTTTTTCCTGACGTACTCCAGCTTGTCCGGATTATTGAAAACAAAGCACAGTATACCGCGCTCCGCTTTTTCCTCCCGCGGCAGCTTTGCCGATTCCGGATTTATTTTATCCGTATTCCGGGGAGAAATGAGATTTCTCTGCTCCTCACGTTCGGATTTCTTTTTTTGTCGTGAAATTTCGCTCTGAACCGCAAAACGAACTGTTTCGGCGGGTATATTCGCGTTTTCCGCCGCTTTTGAAACATAAACCGCGCGTTCCAGCGGATTTCTTATCTGCGCAAGGAATACCACAGCTTTTTTTAGATAAGCGGCTCTGTCCTCTTCCTTGCTCATATCCAGCCCGGCAGTCAGCTTTCCCATTTCGTAGTCGATAGCGCCGCCGGAGCTTTCAATAAGGTGCGAGAAAGCCTCTGCGCCAAATTTCTTGATATATTCGTCCGGGTCTTTTGCGCCGGTCATTTGAAGCACCCTAGCCTTTACACCCGCCTCGCTGAGCAGGTTGATCCCTCTTGAAGCCGCTTTCTGTCCCGGCCCGTCCGAGTCGTAAGACAGAATTACCTCCGACTTTCCCATGCGCCCGATAAGCCGCGCCTGAGTTGCGGTAATTGCTGTACCGAGGGTGGCAACTGCGCTGTCAAATCCCGCCTGATGCATGGAAATAACGTCCATGTAGCCCTCGCAGAGAATGAAGTAATCCGCTTTGGAATTCTTCGCGTAATTCAGCGCGAACAGGTTGTCCCGCTTCTGGAAAACGTAGGTTTCCGCGCTGTTGAGGTACTTCGCCGGAGCGTCCGCCGCAAGAGCGCGCCCTCCGAAAGCGATTATATTTCCGCGGGTGTCGAAAATCGGGAACATCACCCGGTTTACAAATTTATCATAGACGCGGTTGTTGTTTCTCACCAGCAGCGAACCTTCAATAAGCTCGTCCTCGGAAAAGCCGAGATTTCGCATATAATAGTGGAGCTTGTGGTAGTCGTTCACAGCATAGCCTATCCCGAAATGCCGGATAGTATGCTCGGTGAGCTGTCGCCCGGTGATGTAATTCCAGCCATCTGCCCCCTCCGGGGAAAACAACTGCCGGTGGAAGAACTTTCCGGCCTCGCGGTTCATTTCGTAAAGCCGCTGACGTTTTTTTGCGGAGTCATCGTTCCTGTCCTCCGGCATAGGCATTCCGGCGCGTTGGGCAAGGAACCGCACAGCCTCGATGTAATCAAGGTTTTCAATCGTGCGGATAAAGGTGATGACATCACCGCCTGCGCCGCAGCCGAAGCAGTAGTAGCTCTGGGTGTTGGGGTAGACGTGGAATGAAGGAGTACGCTCTGAATGAAAAGGGCAGCGGCAGGAATAGGTGCTGCCGGAGCGCTTTAGTTCTACGTAATTCTCAATAACTGATACTATTTCGTTGTTGTCCCGAAGCTCCTGAAGAAAGCCGTCAGGCAGTGCCATTCAGATCACCTCATTTCAAGGGATACGCTGATTAAAGAAAAGCGTATCAAATACAGCCGCGTGAGTTTCCGTGCTTGAATGCGGCGAAGATCAGCGTTTCCCTAGGTCATTTTCGCCGTCCCGCCGACCCAGCCCTTGGGAATACAAATCTCTTTAAATAGATTTACCGCATAATCATCAGTCATTCCGCTGATGAAATCGCCCACCGCCGTTGGCAGGTCAAACCGCTCCGCAAGCGATAAATAAAGCGGCGGCATCTCTTTGGGCTTGTCTATAAAGTATTTGTAGAGGAACTCAACAATATACTGAGCTTTGTCCATTTCGGCGACAGTCGGCTCTGCGCGGTAAACCCGCTCAAACATAAATGTCCGCAGCTCGTCATGGGCTTTCTGTGTGGTTGCGTCCATGCGGATATTTTCCGCGCCGCTCTCCACAAGGGAACGCACCAGCGAGGTTATACGCTCTGATTTTGTCGCTCCCAGTATTTTCACCGGAAATTCCGGCAGATCCTTGTCGCTGATGACGCCGCCGCGGATCGCGTCCTCAATATCGTGGTTTATGTAGGCTATCTTATCGCAGTAGCGCACCACCATGCCCTCTCTGGTGAAAGGCGGATCTGCCTTTCCGGAGGTGGTGTGACCTACAATTCCATCGATCACCTCAGCGGTGAGATTAAGCCCTTTTCCTTCCTTTTCGATGAACTCCACAACTCTCCGCCCCTGTTGATTGTGAGCAAAACCGCATGGCAGAAGCGATTTGAGAGCGCGCTCTCCGTCATGCCCGAATGGAGTATGCCCCAGATCATGCCCAAGCGCGATAGCTTCGGTCAGATCCTCATTCAGTCCCAGCGCTCTGGAAACTGTCCGGGAGATCTGGCTTACCTCAAGAGTATGTGTAAGCCTTGTGCGGTAGTGGTCGGAGTGAGGGATAAGGAACACCTGCGTTTTGTGCTTTAGCCGCCGGAATGCGTTGCAGTGGATAATTCTGTCACGGTCGCGCTGGAAATCCGTCCGGAAATCGTCCGGCTGTTCCGGTACTGCACGCCCCTTTGTATCAGCGGCTTTGCAGGCAAATTCGCTTAGCGTAAGTGTTTCGTTCTGCATTATACGTTCCCGTGGAAGCATGGCAGGCTGCTCCTTTCACAAAAAGCTTCAAAAAAGGACATAAAATCCCCTCTGATAGTATATACAGTTTTGCCTGCCTTAATTCCTTTTTGAAAAATGTAATTTTGTGAAAACTATGCAAAATCGTAGTTTAAATTTTGTATATCTTCAACAACGACATTGCCGTTGCAGGCGTCTATCAGCTTTTCCTTCAGCTTCTGCGCATTTTCCTCACGGATATAAAGGGTTATGCGCACATTGTCGGCGAATTCCTCATTTGCCACCCTTGCGTCATGGTCTGCGAAAATCTGCGCCAGCTTTCCGTACAGTCCATAATCCACCGTGACCAGAAGCTCCGCCGCAGAAGCCATGCACTTTATCTGCGCCGCGTCTACCGCGTCCTTTGCGCCCTTTGTGTAGGCGCGGACAAGCCCTCCCGCGCCCAGCAGGATACCCCCGAAATACCTCGTTACCACGCAGCACACATCGGTAAGCCCCTCCTTGCGCAGCACCTCGTATATCGGCACTCCCGCAGTTCCACCCGGCTCTCCGTCGTCGGAATGCCGCGCGGCGTTGTTCTCCCGGAGGATATACGCGTAGCAGTTGTGCGTAGCCTTGCGGTGCATGGCGCGTATCTCCTCAATGAACGCGATAGCCTGCTCCTCGTTCTGGACAGGGCAGAGGTAGCCGATAAACTCGGACTTCTTTTCAATAAATCTGGCTTCGCAGCGGCGCGCGATGGTTTTATATTCCATGTGAACCTCGTATTCTCAGTGACTCCCATAAATGCAAAAACACACGCAAGAAACGGGGAAAGCCCTCAAGCGTGTGTTTTTTACTACATTCAAACTACTTACATTTGAACAATTACTTGCCCATGTTGTAACGCTTCTTAAATCTGTCAACACGTCCGCCGGAGTCAACCAGCTTCTGCTTACCGGTGAAGAACGGGTGGCACTTAGAGCAGATTTCTACTCTGATGTCCTTCTTGGTAGAGCGTGTAGCGATTTCATTGCCGCAAGCGCATCTGATAACAGTAGCTTCGTATGCGGGATGAATACCTTCCTTCATGATTTTCACCTCAATCCATAAATGCCAAACCCTGATTTGCTTACTGTCAGCGGTTCAGACCTTGGCACAATCATTACAAGTATACAGTATATCACATTTGAAAACAAATTTCAAGTGGTTTTTTGAAATTTTTTAATTTTTTTTACAGAAAGTAAATATCAGAAGCCGAGAACCTTTGTGAAATCGGCGGAAAGCTTCTGCTGGAGAGCCACAGCGTCCTCCTTGACAGCGCCCTTTGTGGTGTAGTAAACCTTGATCTTCGGCTCAGTTCCTGAGGGTCTGATGACAACGCTTGCGGAATCCTGAAGATAGAAGGTGATAACGTTGGACTTGGGCAGGGTGATCTCCTCAGTCTTTCCGTCAGCAAAGGTCTTTGTTGAAGCCTCGTAATCCGCAACGGCTTCAACAGCAAGACCGCCGATGGACTTCGGACCGTTCTTTCTGAGGTCGGACATTATCTCGTTCATGCGCTCCATGCCGCTTGCGCCTTCGCAGGTGAAGTTCTCAAGCTTATTGTAATATACGCCGTACTCGTCGTACATTCTCTTTCTCGCTTCAATGAGGGAGATACCCTTTGTGCGGTAGAATGCAGCCATCTCACAGATGAGCATGGAAGCCACAACTGCGTCCTTATCGCGGACATAGCCTCCGGCAAGGTATCCGTAGCTTTCCTCAAATCCGAAGATGTATCGGTTTTCCTCGCCCTTTGCCTCAAGGAAGCCGATCTGCTCGCCGATAAACTTGAAGCCGGTGAGCACTTCGCGAAGCTCCACGCCGTACTTAGCGCAGATAGCCTTTGTGATGTCGGTGGTAACTATCGTTTTGACTGCAACCGGGTTCTTGGGCATCTTACCGAGGGCGATACGCTCCTTGCAGATGTATTCCAGCAGCAGCGCGCCCACTTCGTTTCCGGTGAACAGCTCGTAGTGGTCGCCGTCAGGAACAGCTATACCTACACGGTCGCAGTCAGGGTCGGTGGCAAGCAGCAGGTCAGGCTTTTCGGTTTCACAGAGCTTCAGACCTACGGCAAGAGCCTCCTTGATCTCCGGGTTCGGATAGGGGCAGGTGGGGAAGTTTCCGTCGGGGTTTTCCTGCTCGGGAACTACCACAACGTCTTTTATGCCGATCTCCTTGAGAATACGGCGGACGGGCTTGTTGCCTGTGCCGTTCAGAGGAGTGTAAACTACCTTTAAACCGCTGTCTGCAACGAGGTCGGTGTGCAGACCCTGTTCCTTTACCTTTTCGAGATAAGAGTCGATAACGCTGTCCTCAATGTAATTGATCATTCCGTCAGCCATAGCCTTGTCGAAGTCAACGGACTTGATACCCTCAAAAATGTCGATGGTGTTGATCTTAGCAAGCACTGCCTCAGCCGCTTCAAGGGTAAGCTGGCAGCCGTCTGCGCCGTAAACCTTGTAACCATTGTACTTTGCGGGGTTGTGGCTTGCGGTGACCATGATACCTGCGCCGCAGTCAAGCGCTCTTACAGCCCATGAGAGCATGGGGGTGGGCATAAGCTCCTTGTAGATGTAAACCTTGATACCGTTTGCGGCAAGTACTTCAGCCGCGCTCTTGGAGAAGTAGTCGGACTTTATTCTGCTGTCGTAGGATACGGCAACGGACTTCTTTTCGCCGCTCGCGAGGATATATTCAGCAAGACCCTGAGTAGCTTTCTTGACTGTATATACGTTCATTCTGTTGGTGCCTGCGCCGATGACTCCTCTGAGTCCGCCGGTGCCGAATTCAAGGTCGCGGTAGAAGCGGTCGCTCTTTCCGTCCTCGTCGTCCTTAATGCTTTCAAGCTCCGCCTTGAGGTCGGGGTCCGCGACTGCCTTATTGAGCCACAGTTCATAAAGCTTCTGAATGTCTGCCATAACATTATCCTCCTGATGATGTCTTACTTAATGATGTCTTGACCATGGTGTCTTACTTATGATGCAATACCGATGATGCCTGTAACATGATGTCAGAGCTTTTAGAACATACCCGCTCTGACAAACTAATGTTATTATATCATAATCGAAAAAATTTTTCAAGTAGCATACCGTATAAAATTAAAGTTCTGTGAGATTGTTTTACGGGTAAATATTACAATGAAAGTGAAATATATTTATATCGTTTTAGGATATCCGGGTAAAATTAGGGTATAACCTAACGTGGGTCCGCGACTGTAATAGCGCATTGCAAAGCGTGATGTTGCTGTGAAGAAGGGGTGTCATGTACTTTTCACAAATATTTCCGGCGATCCTGCTTGACAAAATATTTCTTTAGGGATATACTATTTACTAATATACATTAACGGCAAGGGGGTAAAGCAGTGACGGATATTAATACCGGGCTTTCCCGGAGGGCGGCTGAGGAGAAGATAGCCCGCGGCGAGTGCAACGGAAGCTTTTCAGTCAAAACCAAGAGCGTGGGCAGAATTTTTTCGGACAATATTTTC
This sequence comes from uncultured Clostridia bacterium, assembly GCA_945833805.1. Taxonomy (GTDB): domain Bacteria; phylum Bacillota; class Clostridia; order Oscillospirales; family Ruminococcaceae; genus CAG-115. Next base: position 16,841 of record CAMAGG010000002.1, on the reverse strand, counting down.
ACGCTGTTTAATCTAATAAATATAATCCTCGCGGTGATGGTGGCGCTTGTGGGAGCATACCGCAATATGCTGTTCATGGGGGTTATCCTCTGCAACATCGCGATAGGTATTATACAGGAGATACGCTCCAAGCGCACCATTGACAGGCTTTCGCTGATCTCCGCTCCAAAGGCGCATTTGCTTCGGGACGGAGAGGAGCAGGTGCTTCCGGTGGCGGATATTGTTCCCGGAGATATAATGCTGCTTTCTTCGGGACGTCAGCTCTGTGCGGACGGAGTGCTTGCTGAAGGGGAGCTAGAAGTGGACGAAAGCCTGCTCACCGGAGAGAGTGAAACAGTCGCCAAGCGTCCGGGAGATACTCTGTATTCCGGAAGCTTTGTGGTGAGCGGCGGCGGGAAAGCTGAGGTCACTGCGGTGGGTGCGGCGGCTTACGCAAATAAGATCGCCAGCGGGGCAAAGAAGCAGAAAAAGCGCCATTCCGAGATGATGAGCGCGATAAACAAGATCATTTCCACTATTTCCGTCTGCATTCTTCCGTTTGCACTGGTGCTGTTCACAAAGGCACTTTTTGTGGCTCATCAGGAGCTTCAGTACAGCGTTACCAGCACCACTGCCGCAATTATCGGAATGATACCTGAGGGACTGGTGCTGCTGACCAGCATTGCCCTTGCGGTAAGCTCCATACGTCTTGGAAAGCGGCAGACGTTGTGTCAGGATCTGTACTGTGTAGAGAGCCTTGCAAGGGTGGACGTGCTGTGCCTTGACAAGACGGGAACAATAACCACCGGAAATATGCAGCTCACCGAAATACAGCGTCTTGACGAAGAATACAATGCGGAATCCGCTCTTTCGGCTCTTTCGGAGGTAATGGGCGCGGAAAATCAGACTATGGCGGCGATCGCGAAGAAATTCCCCCAGAGTACCGGAGCAAAGGCGCTGCGTACAGAGCCTTTTTCCTCGGCAAGAAAGTGGAGCGGAGCGCAGATAGAGGGCTTTGGTACGCTTATACTTGGAGCGCCGAGCTTTGTCCTCTCACCGGAGGAATACCATAAAATAAGCGGGATATGCGAGGAAATCGCAGGCAGAGGTCGGCGGGTGCTTCTTCTGGCGCAAAGCCCGGAGGAGCTTCCGGAAAAGGCGCTGCCGGCGAATTTAAGCCCGAAATCGCTGGTTATTCTTTCAGACGAGATACGGGAGAGCGCACCCTCAACGCTTGCCTATTTTTGTGAGCAGGGAGTGACGCTCAAGGTCATTTCCGGCGACGATCCGGTGACGGTTTCCAGCGTGGCGGCAGAGGCGGGGCTTTCCGGCGCGGAATGCTTTGTGGACGCGTCTGAGCTGTCTGACGAGGAACTGTCGGATGCGGCGGAAAAATACACTGTTTTCGGCAGAGTTACTCCAGCCCGAAAGCTGGAGCTTGTCCGTGCCCTGAGAGCAGCGGGACACAAGGTAGCAATGACCGGGGACGGTGTGAATGATGTGCTTGCTCTCCGGGAGGCTGACTGCTCGGTGGCTATGCAGTCTGGAAGCGACGCGGCAAGGTGCGTTTCGCAGCTGGTGCTGCTTAATTCCGACTTTTCTTCGATGCCGCTTGCCGTAGAGGAGGGTCGCCGCTGCATCAACAATATTCAGCGTTCTGCGTCGCTGTTTCTGGTGAAAACAGTTTTCTCGTTTCTGCTGGCGGTGCTGTTCCTGTTCGTTCCGGCGGCATACCCGTTCCAACCCATTCAGCTTACTCTGATAAGTTCGCTGTTTATCGGCGCTCCGTCCTTCCTGCTGGCTCTTGAGCCTAATCACAGCAGGGTAGAGGGAAGCTTTATCGCTAACGTGCTGAAAAGGGCGCTCCCCGGCGGACTTACCGTTGTTTTGGGTATTTCCGCGCTGCTGATCTTACAGAAAATATCCGGCATTCCACATGAGAGACTGTCGGTCATGGCGGTGTATCTGACCGCCGCAGTATGCTTCGGAGTACTGATGGCTGTTTGCAGACCCTATAAAAAGTGGCATACTGCAATGCTGATAGCTGTTGCCGTGGCATTCTGCGCCTGCTGCTGGCTGGTGGGTTCTCTTTTTTATATCGTTCCTCTCAGCTGGCAGGAATGGCTGTGCGTTGCGGTGATCATTCCTTCCGTGCTGCTGCTTTTGTGGGGGCTTTCGGAGCTGCTTCGCAGGATCCTTAACCGCTGGCAGGGCGGTTTTCCGGCAATGCCTCGTTTCAAGAAAGCGGCTGCGGCTGCGGTTCTGGCGGCGTCGGCGGTGTATGCGGTCTGGCTGGCAACTGTATTCACCGACTATATGGCGCTGAGCCGAGGTCATGAGCCGTATTTTGCCGGAGAACAGCCGGACGGGACTTATTCCGGGATATTATATTATGTGGAGGACGGCGAGATCCATGTTTTCGGTCAGGAAGTAGCTGTCGGACATACCTCTGAGGAATAAAAATATTACCCCGGCTGTGCGCCGGGGTAATTGTGTTGAAAAATAAAATGGGGTGAAGGAATGAGAATATTCAGAAAGCCGAAAACCGTACTTCCAATGCCCGAGGGATATTCAGCCGAAGACATCAGGGTGGAATCAAGCGTCTGCACCGGCGAAAAGACGATAGGCTTCTATAACAGCTCCGAAAAGAAGTTGGTCTGTGCGGAGTTGATAAGAACTGAAGCGGACATCGACGAATTCTATGAAAAGTACGGAGCAGACAGGGCAGTCAGTCCGGTTAAACAAAGCAATTTACTTTAGTCCTGCCAGTATTTCGTTTGTCTTGAAGCTTTCCTTGTCGTTTCCGCGGACAGGCGGGGGAGTGGTTACATTCATGTTACCGCTCTTGACCATAGATGTGATCGCAAGGAATTCTGTTCCGAGGCGGTCGGCGATCTCGTTTTCCGGGAACATACACATGTGAGTTGCGCAGAGGGCGCTTATTCCGTATGTGTAAGTCCACATGTGCTGGAATATCACGGCCGCCTCCTGCTTTGTCATCTCGTAATCGCGGCAGATAACTTCGGTGCATAGATCCTCATATTCGCCAAGACTCCCGAAAAAAGAACCGGGATTTACCGGATGTTTGTTCTCGGTCATAAATAGCAGCTGAAACAGCTTCGGCTCTTTGATTGCGAAGCGAACCATGCGTATGCCGGCTTCCTTGAACGCGGGAGTAAAGTTTACGCTCTCGCGGATATACGCATTGAAATTCTTCATCGCTGCCTTGCGGACTTCAAGCTGAACCTCGTCCATGCTGGTGAAAACGGTGAAGATAGGTCGCGCCGAGCTTCCCATCATTTCTCCGAGATTTCGAGTCGTCAGATGCTCTATTCCCTGACTGCTTACCAGCTCGAGCGCAGCGGCAACGATCTCTTCCTTTGTGAATTTAGGTTTTGGTGGCATATTATGTCCTCCCAAATGATGTCAGATGCCTATAATGCTTTCCTGAATTGATAAACTATAACTATATTAAGTATACCATTTGCCCTAAGATTTGTCAACAATTGTTGAAATTAAAATTTTAGGGCAACACCGCATAATTATTTTCGTTCGATCGCGCCGTCAGATTTTTCGTCAGATTGCCATTCTGTTTTTGGATTTTATCGTCAGATATTCAGCGTATCCATCATGTGACGACCTTCGGGCAATATACCTGCTGATAAAAGGGGAATACTGCCGGAAAAGCTCCCGCTGATCCTCGGTGATAAGGAAAAGGCAGTCAGCCTTCGCGTTTTCGTCGCTAATAATTGCAGAGGTGTAAAGCGCGTCCTGCTGTCGCCGCAGCCGGGAAAGTTCCTGAAAACGGTATTCCGCAGCCTGCTTTGAAAGACCGCACAGCCGCTCTATCTCTACCGCCGAGGATACTCCGCAGAAATGCAGCACCGTAAGCGGCGCGAGCAGCTCTGCGGCGAAGAGGTCCGCCTGCTGCTCCTGCTCATTTGTCGGGAGATTGATTTCCCCGGAAATATGACCGCAGAGAATATGACCGATCTCATGTGCCGCTGTCCATTTGCGGCGTGCCTGACCGCAAAGGCTGCTGTTCAGCACACAGATACAGCTTCCATCCGCCATAAGGCTGAATCCTCCGTAGCTCACCCGGCGGTAAAGCTCCTGCTTGTCCATGTCGTATACCTGCGTGAACGAGTTGTAATCCACCAGCTTTATTCCGAAATGGCTTGCCAGAGCCGAAATATTTACCGGAAGCGACATTGTTCCGGACTGTAAAAGAGCCTGTGTACCTGTCATGTCTGTCACTCCTTGTAATCAGGCTGGTCGAGAATGCTCCCGGCGCCCTTTCGTTTTTTCAGCCGTATCTTCTCCGGAGTTTCATTCCTGCCGAAGCTCCTCGCCGCAACGGTGGTTAGTCCGTCGAAGCAGCGCCGGTGCTCGATCTCGGTGCAGGCGTCCACAAGCTCACGTCCGTGCTCGTCCAGCTCCCGGTATTTCATAATATGAAGCTGCGCCGGGGAAAGCTTCACGTTATAATAGTCCGAGAAAAGCTCGTTCGGCTCGCAGGAGAGCGCTGAAAACAGCCGGTACAGCACCTCCTCCTTCGGGTGGCTTATGTCGCGTTCATAATTCCCGACTGCCGACGGAGTGACCCCTAACCGCTGTGCAAGCTCCTCCTGAGTGATACCGGCGCGTTCTCTGAGCGCCCTTATTCGTTTACCAAGTCCCATGATGTTCTCCTTTTCATATACGCGCGTTTTTTTCGCTGCCCTGCACCGGCTGTCCGCCGTATCTGTCAAGCAGCTTCGATAGTCCGCTTTTTCTCAGCAGGAATATTCTCCGCTCGCTCATGTACAGGTCGTGCGAAAGCTTCTGCCAGCTTTTTGCGAGTATGTAGTAGCCCTCGATAACGCTGCGTTCCTCTCCGCTTAGAAAACTGATGTATTTCAGAGCGTCCCGTTTTGCATCGCACAATTCGTCTATCGTGTTGTTCAGGTCGCGTTCCAGCCGCTCCAGCTTTTCAACGGTTTCCACAGCGCAGGCGGAGGACTTCCGCGCCCGGTTTGCGATCCTGTGGAGCATTTCGATATGTTCCAACTGGGTCTGTATTTCAAGTTCCATTGTTCGCGCTCTTTGAAGCGCTCCCATTACGTCCGCCACATTCATCACTCCTTTGTACATACGTTCATAACAATATGACTCTATGTACAGATTATATCACAAGAACCTTGTAGTTGTCAAGTGGTTTCTGCAAATATATTTTTTTAACTGGGCAGATTTAGGGTATTCTTTCATGCGATACTGCCATAAATGAAATTTTCAGTTTTAAATAATTCATAAATCTAAGCTCATACTGTAACTCCGGCACATCGGTGGAGATCTGAAATTTGCTTGGAATGACGAAAAAATGCTTTGCAGTGCGGTTTGCACTGTTCCACAGCACAAAACGTAATACTGGAAATGATATGATTTTTCGGTGAGATTTGCAAGTATGCACTAATACAACTAGTGCTTTTAGTAAAATAATCTGTATAAAATGTACAATTAAAGCACGGATTCATTGTTGCAACTAAACAAAAAGCATTTTTGTGATGAAAAAAATCCAAAATTATCTTGCAAAATTGCTGATGATGTTGTATAATGTATAAAGACCGTAGGGTTGCGGCACAAGTCCGCCTGCGGAGGACATAATTTTTTAGGAGGTTATTTAACAATGGCGTTAACTAACAAATATCTCGCAGATTTACTGGAAACGGTAAAGAAGAGAAATCCCGGCGAGCCGGAGTTCATTCAGGCAGTAACAGAGGTTTTTGAAACACTTCAGCCGGTTGCTGAAAAAAGACCCGACCTCGTTGAAGCTGGCGTTTTCGACAGGATCGTTGAGCCTGAAAGACAGATCATCTTCCGTGTTCCGTGGGTAGACGACAACGGCAAGGTACAGGTAAACAGAGGTTTCCGTATCCAGTTCAACTCCGCTATCGGTCCGTACAAGGGCGGCATCAGACTGCACCCCTCCGTATACATGGGCATTATCAAGTTCCTCGGCTTTGAGCAGATCTTCAAGAACTCCCTCACCACCCTTCCTATGGGCGGCGCAAAGGGCGGCTCCGACTTTGACCCCAAGGGCAAGTCTGATGGCGAGGTTATGCGTTTCTGCCAGAGCTTCATGACAGAGCTTTGCAGACACATCGGCCCTGACTGCGACGTTCCCGCAGGCGATATCGGTACCGGCGGACGCGAGATCGGCTATATGTTCGGTCAGTACAAGAGAATCCGCGACGAGTGGAGCGGCGTTCTCACCGGTAAGGGACTTACTTACGGCGGTTCTCTCGCAAGAACAGAAGCTACCGGATACGGTCTGTGCTATTTCACCAACGAAATGCTCAAGGCAAACGGCAAGAGCTTCGATGGTCAGACTGTGATCATCTCCGGTTCCGGTAATGTTGCTATCTACGCTACCCAGAAGGCAACATCTCTCGGCGGTAAGGTTGTAACAGTTTCCGACTCCAACGGTTATATCTATGATCCGGACGGGATCGACCTTGCAGTTGTTCAGCAGATCAAGGAGGTTGAGCGCGGCAGGATCAAGGAATATGTTGACAGAACCTCACACAAGAACGCTGAGTACCACGAGGGCAGCGTATGGGGCGCAAAGATCAAGGCTGACATTGCACTGCCCTGCGCAACACAGAACGAAATCAACGGCGAGTTCGCAAAGAACCTTGCGGAGAACGGCGTTTACGCAGTTGCAGAGGGCGCTAATATGCCCTCCACTCCCGAGGCTATCGAGGTTTACTTCGCAAACAATATGCTTTACGGCCCCGCAAAGGCTGCAAACGCAGGCGGCGTAGCTACTTCCGGTCTTGAGATGAGCCAGAACTCTATCAGATACAGCTGGACATTTGAGGAAGTTGACGAGAAGCTCCACGGTATTATGAAGGAAATCTTCAAGCAGTGCGACAACGCTTCCAAGGAATACGGCATGCCCGGCAACTACATGGCAGGCGCAAACATTGCAGGCTTCCTGAAGGTTGCAGAGGCAATGAAGGCTCAGGGCTGCGTATAATGCAGCAGCCGGTGGCGCAATGGCAAAAAATCACACCATGAAGCAGGACGCAGACCTCGTCCGCGGCAACGATAAACCTAAGGACGTTCATCTGCACAACGAGCTTCACCCCGACGACAGAAAATCGGGAAAGGGCGTAAAGGAGAGCAAGCAGTTCAGCGAGAACTGCAACTTCAACATCAACCATACCAAATAACCAGATCCACCCTGTCATGCAGCAGGGTGGATTTTTCTTGACATAATACGCTTTGTTGGATATAATATAGATAAATGATCTGAAAGGAGCTGCTAACATGGGTTTTCTTCATATATACTGCGGTGACGGAAAGGGAAAGACTACCGCTGCGCTTGGGCTTGCCATAAGAGCCGCCGGCGCCGGAATGAGGGTTCATATAATTCAATTGCTGAAGGGATCGGATACGGCGGAGCTTGCTGTGCTGCGGGGCATTCCGGGAATTACGCTAACACGCTGCGACAGGAATTACGGTTTTTTCAACACAATGACTGAAGCGGACAAGGCTGAGATCACCCGCTGCCATAATTTGCTGCTGGAGGAGGGGTATTCTCTGGTCAGAGCCGGAAAGGTCGATATGCTGATAATCGACGAGTTCAACGCAGCGTACAGCCTTGACCTTATCGACAGGGTCACGGCGGAGCAGTTCCTGACGGAGAAGCCCGGAAATGCGGAGCTGGTGATAACCGGCAGAGATCCTGCGGATATGTTTGTTGAAGCGGCGGACTATATTAGTGAGATGAAATGCGTCAAGCACCCCTATTCGCAGGGAGTGAATGCCCGCAGGGGAATAGAATACTAAGGAAGCGCCGCGCAGTCAGCCTGTACTGAGGCTAATTTACAGGCTTTTTTGAGCATATTGCTCAACTGTGAACAGTGAATTTGGTTAATATGACAAAAAATGCGCCTGAAACTATGAATATTTGTGCGAAATTTTTGATAATATTTTAACAGATTTAGTCATTTCCTCTTGACATTTCAGATTCTTTGTGTTAGAATTGATGTGCGCAAGAAACAGAAAGAAAACTTCTCCCGATATTGCGTCCGTAATGAGGCGGCAATTTTGGGAGTATTTCTATGTGCAGAACAAAATAGAAGCGGTATACATATATAAACAGCCGCTTCTGAACGGAGGTAATTAAATGGTATTATCAGCCATTCTTGCCGTTGTCGTTTTTGTCGTCATGTTTATCATGTCGGCGAGGGACAGGCTGTCCAGAACGGCGGCAATGGGCATGAGCGCGCTGGGAACGATCCTGCTTCTTTTCGGAACATTCATGGGACTCTCCAATGATGAATCCGGGCTTATCGCTAAGATCGTTGCAGTGCTTATATTTGTGGTGATGTTCGTACTTATCATCATGGACAAGATAGAGCGGCATATTGTCACTCTCTGCTGCGGACTTGCAACGCTTGTAATGGTATTTGGTATCTGCATGAAGAGCATTGACGCCGTATGGGAAACATTGAATGTCGCGAATATATTCACACCGGGTTTTTGGTATACGGCGGGTTCTGCGGAGGAAAGCTCAAGCGGGATCAACTGGGCGACTATCATCTTCATTGCCGGAATGATGGTAATGGTAGAGGGAATGGCAAAGGCAGGCTTCTTCAGATGGCTGTGCATGACGCTGGCAAAGCTTGTCAAGTATAAGGTAATTCCACTTTTCATCACGTTCATGCTGATGTCTGCTGTGCTTTCAATGTTCATTGACAGCATTACCGTAATACTGTTCCTTGCGGCTGTTACCGTGGAGCTTGCTCAGCTGCTGAAATTCAATCCTATTCCGATGATACTTTCAGAGGTGTTTTGCGCAAACCTCGGCGGTTCGGCGACCATGTGCGGAGATCCGCCAAACATCATAGTCGGCACCTCCCTCGGTTATTCCTTCGCGGACTTCCTCACCAATACCGGTGTTATTGCGGGAATTTCTCTGGTGTTCGTGCTTGTGTATTTCTTCCTTATTTTCAGAAAGGAACTGAGTGAGGCAAGCAAGAACAATATCGACACCTCCAAAATGCCCGACCCGAAGGAAGCAATTACCGACAAGCGCGGATTTATCATCAGCATTGTAATTTTCCTGATCGCGGTAGTTATGCTGGTAACTCACGCGCAGACAGGGCTTACGGTGGCGTTTATCGGCGCGGTTGTGGCTGTGCTGACGCTGGCGACCTCCGGAAAGAGCTGCCTTGAGCTGCTGAAAAAGGTGGATTATAAGACCCTGCTGTTCTTTGTCGGACTGTTCGTTGTAGTCGGCGGTCTTGAGCAGACCGGAGTGCTGGTGGTCGTTGCGGACTTCATTGGAAGCATAAGCGGCGGAAACGCTCTCCTCATGGTGGCTATCATAATCTGGATCTCGGCGATCGCAAGCTCGGTAGTGGACAATATTCCGTTTGCCGCAACAATGATCCCGATAATAAAAACCCTGTCCCTTACCACCGGAACGAGCCTAGATGTTCTAGCATGGTCGCTGTCCCTCGGTACTGACATCGGCGGAAGCGCGACCCCAATCGGAGCCTCCGCAAACGTTGTGGGAACCTCTGTTGCTGCAAAACACGGCTATCCGATCGGCTGGGGAAGATATCTCAAGGCGTGTGTACCGGCAACGGTCATCGTGCTGGTGATCTGCACTGTCAGCATCTTCATCAGATACGGCGCGGAACTTGGTATCTACTGATCATTATAATTCCCTCATCTCTTGGTGAGGGAATAAATATCTGATTTATCCCGTTTTGAAACCGTGAAATGCTTGGGAAAAATTGTTGAAAAAAGCAGGCTTTTACGGTAGAATATGAACAAGGAAATTGAGATCATCAGGGCTCAAACCCTTGATATGGAGGAAGTTATATGGATAAACAGCTTATCATCTCCGTAGGACGTGAATTCGGAAGCGGAGGACATATCGTTGCCGCGAAGCTGGCGGAGTATTTCGGGCTGCCGCTTTTTGACAGCAATATACTCGGCGATATTGCAAAGGAGAAGAACACCAGCGAGGAATACCTCAGAAAATACGATGAGAGCGCGAGAAATCTTCTGTTTTCCCGCACTGTAAACGGCTTCAGCAATTCCCCGGAGGAGGTCATTGCTCAGATGCAGTTTGAATATATCAAGAATCGCGCAGACGCAGGGGAGAGCTTTGTGGTAATAGGCAGATGCTCGGATTATATCCTGCGGGAAAATCCCGGTCTGGTGCGTGTGTTCATTCTCGGCGATATGGACTCCAAAATCAAGCGCACGGCAGAACGGGAGGGAATTTCCGAGGAGAAAGCGAAGTCCCGAATTGAACAGCACGACAAGCGCCGCAAGTATTATCACAACACACATTGCGACACCAAATGGGGCGATTCCAGAAGCTATGATATCACTGTCAATTCCTCAAGGCTTGGCATTGAAGGAACAACCGAGCTGCTGATCAGGTACATTGAGCTTAAAAATGCGTAATAAAAAAAGCTGCCGTGATACTCCGCGGCAGCATTTTTGTGTTGCCGAAACCCAAATGCCCCGTCGCTTTGAACGGGGCATTTCTGATAGAATTACTTTGTTAATGAAGCAATCAGTTCATTTACCGGGATCTCGAGGTATTTTGCAATAGTTATCAGCTCGATATCGGTGATGAAGCGCTGACCAGATTCCATGCGCTGAACTGCATTCTTGTCAACGATTAGACCAAGCTCAGCAAGATCGTCAGCGACCTGACGCTGGGAAATACCGCGGGACTTCCGAACTTCGCGCATTTTGATGCCGATAAGGTTTTTGCGTCCGTTTGCCTGATTTTTGAACATAAGATACTCCTCCTGTGGGTTTAATAGTTGTTTCTTAATTATACAACATATCAGACTAAAAATCAATACCCAAATTGCTTTTTTATTTAAATCAGATGATATATTTTGAGATTTTGTGAATTTCAAAAATAAACTTCATGAAATAAATTTCAATACAAACTATTTGACCTCCGTAAGAGAATTACGGAGGTCGTGAAAGTTATACTGCGATTTCGGCGGAGTTTGCCTTTGATGAATTCTCTGCCGCAATTCCAAGAAAATATCTGTGTACCGACAAATCGGAAGTAAGTTCCGGGTGGAATGCGGTTACAAGTATATTGCCCTGACGCGCGGCTACTGCCTTTCCGTCAACCTCGGCGAGTATCTCCGCGCCGCTGGTTTCGCTGATGTAGGGTGCGCGGATAAAGGTCATAGGGATCACGCCCAGACCTTTGAATTCAGCATTTGCTGCAAAGCTGCCGAGTTGTCTGCCGTATGCATTGCGCTTTGCGGTGATGTCTATGACCGCAATATGTGGAGCCTCTCCGCCGTCAATTTTCTTTGCGAGAAGGATAAGCCCCGCGCAGGTGCCGAATACCGGAAGTCCTGATTTGATCTGCTCGGTGAGCGGTTGTAGAAGCCCCAGTTCTCTGAGCAGCTTGCCCTGAACGGTGCTTTCACCGCCGGGAATAATCAGCCCGTCCATGTGCCGGTCAATATCCTTGAGCTGACGAATCTCGAAGCTGTCAGCGCCGAGCTGCGCCAGCATTCTCTCATGCTCGATGAATGCGCCCTGAAGCGCTAATACTCCTATTGTCATCACTTTCCGCGCTCCGCCATGAGCAGTGCGATCTCCTGCTCGTTGATACCTACCATTGCTTCGCCGAGATCCTCGGACAGTTCTGCGAGAAGCTTTGCGTCGTTGAAGTTGGTAACTGCCTTAACGATAGCCGCTGCGCGCTTTTCGGGGTTTCCGGACTTGAAGATACCGGAGCCTACGAATACGCCCTCTGCGCCAAGCTGCATCATCAGCGCTGCGTCAGCAGGGGTAGCTACGCCGCCTGCCGCGAAATTAACCACCGGCAGCTTCTTGTTGTCGTGAACGAACTTCACCAGTTCGAAAGGAACAGCGAGGGACTTTGCGGTTTCGTAAAGCTCGTCTTCAGCCATAGAACCAATGCGGCGGATCTCGCTCTGCATCATTCTCATGTGGCGGACTGCCTGAACTACGTCGCCTGTACCCGGCTCGCCCTTTGTTCTGATCATGGAAGCACCCTCGTTTATTCTGCGGAGAGCCTCGCCGAGATCCTTTGCGCCGCATACGAAAGGAACGTCAAACTTTGTCTTGTCGATGTGGTATTTATCGTCGGCGGGGGAGAGTACCTCGCTCTCGTCAATGTAGTCGATCTCGATAGCCTGAAGTATCTGGGCTTCAGCGAAATGACCGATACGGCACTTTGCCATGACCGGGATAGAAACCGCATTCTGGATACCCTTGATCATCTTCGGGTCGCTCATTCTGGAAACACCGCCAGCTGCGCGGATATCCGCAGGGATACGTTCCAGCGCCATAACAGCGCAGGCGCCCGCAGCTTCTGCGATCTTAGCCTGCTCCGGTGTAGTTACGTCCATGATAACGCCGCCTTTTAACATCTGGGCTAAATTTTTGTTTAATTCAAGTCTGTCTGACATGGTTTAGTTTCTCCTTTTGGTATTTTGTTTTGGAAGTTTTCCTGTTTTATATTATAACCACTTCTGGATATGTTTCAATATCCAGAAATATGTTTTTTTATAATACCAGATCGTCCGCCCATGCGCAGCGGCAGCTCAAATCAAACATTTTTCTTGCATGAAATATATTTTCTACTTGAATTATCTGACGCAATGTGATATAATCAATAAGTATGCGGCTGTTGAGCCGGTAACTACGTTTACCGCTTTCCGGGACTGTGCATATAATGGTTCAGGGGAATGCCCATCGGTTATTCGCCGAAAAAATCAAAAAAATGTTAAATGTTTTTGTGCAGAGAGTTACACTAAACCTATTGACATAATATGTTTTGTATGCTATAATATTCCCACAAACAAAAAGTTTGTATCAGAATGATTGTTTTAGCCCTGCCGTACTTTTGGCTAGGCTTCACCGGGCAGCACAGGAGCTTCCGCTCTTCTCTCTCCGCTGGCATACAAAACAAATTCATTAACGGAGTGATGTTGTGGACTGGTCGTTTATTCAGAAATTCGCGCCGATGTACGTTGAAGCCGCAGTGCTTACCGTCACGATCGGTGTGATCGGAATTCTGCTTGCCGTGGTGATAGGACTTGTCTGTGCGCTGGTAAAGTATTACAGAATACCTGTTGCGCGTCAGATCGTGGCGGTTTATATCGAACTGTCGCGGAATACCCCGCTAATTGTGCAGCTTTTCTTCCTGTATTTCGGACTTCCGAAGGCGGGAATACTGCTGTCAAGCGAGGCGTGCGGAATTATCGGTCTTGCTTTTCTCGGCGGCAGCTATATGGCGGAGAGCTTCCTCAGCGGTCTGAGATCGGTTGGGAAGGTGCAGCTTGAAAGCGCCGAGAGCCTAGGGCTTCGCCGGGGGCAGGTCATGCGGTACATAGTTATCCCGCAGGCGGCTTCCGTGTCTGTTCCCGCCCTTGCCGCAAATGTGATATTCCTGCTTAAGGAAACCAGCGTATTCAGCGCGGTATCCCTTGCAGACCTTATGTATGTTGCAAAGGATCTCATCGGTATGTATTACAACACCGGAGAAGCGCTGACGATGCTTGTTGCGGCTTATCTGGTGATAATTCTCCCGATCTCAATCGTATTTTCGGTTCTGGAAAGGAGGATGCGCCGTGCAGGGAATTGAAGTCCTTTTCATGGGAAACAACATGCTGCGTCTGCTGGACGGTCTGTGGGTGACGCTCAGGCTGTCGCTCATCTCGATTGGACTATCGCTGGTGATCGGCGTAGTTGTCGGCGCGGTCATGCTGGTAAAAAATCCGGTGGTAAAAGCTATCTGCCGGGTTTATATAGAAATAGTCAGAATCATGCCGCAGCTTGTGTGGCTGTTCATCATCTTCTTTGGAATAACGAAGCTCACGGGAATCAACCTTAACGGAGAGATGGCGGCGGTGATAATGCTGACGATCTGGGGCGCGTCCGAGGTCGGAGATCTTGTTCGCGCAGCGTTTACGGCGATCCCGAAGCATCAGTTTGAGTCGGGACTGTCACTGGGACTTACCAGAGTACAGCTTTACACCTACGTTATTTTCCCGCAGGCGATCAGAGGGCTTGTGCCGGACATTATCAATCTGTCCACCAGAATGATAAAAACAACGGCTCTGGTATCTCTCATCGGCGTGACCGAGGTGCTCAAGGTCGGAAAGCAGATAATCGACGCGAACCGCTTTGATTATCCCAACGCGGCGCTGTGGGTCTACGCGGCGATATTCCTGATGTACTTCCTGATATGCTTTCCGCTGTCGCTGCTGTCGAGAAAGCTTACAAAAAAGAGGGGTGAATGAACATGGCTGAGCATATTATTGACATAAATCATCTGGTAAAGCGTTTCGGCGACAATATCATTCTCAATGACCTGTCGCTTAGCGTATCAAAGGGCGAGGTCGTTGTTCTGATCGGTCCTTCCGGCTGCGGAAAAAGCACGCTGCTGCGCTGCCTGAACGGTCTTGAGCCGATTCAGGGAGGAACGGTCATGCTTCATGGCGAGCCGGTAGAGCACGGAAAAGCGAGCCTTTACAATATCCGCCAGAAGATCGGCATGGTATTCCAGAGCTACGATCTTTTCCCGCACATGACTGTGCTTAAGAATATCACTCTTTCACCGCTCAAGGTTCAAAACCGCAGCAGGGAAGAGGTAACGGAAAACGCAATGGCGCTTCTCAAACGCGTTGGGCTTGAGGATAAGGCGAATTCCTATCCATCGGAGCTTTCCGGCGGTCAGAAGCAGAGAGTTGCGATAGTCCGCAGCCTTATCATGAACCCGGATATAATGCTTCTGGACGAGATAACTGCGGCGCTTGATCCGGAGATGGTGCATGAGGTGCTGAACGTTGTTCTCGGTCTTGCAAACAGCGGAACGACAATGATGATAGTCACCCATGAAATGGCGTTTGCGGAGGCTGTAGCCGACCGGGTAGTTTTCCTGGACGGCGGCGTGATCGTTGAAGAGGGCGCTCCTAAGGAGTTCTTCCACGATCCGAAAACCGAACGCGCACAGCGTTTCTTAAAGACGTTTACCTACTCAAGATAAGAATTCGGCGGAAAACGCGCGTATCTGCCCCATTCATACAGAGAGCAGGTCAACAATATAAAACAAATAAAGGGACAATGGAGGATCTACTAATGAACACATTAAAGAAAATTGCATCTGTTTTTGCTGCGGCAGCTATGGCGCTGTCATTTGCAGCTTGCTCAAACAGCAACGGCTCTTCCGCAGCTGACAGCGGGGATTCTTCCGCGGCTCAGTCTGGCACATACAGAACCGTTGACCAGATCAAGGAGAGCGGCGAGGTAACTATCGGAGTTTTCTCCGACAAGAATCCTTTCGGATATGTTGACAATGAAGGAAACTATCAGGGCTACGATGTATACTTCGCTGAGAGAATCGCAAAGGATCTCGGCGTTGAGCTGAAGCTCGTTCCGGTCGAGGCAGCAAGCCGCGTTGAATTCCTTGAAACCGCAAAGGTTGACATTATTCTCGCAAACTTCACCGTTACAGACGAGCGCAAGGAAAAGGTCGATTTCGCGCTTCCGTACATGAAGGTAGCTCTCGGCGTGGTTTCTCCTGACAGCGCAGTTATTACCGATGTTGAACAGCTTAACGGCAAGACGCTTATAGTTGTAAAGGGTACAACCGCTGAAACATATTTCACCGAGAACTATCCCGATGTAAAGCTCCAGAAATACGACGAGTACAACGAGGCTTATTCCGCGCTTCAGGACGGCAGAGGCGACGCGTTCTCCACTGATAATACAGAGGTTCTTGCTTGGGCAATGAGCAATCCCGGCTTCACCGTCGGCGTTGAGTCCCTCGGAAGCCTTGACGCTATCGCTCCGGCAGTAACAAAGGGCAACGAAACTCTCCTCAACTGGATCAACGATGAGATCAAGGCTCTTGCAGACGAGCAGTTCTTCCACGCTGACTACGACGCAACGCTTGCCGCAGTTTACGGCGACGCTGTTGATAAGGATAACCTTGTTGTAGAGGGCGGCGAAATGTAATTCCGACGTATTCCGCCGGTTCATTCCGGCGGTTTTGTTTTATAAAGGTAATACCCCTGACCGAAAACCAGTCAGGGGTATTAAAGTTATGTGAATGATCTCGTCCTTATCTTTTGATAATTGTTTCCAGCATCTTCTGATACAGATTTTCGACTTAACTGCCTGCACGAATTAAATTTCACATCTCTGACCTTCTTACAAAGAATGAAGGGAGAGTTATTGTTAAGCGTTCAACGCTTTATCAAGGGATTCGTTCCAAAAACGGTTGAAGAACGGCACGTTGATTTTGGAACAAGTTTTGGGAAGAAAAACGACTGAAATAGGGCAGTTTTAGGGGTGATTTCAAGCGCTCCGAAAACTGCCCACAAACGGTCGTTTTTGAACAATACCATAACCGCTGACGAGTGGCTGCCAGCGTTCATATAGATTCAGCACCTGCGTTTCTGCGGGCGCTGATTTTTTTACTGTTTCATTTTAGAGGCAATTCCTGACTCCAGTTTGTAGTATAATTGTGTTGAAGGAACGTGATAGTATGCTGGATAAACTGACAGCAAAAGAGCCTACCTAATAAGAAGGGCGATTACGATTCCATTTCAAAAATTGCAGCCAATTATCCTACTGCCGTGACAAACGCAAGAAAGACCGTCACCAATCTTCTGTCACAGGGATTACCAAGTATTGAGGACACCGATGATAGAAACCAGTGGCTTTGTACTCAGTGCCTGACATTTTCTACGGTTTATGAGGCGATTGAGTTCCTGGAGAGTCTGAAAGAATAAACACAAAAACAGCAGCACAAAAATACCGTGCTGCTGTTTCGTGAT
>CAMAGG010000001.1 GCA_945833805.1 uncultured Clostridia bacterium | reverse complement strand
AGAAGTACGGCTGCAATATGCAGTTCGGCGGCGACGACCAGTGGGCGAATATGCTGGGCGGCACAGAGCTTATCCGCAAGAAACTGGGCAAGGACGCCCATGCAATGACTATCACGCTGCTGCTCAACTCCGAGGGCAAGAAGATGGGAAAGACCGAAAAGGGCGCGGTATGGCTCGACCCGGAAAAGACCTCGCCGTTTGACTTCTTCCAGTACTGGAGAAACGTCGCGGACGCGGACGTAATGAAGTGCATCAAGATGCTGACCTTCCTGCCTATGGAGCAGATAGATGAGATGTCCCACTGGGAGGGCAGCCAGCTCAACAAGGCAAAGGAGATCCTTGCATACGAGCTGACCAAGCTTGTTCACGGCGAGAAGGAAGCAGACAAGGCTCTCGAAGCTGCAAAGGCTTTGTTCGGAGGAAAGGGCGGCAATTCCGAGAATATGCCCACCACCGAGGTGGAGCTTGTGGACGGAAAGATCGGCGTGCTTGATCTGCTGGTTGCTACAAAGCTTGTGAACTCCAAGCGTGAAGCAAGGACGCTCATCACCGGAAAGGGTCTGGCGATAGACGACGTTCTTATCGAGGACGTAAACGCAATGATCGAGATAAACCCTGAGGTCATTATCCGCAAGGGCAAAAAGGTATATCACAAGGCGGTCGCAAAGGCATGATAAAAATAACCGGGAGGATTTTCCTCCCGGCTCAGGCTGTCGATAAACCGTCATCTTCATCGTCACGCCGCATAACGGCAGGCACAAAGCCTAGCCGTTATGCGGGTTCCTAGAATCTGACGGCTTCTCGCCACCCTGAAAAGGTGACTTTTTCAACAAGCTGAGCCGGGAGGATTTTTCCTCCCGGCTAATATTTATTTTGCTCCTGCGTTTTTCTTATCCTGCGCCAGTTGATAAAGCCGTAAATATCGTTGGCGAGAAAAGCCGCAAAGCAGAATATCATCGGCAGATTTGAAATATCGTTAATTGAAGCGTATATCCATAAGGCGATCAGAACAATATCGTTTGCGGCATAGGCGAGGGCGTACAGCGGGCTTCGTAGTATCATAAGAGCGGACGCAAAAAAGCTTGTGGCGACAGATACGGTGCTTATTTCAAGCTGGGCGGTGTTGAACAGCTTCAGCAGAAAATAAAATCCAAAGGTAACGGCGGCGGTGATCAGCAGTGTGACTGTCAGACTTTTTGCAGTGAGATGCGACACTGTGACCTGCGGCTTGCCTTGCTTGAATGGGTGCTTTATCCACACGATAAGCGCTGCGGCAGCGCTTGGCGCGGTCATACCGAGGTAGGTTATCATCTCGCCGTAGTACCGGGACTGCCACGAGATAAGCGCATACAGCAGACTGAACGCTATCGTCAGTACCTGACCCGTTGGCTCTCCCCGGGCGACAAATATCAGCGCCGTAACACCTGTAAGCGGCGCGGCAAGCGCCAGCGGGTTGAACTCCCCGGAGATAAGAAACGCACCGGCGACAATAAGTATTGAACATATCCACAGCCCCAGCTCAAAGCGGGAAAGCCGTGCGAATGGGTTTTGCAGCTTCATATATCCCTCCGTAAATTCATCAATTAAATAATTCTACAACAATTCGAGCGGTTTGTCAACAGCCACGGGTGTAATTCTTGTGAAAACCACAAAAAGGACTTGAATTCTATATAAATATGTGGTAAAATAATATGAGATATGCTTGAAACGTGGTAAGTCAACGCTCAATGACATATTTACAATTTTTGTATTATGATAAGGAGCTTAATAAATTATGAAGAATAACAGCAGAATAGGGCTGTGGCTGCTTATTCCGGCGTGGGCGCTGGCGTTTGCGGCAAGAGTTGTGCAGATTTGCGCAGGCACTGATATGACTTCGGGATTTCTCAAGGACGACAATGGGTTCTTTATGGACTTCTGCTTCTGGGGAGCGATAGTCCTGACCCTTGCGGCGGCAGTAGCTGCGGCGGTTCTGGACAGAAAAAAGAACAACAGCGCGTTTTACAATACTCCGGTCGAACGCATAACCGACGGCAGAGCCGCAGCAATAGGATTTGCACTTCTGCTGCCGGGAATGGCGGCGCTGTACGAGGGATATTGCGAAGCGGTGATCCCTGAGAGCAGCAACATTTCGCCCTCTCCGTTCATGGTCGTGGTGAATTTCCTGTTCGGCGCGGCAATGCTGGTTTCGGCATTCATGATAATGTATTTCAAGGAGTTTAAGCCGGGACTTGGATTTTCAGTGGTATCCGGGGCGGGATATTATACCCTGCGCGGAATTGGCGTTTTCCTTGAAAAAATGGCTGTAACCACTGTTCCTGAGTACCTGATCAACTGTATGTCGGTGATATTTGCAGCGATATTCTTTATGCAGCTGGCGAAGTTCCTTTCCGGAAACGAGGGAAAGCGCACAAGGGAAGCACTTACGGTTTCCGGCGCTGTTGCTGCGGTGACTATCCTCGGTAACTCGATAGCGGTGATCACGGCTTCTCTTGCCGGCCCTGCGGAGGCTGCCTCCCGTATCGTGACCTCTGAAAACGAGGCTGAGATGCTGTATCAGCTGGCGCATGGCAGGGACGCGTATTATATGAGTTATATGCCGATACCTGTGACCGCGGCGGGAATATTCATAGTCGTGACGCTTATCGCGCTATATATGCAGCCAAAGTCTGCGGCTGAAAATATCGCCGAGGAGTCCGGAGAGCCGGAAGCTTTACCGGATAGCGCCGATGAGGAGTAAGGCTGTGAAAAGGCTCTGCCGTGCGGCTGCGCTTATCGCGGCGGTCGGAATGCTGAGCGGCTGTTCCGGCGCATCGGTGGAAAATCTCCTCACCGCGCCAAAGCTGACGCAGGAGCAGAGCGAGATATATCAGGCGCTGATAAACAGCTCCGGCAGCTCTATCAAGCTGAAATATCCCCGCGGCGGCGAATTCCGTTCGGCTTTTGTTCTCCAGAACATAGACGGCGAGCCGGAAAACGAAGCTCTGGTATTCTACGAGTCCCAGTCGGTACAGTCCGGCGAGAGCGCTTTGCGGCTCAAGGTGCTTGATCAGAACGAGGGTCAGTGGGAGGCTGTGTACGACCTTGCCTGTGTTGGAAGCGAGATCGACAGCATCAGCTTTGCGAGTCTTGGAGATGGAAAGACAACTGAGATAATCGTGTGCTATTCCATGCTCAACCAGACGGAAAAGACGGTGAGCGTACTTAATTACGGCAGCGGGATTATTTCCGAGCTTTACAGCGGCAGCTATGCCTGCATGGAGGTAATAGACCTCAATGATGACGGCGAGCAGGAGCTTGTTACGGTCATTCCGGATAAGGCTAACCAGACGGCTTCTGCGGTGATGTTCACCAAGAGTGAAAACGGCTTTCAGAAGCTTGGCGAAACTCCGCTGAGCGGGGTATCTGCCGAATATGTCAGCGTAACAAAGGGACAGCTGGACGAGGCGACTACGGCGCTGTTTCTGGATTACAGCCGGGGCGGAGGTCAGTACGGCACTGATGTCATATACTGCATCGGCGGACGGCTGAGAAGCCCTGTGAATCTATGGATAGGGTCGGACGGCATTCCCTCTAACGTCATCAACCGTTTTACCAACGATTACATGACTGAGATACGCAGCATGGATATCGACCGCGACGGATTTGTTGAGATACCTTCCATGACACCATTGCCGGGCTATGAGACCTTACAGCGTTCAGAACAGCTTTGTGCGGTGGAATGGTACATGGTGGAGGATAACTGCTACAAGCGGGAATATTACGGCTATTACAGCAGCAAATACAATTTTGTGCTGATCTTCCCCAGCCGCTGGCAGGGAGTTGTTTCGGCGGTGGTGAACTATCAGGACAACGAGATAATTTTCATCTCGTACAACTCAGAATCGGGGCTGACGGTAGATGAAAATACCGAGCTGATGAGAATACGCACTATCGACAAGGACGATACCGAGGCGCTGGTGAATTCAAAGGACTACCGCATGATCGGCGAGAGCGAGGACAGCATAATCTGCCTGAAGGAAACCGCGGGATATCTCACCGGAAATCTGGCGCTGACGGAAAGCGAGTTTCAGAACTGCTTTATTGTTCTGTGACAGCGGAAAGGGGAAGTATGAAAAGGATCTTGGTTTGCGAGGACGAGGACGCTATCCGCGACTTCGTTGTAATAAATCTTGTAAGATCGGGCTACGATGTGGTGGACGTTTCCTGCGGCGAGGACGCAGTGAAAGTCTACACCGAGCAGAAGGGCAACTTTGACGTGGCTCTTCTGGATATAATGATGCCCGGAATGGACGGCTTCGCTCTCTGCCGCTGGATAAGGGAGCAGAGTAGCGAGATCGGCATAATCATGCTGTCGGCGAAGAGTCAGGAAATGGACAAAGTGAATTGTCTGATGATAGGCGCGGACGATTATGTTACGAAGCCCTTTTCGCCGTCGGAGCTGGTGGCGAGGGTGGACGCGATTTACCGCCGCGTGAATGTCAGCCAGTCACGGCAGGAAACGGTGAAGAATATCGTTTCCGGACCGTTTACTCTGGACTATCAGAGCCGAACGGTGCTGAAAAACGGAGATCCGATAGAGCTTACTCAGGTGGAATATCACATCATGGAATATCTGTTGAAGAACCGCGGCACTGCGCTGGACAGAAAGACTATCCTGCACCACATATGGGGCGAGGCTTATTATGGCGACGATAAAGTAGTCGATGTAAATATCCGGCGGCTTCGCATGAAAATTGAGGAAGATCCCTCAAATCCGCAGTACATTCAGACTATCTGGGGCTTCGGCTATAAGTGGAACGGCTGATGGATAGAAAAGCAGCGCGAATGGGACTTCGCAGCTCCATTGCCGGCAGGTGGATGTTCAACACGCTCAGCGTGGTCGGAATTCTTCTGGTTATTGCGAATGTCTGCATATATTATTTCACCCGGCAGTACTATTACGGCTCGGCGGAAAATTACCTCATATCAGAGGCAAACGCCACGGCAACTGTTCTTTCGCGGCTTTACGAGGACATGGCGGTGAATTACTCCTCCGAGGTGCGGGAGCTTATCGAGGGCTTTGAAAAAAAAGAGCAGATGGAAATGATGTCCATTAACAAGAACGGCGAGGTAACTCTCAGCAGCAGCGGATTTTCTCCGGACGAGAGCTACAATATGCCGGACTATGAGGCGGCTTTGAAGGCGGAGGACGGTGTTGGGGTATTCCACGGCTATGAGACCGGGGAAAATATTATCGCCGTGACAGTTATCATTGCTCAGCCGAGCAGCAATTACAACGCGCTGCGTTATGTCACTTCGATGACGCTTATCGATAGTCAACTTTCGGCGGTCATGCTGGCGGCGCTTCTTATCAGCGCGGGAATTATCCTGCTGGTGGTGTGCAGCGGAATGTACTTTGTAAAATCAATCTGCGCGCCGCTTATGCAGATCAGCATTACCGCGAAAAAGCTCGCAAAGGGCGATTTCTCGGAGCGTATCGCGATACGCAACAAGGACGAGATAGGCGAGCTGTCGCAGGTGTTCAACGACATGGCGGACGAGCTGGAAAATTCCGAGTCGATAAAGAACGACTTCATATCCTCTGTGTCGCACGAGCTCAGAACGCCGCTCACCGCTATCAAGGGGTGGAGCGAAACGCTGGCGGCGGGATACGATGAGGAAACCTACCGCAAGGGAATGACGGTTATCACCCATGAAACCGGGCGGCTTGAGAGCATGGTGGAGGAGCTGCTGGACTTCTCAAGGATACAGAACGGCAGATTCACGCTCCAAATGGCGAACACAGATATCATCGCGGAGCTGGACGACGCGCTGCTTATCTACACCGACAAGGCGAAAAAAGAGAACAAGACGATACGCTATACCGAACCGGAGTCGCTGTGCGTGGTTTACGGCGACAAGAACCGGCTTAGGCAGGTGTTTATAAATGTCATTGATAATGCAATAAAATACACAGACCCCGGCGGAAGCGTGGACATCTCCGTTGAGAAAGGCAGCGACAGCCTGTCGATCATCGTTTCCGACACGGGAATAGGAATTTCAGCGGCGGATCTTCCGAAGGTGAAGGCGAAGTTCTACAAGGCGAACAGCACCCGCCGTGGAAGCGGCATCGGGCTTGCGGTGGCGGATGAGATAATCTCGATGCACGGTGGAACGCTGGATATCGCAAGCGAGTTATGCAAGGGAACCACCGTCACGATAACACTTCCGCTGAAGCAGATGAATGAGAGGAGCGACCCTGATGGGCAGTAAAAATACAGGAAAGAAAACCACGGTCGGCGGTCAGGCGCTGATCGAGGGAATTATGATGAAGGGCGTTTCAAAGGGCGCTATGGCGGTAAGGCTCAAGGACGGCGGCATTGACGTTGAGGAATGGGATCTGAAACCGAAAAAGTGGTACAACAAATGCCCGATAATCCGCGGCGGCATCAATTTTGTGCAGCAGCTGGGAGAGGGCTATAAATGCCTGATGAAATCCGCTGAAAAAAGCGGAATGATGGACGAGGACGCCGAGGAAGAGGAGTCAAAGTTCGAGAAGTGGCTGGACGAGAAACTCGGCGACAAGCTGACCGGGCTTATCATGGGAATTGCTATGGTGCTGGGAATTGCGCTGGCGGTGTTTTTGTTCCTGCTTCTGCCAAGCTACCTGTTCACGGGTATTGAGTGCCTTCTTCCGACAGAGCCGCTGAGCGATCTCGCGGGAGTGCTTCCGGGACTGCCGGAGGGAAGCTGCCTCATGGTGAAATCTGTGGATATTTCCGCATGGAGAACCACCTTTGAGGGAGTCATGAAAATTATTTTGTTCGTGGCGTATATGGCAATAACCTCCTGCACAAAGGATATGCGCAGAATGTACCGCTATCACGGCGCGGAGCACAAGACCATTGCCTGCTATGAAGCGGGAAAGCCGCTGACGGTGGAGAATATCCGCCCGATGTGCCGCTTTCACCCCCGCTGCGGAACAAGTTTCATCATAATCACGCTTCTTGTAAGCATTCTGGTGTACAGCATTGTGCCGATCACTCCGGAGCTTTTCAAGGAACTGCTCCACACAAGCAGCGACACAATTGCTATCCTGCTCAGAACAGTGTGCAAGCTACTTCTGCTGCCGCTGGTGGTGGGCTTTGCCTATGAGCTTATCCGGCTTGCGGGACGGTATGACAATATTCTTACAAAGGTTTTTTCTGCTCCGGGACTGTGGATGCAGAGAATAACCACCAAGGAGCCGGATGATTCCATGATCGAGGTGGCGATCGCGGCGGTAACTCCCTGCCTGCCAAAGGACGGAGAGGACGATAACTGGTGACGGCGCGGACGTTAGGCGGACTGCTGAGGGAATGCGCGAAGCTGCTGACCGACAGCGGCAACGACAATCCACGGTTCGAGGCGGAGCATCTTGTTATGGCGGCTTGCGGCGCTGATAGAAAAGATCTCCTTACCGACCCGGAGCGGGGGGTGAATGCGGTGCAGCTTGATACGATCGAGGACTTTGTTTCCCGCAGGATCTCCGGCGAGCCGCTGCAATACATTCTCGGCGAGTGGGAGTTTTACGGGCTTCCGTTTTATGTGGGCGAGGGGGTACTTATCCCACGGCAGGACACGGAGATAATCGCGGAGATTGCGCTTGACTATGCGAAAAAACACGGAAATCCGGGATCTCTCGCAGCGGACTTGTGCGCCGGGAGCGGCTGTATCGGCATTACGCTGGCGAAGCTCACCGGAGTCCCGGTGAAGCTTCTGGAACTGTCGGAGCAGGCGCTGGGCTATCTGCGGAGAAATATCACGCTGAACGGAGTTGATAGCCTGTGCGAAGCAGTCCATGCAGACGTGCTTTCGGAAAAAACAGCGGAGGAAATGCCGCAGCTTGACCTGATAGTTACAAATCCGCCTTATCTGACCGCGCAGGATATGCGGGAGCTTCAGACCGAGGTGGGATATGAGCCGGAATCGGCGCTGTACGGCGGCGAGGACGGTCTGGACTACTACCGCAGAATGATCCCGCTGTGGAGCAGAAGGCTCAAACCCGGCGGAATGCTTGCCGCAGAGATCGGCATGGGGCAGGAGCGGGAGGTAATGAGGATATTTGAACAAAGCGGCATCGGGGCGCAGTATGAAAAGGATATGTGCGGTATCATAAGGGTAATATACGGAATAAAAAACGGAGGATAATAAAATGGCTGACAAGAAAAAGAACGCGGTGGTAAAGCCGGTAACGAGAGTTGTTGACCCGGCGGAGCGCGAAAAGGTGCTGAAAAGCGCAATGGCGCAGCTTGAAAAGAAGTTCGGCGAGGGTACTGTAATGTTCATGGGCGAAAACCGCCGCATGGATATTGAGAGCATTTCCACCGGTTCGCTGATGCTTGATCTGGCGCTGGGTATCGGCGGACTTCCCAGAGGCCGTATCATTGAGATATACGGCACAGAGTCCTCCGGTAAGACGACAATTTCACTTCAGGCGGTGGCAGAGGCGCAGAAAGCAGGCGGAATGGCTGCGTTCATCGACGTTGAGCACGCACTCGATCCGGTTTACGCGAGAAAGCTGGGGGTTGATATCGACAACCTGCTGGTTTCTCAGCCGGACACCGGTGAGCAGGCTCTGGAGATCATTGAAACGCTGATCAGATCCGGCGCGATAGATATTATCGTGCTCGATTCGGTTGCAGCAATGACCACAAAGGCAGAGATAGACGGCGATATGGGCGACGCTCATGTGGGCGTTCAGGCTAGACTTATGTCGCAGGCGATGAGAAAGCTCACCGCAGTAATCAGCACCACCAACACCGTAGCTATCTTCATCAACCAGATAAGAGAGAAGATCGGCGTAATGTACGGCAACCCGGAAACCACTCCCGGCGGACGCGCGCTGAAATTCTATTCCTCCGTCAGAATCGAGGTAAGACGCGGCGAGCCGATCAAGGATGGCGGCGAGATAATCGGAAACCGCACCAAGTGCAAGGTAGTAAAGAACAAGGTTGCGCCTCCCTTCAAGACTGCGGAATTTGATATCCTGTACGGCGAGGGCGTTTCCAAGATGGGCGAGATCGTGGATACTGCGGTTGAATTCAACATCGTGAAGAAGAGCGGAAGCTGGTTCAGCTACAATGATATGAAGATCGGTCAGGGCCGCGACAAGGTGCTTGACTATCTCAAGGCGAACACCGACATCTGCAATGAGATCGAAAAGAAGATCCGCGAGGAGTTCGCGAAGAATTCCTCTCTGCTGGACAGCCTTTCAAGCGATGACGAGGACGAGGGCAGCGAGGATATCTCCGCAGAAGATAACGGCGGTAAAAAGCCCGCAAAGAAGCCGGAGCAGGATTCTGACGATGATGATTACGCAGAGTTCTCACCGGAGGATATTGAATAATCCATGAAGCGACTGGCGGATTACCGCAGCGAGGACTTCCGGGGCGGCATGATAACAGAGCTGTCGGTGTACAAGGGCGATACATACAAGCTGGAACTGGAGGATGGGCAGACTTTCTTCCTGAACTGCGCGATCGTTGCGGACTACGACCTGCACGAGGGCGGAGAAATGGACGGAGAGCTGCTTGAAAAGCTTCAGCACGCAGACAAGCTGCGAAAGGCGAAAAAGCGCGCGCTTTATCTTCTGGGCAGCCGTATGTACTGCTATAACGAGCTGTACAAGAAGCTGCTGCCGACCTACGGCGAGGAGGCTTCCCGGGCGGCGGCGGACGCAATGCGTGAGTACGGCTACATTGACGACGAGGATTATGCCGAAAAGCTTGCGGAGAAGCTCATTCACGGCAAGCATTACGGAATGCAGAAGACCCGCTGGGAAATGCAGCTCCGGGGACTTGACAGAAATCTTATTGACGACGTTCTGGCGCAGTATACCGAGGACGAGATAGACGAGGAGATAATGCGCCTGCTGGAAACAAAATACAGCGAAAAGATAAGCGACCCGGACGACCGCCGCCGGACTATCGCCGCGCTGGCAAGGCGGGGCTACGGCTATCATTCGGTGAAGCGCTGCATTGAAAAGCTGCTTCGGGAGCAGGAGGACTTCGACCCGGAGGAATTTGAGGATCAATTTGGGGGATAAATAACTTTATGGCAAAGAATACTAAGGTTGCGATCGTGTCGCTTGGCTGCGCGAAAAATCAGGTAGACGCGGAGCAGATGATGGCAAAGATCGCTGACAGAGGCTATGCCTTTGTTGCAGAGCCGGGCATGGCGGATATAGTGCTGGTGAACACCTGCGGTTTTATCCAGTCCGCAAAGGAAGAAGCGATCGGCTGGATAATGGAGCTGATCGAGCTTAAGAACGAGGGCAGGATAAAGCGCATTGTGGTGACAGGCTGTCTTAGCGAGCGCTACCGTGATCAGTTCGCCGAGGAATTCCCGGAGGTGGACGCGGTAGTTGGAATTTCTGAGTACGGCAGAATTGCGGACATCATCGACGGACTTTCCGAGGGAACTTCACCGGAGCGCACCGAGGGCTCTCCTGCCGCCTGCTACTTTGGCAGGAAAGAAAGCCACAGCATGGAGGGCAAGCGCATTATCTCAACGCTGCCGCATTACGCTTATCTCAGGATCGCGGACGGCTGCGACAACTTCTGTACCTACTGCGCTATCCCGGCGATAAGAGGTCGTTTCAGAAGCCGGAAAATGGAGGACATCGTTGAGGAAGCACGGCTGCTCGCCAATGACGGCGTAAAGGAGCTAGTTATCATCGCTCAGGACGTGTCCCGCTATGGTCTTGACCTATATAACAAACTTGCTCTGCCGGAGCTTCTGGATAAGCTTTGTGAGATCGAGGGGATTAAGTGGATAAGAATGCTATACTGCTATCCGGAAAGGATAACAGACGAGCTTATCGACTGCATGAAGCGCCAGCCAAAGATCGTGAAGTATCTTGACATTCCGATGCAGCACTGTGACGACGCAATTCTTAAGCGCATGAACAGAAAATGCACCGGGGACAGTCTGCGGGATCTGGTTGCAAAGCTGCGCAGGGAAATTCCGGGAATTACGCTCAGAACAACGTTTATCACCGGTTTCCCCGGTGAAACCGAGGAGCAGTTCAACAAGCTGGGCGAGTTTGCCGAGGAGATGAGGTTTGAGCGCATGGGCTGCTTTGCCTACTCCGAGGAGGAGGGAACTCCGGCGGCGACCTTCCCGGATCAGGTGGACGAGGAGGTTCGGGAACACCGCAAGGAGATACTTGAGGAGCAGCAGGACACCAGAGTTGCGGAGATGTACGGCGCGATGATAGGTCAGACCGACGAGGTAGTCGTTGAGGGCTTTGACAAGTACCTTGCCGAGGGCGGGCTGTTTTTCGGAAGAAGCGCGATGTTTGCCCCGGAGATAGACGGAATGATATATTTCAGCGTGCCAAAGGGCATGAAAAAGCCTGTTATCGGGGATTTTGTGAATGTACGCTTTGACGATGTGATCGACAATAATCTTCTGGGAGAAATGGTATGAATTTAGCAAATAAGCTGACATTGTTCCGGGTAATCATCGTCCCGTTTTTCGTTTTTTTCATGTGCTTCACCGGAATAGAGCACCGTTATCTGTATGCGCTGATATTGTTCATTGTCGCCAGCATTACGGATATGCTGGACGGAAAGATCGCCCGGAAATACAACATGATAACTAGCTTCGGAAAGTTCCTTGACCCGCTGGCGGACAAGATACTGGTGGCGTCGGCGCTTGTGTGCTTTGTGGAGCTGCGCTGGACTTCCGCGTGGGTGGTGTGTATCATTCTCGCAAGAGAGTTCGTTGTGTCCGGGGTGAGGCTTGTTGCCGCGGGAAGTGAGAAGAAAGTCGTAATTCCTGCGGGGTGGCTTGGCAAGATAAAGACCGCGGTCACTATGGTGGCGATTTGCGTGATACTGTTCATGCATATACTTGAGGGATTCGGTGTGATCTATGACGCAGGTCAGTGGATGGGGATTTATGAATATGTTCCGCAGGCGCTGGATTTCCCGATACAGATTATCAGCGATATATTGATGTACGTTTCGGCAGGGCTTACTTTGGCTTCCGGAATAAAATATCTGTACGATTACAGAGAATTCATCGATCCGAAAAAGTAGTATATTTCAGCGAAAATGCTGATTTTACAGAAAAGAAAAAGTGCCGCAGCTATACGGCACTTTTTTATTTGCAGCTTAAGAGAATAGTTTTCTCTGTTTCAACAGTGTATTACTGCTCGTCGCTGTCGATTTCTGCGTCGGACGAAGCCGCGCCGGAAATCGGCTCTACGCGGTTTCCAACGGTGAATTTGTATTTATCCGGATCAAACGGCATTATCTCGTTGTTCCAGTAGGTAACATTGTACTTTCCTACGTCAACTACCGCAAAATTCGCCCTTGTGTTGACGAACTTCACCTCGCCCTGAACACGGGGCTTTGCGTTGCCCTCGCCGCTGAAATATTCCTTTAATTTGACTACAACCTTATCTCCTGCATGAATGTCGTCCATTTTTTTCTCCTCCTTATGTATGCTGTCTGAAGGAAACGCGGACATCTGCTGATATATCTGACTGTGATCAGCCTATCCAATCGTTCGACAGAATTTACATTGATAATTGTATCACATATTAAACAGGCTGTCAAGCGGAAAAATGGAAAAAGTGTAAATTGTGCAATATGTGTCAGAATGCTGCCGGGGTAACTGCTGTGATGTTGGATAAATTGCTGAAAGCTCCTGACTTGGTACGGACGGCTAATATATTATCTGGCGTGATATATCGAAAAATACGCATGAGAGTAAAAAAACGGCTGGTATTTTGTGAAATACGATTTGACAAAACCGCAATATGGTGGTATAATAAAATGAATATTTGTATATATAGGAGTGATATAAATGACAATCTTTTAC
The DNA here is from genome assembly GCA_945833805.1 of uncultured Clostridia bacterium. GTDB lineage: Bacteria > Bacillota > Clostridia > Oscillospirales > Ruminococcaceae > CAG-115. The sequence goes on along the minus strand of CAMAGG010000001.1, from coordinate 36,566 downwards.
AGATTTGAAGGGAAGATGTATATAAATATAACCAACGGCTGTCCGTGCAGCTGCGTATTCTGCCTCAGGAACAATGCGGATTCCATTAAGGACAACGACAGCCTGTGGCTGGAGCATGAGCCGTCCTTTGAGGAGATCACTGCGGCATTCGACAGCTTTGACAAGACAGGAATTACTGACGCGGTGTTCTGCGGCTACGGCGAGCCTACCGTAAGGGCGGATATGCTGGTGAAAACCGCGGAATATATCAAGAAAAACTCCGATATGAGAATACGGCTCAATTCCAACGGACTTGTAAGGCTTATCCACCCGGATTTCGACATAAACAGCTTCAAAGGGCTGATCGACAGCGTTTCGATAAGCCTGAATGCTCCGGATGCGAAGCGCTACAATGAGGTAACAAGACCGCATTTCGGCGAGCCGGCATTCAAGGCAATGCTGGATTTCGCGGCGGACATGAAGAAAATGGGAATAAAGACAGGGTTCACGGTGGTGGATATCATTACTCCGGAGGAAATAGAGCGCTGTCAGAAGCTTGCGGACAGCATGGGCATTCCGCTGAGAGTTCGTGCTTACATCACCGACAATGAAAGCTACACATGAGGATCATCGGAATTGACCCCGGATACGCGATAGTTGGCTACGGGGTTCTGGATTACGACAAGGCGAGGTTTTCCGTGGTGAATTACGGCGCAGTCACCACCGCCGCCGGGACAAGCTTTGACAGGCGGCTCATGGAGATCTATGAAGATATGTGTACGGTGCTGGATATGTTCCAGCCGGACTGTATGTCGATAGAGAAGCTTTATTTCACCAACAATAAGACCACGGGAATCGACGTGGCGCAGGCGCGGGGAGTTATCCTGCTTGCGGCAGTTCAGCGGAATATCGATATATACGAGTACACGCCGCTTCAGGTAAAGCAGGCGGTGGTGGGCTATGGCAGAGCGGAGAAGCGGCAGGTGCAGGAAATGGTGAAGAATATCCTTGACTTAAAGGAGATACCAAAACCGGACGACACCGCAGACGCAGTGGCTCTTGCGATATGCCACGGGCATTCCAGCGGCTCACAGCTTTCAAAGCTCATCGCGCAGGCGGAAGCAAAGGACGACAAAGCGCGGGGCAGGATAATACATAACAGTTGATTTGAGGGATATTACAGATGATTTACAGCTTACACGGCGAGCTTATACATACAGAGCCAAATCTGGCGGTTGTAGAATGCGGAGGGGTGGGCTATGCCTGCCGAACCACGATGAATACGCTGAAAAAGATCGGCAGCAGCGGAGAAGTACGCCTGTTCACCCAACTTAATGTGCGGGAGGACGCGGTGGAGCTGTTCGGCTTTGCGGACACTGCGGAGCTGTCGGCTTTCAAACAGCTTATTTCGATTTCCGGGGTTGGCCCTAAGGCGGCGCTGTCAATTCTGTCGGATTTAACCCCGTCAAAGCTGGCACTGTGCATTACCACCGGCGACAGCAAGACTCTGACCCGCTCTCCGGGAATAGGCGCGAAGATCGCCCAGAGAATTGTAATGGAGCTTAAGGACAAGGTGGCGAAGGAGCAGCACATTTCCGCTGTGGATTACGCCAGCGCTCCGGCGGCTGTGGAAAGCGGCAATGCGGCTGCGGAGGCAATAACGGCGCTGTGCGTGTTGGGATTTGCACTCCCGCAGGCTCAGGCGGCTCTGGTCGGAGCTTCTCCGGACAGCACGGTGGAGGAGCTTATAAAGTACGCTTTGAAGCGGCTTGGTTAATATTCCGCGACCGGAAGGGGAGGTGTGGCGATTGAGCAGAGATAATAAAGCTAAACCGGTATCAATTATAATGATCATTACCTGTATGCTTTTTATCGGCATTTTTCTGGTGTTCTATTGTTTGTTTGCCGATGACAGTGAGAAAAGAGGGGCGTTGTTCATTATTTACTGGGGCGTGATAGCGCTGGGAATAACGCTTGGTATCGGGCTTTCCGGTATTATCTCAGAAAGGCTCAAGCTTCGCCGTGCCGCTCTCAAAGCCCTCGGAAAGCAGGGAATACGCAAGATATGTAATGACGATGCGGCAAAATACGCATACAGGGGCATAGTGAAGCTGTTTCAGGGGAAGTACCCGGACGCGGACGACCTGCTCCAAAGGGCGCTGAGCCTGTCCCAGATCCGGCAGAACCAGATGTTCTGCATAGAGTGGCTCATTAAGCTGTATGAAGCGACGGAAAATGAGCCGAGAATGCTGTGGTGCTTCCGGAAGGCGGCGGAGTTCGCTCCGGACGACCCGGAGGTGCAGTCAAGGCTGGGACATGCGTATTATGCAGACGGCAGGCTCACAAATGCGGAATATTGCTTCAAACAGGCGCTGGAATACGACCCGAACCACGGCTATTCCTATTACAGCCTTGCGAAGATATACATGGTGCGGGGGGAGGACGACAAGGCGTTGGAAACACTCCTGAAGCTGATCACGATACAGGAAAATCACCCGCTTGTCTATGCGGAGCTTGCTATGTGGTACGCTATCCACGATGACGAGGAAAAATGCCGCGAGTACTATGAAAAGGCAATACTCTGCGGCTATAAAGACCCGGAGGAGCTTTCTAAGCGCATGACTGCGATACACACCTTTAACCACGCGGAGAATGCTACCGGGGAAGACCTGCCTAAGGAATACTACAAACGCTGTACATTAGTTGAGGAAGAAACAGATGCTGGAAATGTCTGATATAAACGGAAGCCCGGAAAAAAGTAACAGAATAGTTGAACCGGAATATAATGAGGCAGATACCGATATCGAGTATTCGCTGCGCCCGAAGGTGCTTTCGGAATACATAGGTCAGGAAAAGGTCAAGGAGAATATGCAGGTATACATTGAAGCGGCGCGGAAGCGCGGCGAGTGCCTTGATCATGTGCTGCTTTACGGCCCTCCGGGACTTGGAAAGACCACGCTTTCCTGCATAATCGCGAATGAAATGGGCGTGAATATCCGGGTCACTTCCGGCCCTGCGATAGAAAAAGCCGGGGATCTGGCGGCGCTGCTTACGAATTTGCAGCCGAACGATGTGCTGTTCATTGACGAGATCCACCGTCTTTCACGGCAGGTGGAGGAGGTATTATATCCCGCAATGGAGGATTTCGTGCTGGATATAATCATGGGCAACGGCCCGTCGGCGCGATCTATCCGCATTGATCTGCCGAAGTTTACGCTGATCGGCGCAACTACCCGCTCCGGACAGCTTTCTGCGCCGCTCCGTGACCGTTTCGGCGTTATTCAGCGGCTGGAGCTTTACACTCCGGAGGAGCTTTGCAGCATTGTGCAGCGTTCGGCGATAATCCTTGCAATTCCCTGCACAAAGGACGGAGCAATGGAGATAGCGAAGCGTTCCAGGGGTACGCCGAGAATTGCAAACCGCCTGCTGAAGCGCGTCCGCGACTATGCGGAGGTGCTAGGCGACGGAAAGATCACACGGGAGATCGCGGATATCGCTCTTGGGCGGGAGGATATAGACAGACTGGGGCTTGACCGGCTGGACAGACGATTCCTTGAAATGATAATCAAGGGCTACAACGGCGGCCCGGTAGGTCTGGAAACGCTGGCTTCTGCGCTTGGTGAGGAGTCCGTGACCTTGGAGGAGGTCTGTGAGCCTTTCCTCATGCAGCTTGGATTTATTGCCAGAACCCCACGGGGGCGCACGGCGACAGCTCTTGCCTACAAGCATCTTGGCATATTGCAGGACGGACAGCAGAGGCTGGACTTCTGAGAGAATACATATATTTTGGGGGAATTTAGATGGGAAGAATATTCGGCACCGATGGTGCAAGGGGAGTTGCGGTAACGGAGCTTACCTGCGAGAGAGCGATGGAAATAGGACGGGCGGCGGCTTACGTCCTGACAAGGGAGAGCGGCAAGGCGCACCCGAATATCATAGTCGGCATGGACACGAGAATTTCTTCAAAGATACTGGAGGCGGCGCTGTCTGCGGGAATTGCTTCCGTCGGAGCCAACGCGCAGCTTCTGGGGGTAGTTCCTACACCGGCGGTGGCATATCTCGTCAAGGCTTACGGCGCGGACGCGGGGGTAATGATCTCCGCTTCTCACAACACTGTGGAATACAACGGAATAAAGCTGTTTTCCTCGGACGGATTCAAGCTGCCGGACAGCGTTGAGGATGAGATAGAAGCCCTTATCCTTGACAAGAATGAGGAAATTCCGCTGTGCGAGGGTACAAATGTGGGCAGGATCACCCGCCTCAGCAGCGCCTGCAAGGACTACATACAGCATATCCGGGACTGCGTAGGCGCTGGGGATTTCGCCGGAGTGAACAAGCGTTACTGCTTTGACTGCGCAAACGGAAGCTCTGCGGCGACTGCGGGAAAGCTGTTCGCCTATCTCGGCGAGGGCTCGGAGTTCATCGCGGAAGAACCGGACGGCACCAACATCAATGAGGACTGCGGGTCTACTCATATCGACCAGCTCTGCGAATATGTGAAAAACGGCGGCTTTGACGCTGGCTTTGCTTTTGACGGCGATGCGGACAGATGCCTTGCGGTGGACGAAAACGGCAGGGTCATCGACGGCGACAGAATAATCGCTGTGCTGGCAAAGCGCATGAAGGAAAAGCGGGTTTTAAAGGGCGACGCTGCGGTCGTAACAGTCATGAGCAACCTCGGTTTCCATGATTTCATGAAGAACAACGGCATGAGAACTGTATGCGCAAAGGTTGGCGACAGGTATGTTCTGGAAGAAATGCTTAAAAATGGTTATAATATAGGCGGCGAGCAGTCCGGGCATATTATCCTGCTAGACCACGCCACCACCGGCGACGGACAGCTTACTGCGGCAATGCTCATCAAGGTAATGCAGGAAACAGGGAAGTCCCTGTCGGAGCTGTGCCGGGATATTGAGGACTATCCGCAGCTTCTGGTGAACGTGCGTATCTCAGCTGAGGGCAAGGGTAAATGGAGCAGCGTTCCCGCTATTGCTGACAGCATTGCCGCGGCGGAAAAGGAGCTTTCCGGTGCGGGAAGAATTCTTGTTCGTGAAAGCGGAACAGAGCCGTTAGTCCGGGTAATGGTCGAGGGAAAGAACATGGAGCAGGTGACAAGGCTTGCTAACTCAATTGCTGACGTGGTAAAGGAAAATCTCACCTGACAGGAGAAAAGAATGCTAGTTTGTGCAAATAACGGGAATTTCCCCGTGAATGATAAAGAGCAGCTTAAGGACGCTTTGAATGCCGCCTGCGGAGAGATATGGCTGGGCGAGGGGACGGATACCTACCCCTGCATCGCTATACTCTGCTGCGAGGACGGAGCTTCAATAAACTACTTCACCGCCGAGGGAGGAACGGCTTACGTTTCTGTCGGCGACAGGAAGAAGCATGGAACTATTGATGTTAACATCGACGGCGAGGTTTACACTATCGAGCGGGGGCAGATAGTCCCGGAGAGGAAAATTATGGAGTGCGCCGAGGAATTCATGCGGGAAATGAAGCTGCCGGAGTGTATTGAGTGGGAAAAGCTTTAAGGCAACACCGCACAATTACCGGCTATCGCCTTTGCCGTCCACTTGCTTGCATATTTTCCGTCATATTGCCCAAATTTCGCTTGACGGGCGACAGCCCGCCTGCGCTCAATTTGTACAATCTGACGAAAAATCTGACGGCGCAATCGAACGACAATAATTATGCGGTGTTGCCTTAACTGACAATAATAAAGGACAGAAGAAATGAGAATATCAGACAAATGGCAGGACTACTGCCTGATAGACACCTCTGACGGTGAGCGGCTGGAGCGCTGGGGGGACGTTACCCTTATCCGCCCGGATCCGCAGATAATCTGGAAAAGCGGCAATACCGCACCGGAGTGGAGGACGGCTCATGCAAAATACAACCGTTCCTCCTCCGGAGGCGGCTCATGGGACTACCGCAGGAAACTCCCGGAGAGCTGGCAGATAAAATACGGGGAGCTTACCTTTATGGTCAAGCCCACCGGTTTCAAGCACACCGGTCTTTTCCCGGAGCAGGCGGTGAACTGGGACTACTGCATGAATGCAATACACAGCGCAGACCGTCCGATAAACGTGCTGAATTTATTCGCCTACACCGGGGGAGCTACCCTTGCCTGCGCGGCGGCGGGGGCTTCCGTCTGCCATGTGGACGCGGTTAAGGGCATGGTGGACTGGGCGAGGACGAATGCGAAGCTGTCCGGGCTGTCGGACAAGCCGATACGCTGGATAGTGGACGACGCGCAGAAGTTCATCAACCGCGAGATACGCCGGGGAACGCGGTATGACGGTATAATCCTTGACCCGCCAAGCTACGGCAGGGGAACGAACGGCGAGATGTGGAAATTGGAGGACTGCATTTACGATCTGATGACCTCCTGCACGCAGCTTCTTTCGGAAAATCCGCTGTTCGTGCTGCTTAACAGCTACACGACCGGGCTTTCGGCAAGCGTCATGAGCTATCTGCTGCAAATGACGGTAGGTCAGCGGTTTGATATTTCAGTGGATTCGCAGGAGATAGGACTTCCGGTGAAGCAGACCGGAATGGCGCTTCCGGCGGGAAGCACGGCGATAGTTAAGTTTTGATCAGAGGTAAGATAATTGTCGGACAAAAATATTATTGAGGTCGAAAATGTCAGCTTTGACTATATAAGCATGGACGAGGACGGAAAGGAAACCGGGCGTACTCAGGTGCTGAAAAACGTCAGCCTGACCGTTCCAGAGGGTCAGTTCCTTGCGGTTCTGGGGCATAATGGCTGCGGAAAATCCACCCTTGCTAAGCATCTGAACGCGATACTTTACCCCACCGAGGGAAAGGTCACTGTTGCGGGAATGAATACAACGGACGAAGATAAGATCTACGATATCCGTCAGACGGTAGGCATGGTGTTCCAGAACCCGGACAATCAGCTTGTGGCGACGATCGTCGAGGAGGACGTGGCTTTTGCGCCGGAGAATATGGGAGTTCCCCAGCCGGAGATACGGCAGAGGGTGGACGACGCGCTGAAGCAGGTGGATATGTACGAATTCCGGGAGCACGCTCCGCACCAGCTTTCCGGAGGTCAGAAGCAGAGAGTGGCAATTGCGGGAGTTATCGCAATGCAGCCCCGGTGTATAGTTATGGACGAGCCTACCGCTATGCTTGACCCCAAGGGCAGGCGGGAGGTAATGAATACGATCCACACGCTGAACCGGGAAAAGGGCATCACCGTGGTGCTGATAACCCACTACATGGACGAAGCCGCGCAGGCTGACCGGGTGGTAGTCATGGACGGCGGAAAGATAATCATGGACGATATTCCGAAGAAGATCTTTTCGCAGGTGAGGAAGCTGAAATCCGTCGGTCTGGACGTTCCGCAGGTGACGGAGCTTTGCGGCGAATTACGCGACAAGGGTGTTGATATTTCCACGGAAATAATCCACGAGCAGGAGTGTGCCGAGGCGCTGTACAGGCTCACTCAGGGCAGAAACGCGGTAATTCCTCCGAAGCAGGAAACAGCTCAGCCGGACGACCGTCCGGTGGTGCTCCGGGGCGAGAAGCTGACTTACAAATACAGCATAGGAACGCCTTTTGAAAAGACTGCGGTGGACAACGTGGATATTTCGATAAGACAGGGCGAGTTCGTTGGAATAATCGGACACACCGGAAGCGGCAAATCCACGCTGATACAGCATTTTGACGGGCTTGTGAAGCCCACCTCCGGCACTGTCTTTGTTGACGGGACGGATATATGGAGTAAAGATGTGAATATCCGGGATATACGGTTCAAGGTCGGAATAGTGTTCCAGTATTCGGAGCATCAGCTTTTTGAGGAAACCGTCGCAAAGGATATAGCCTACGGTCCGAAGAACATGGGACTTTCCGATGAGGAGATCGACAAGCGTGTAAAACAGGCGGCGGAGAGCATGGATATCACTCATCTGCTGGACAGGTCGCCGTTTGAGCTTTCCGGAGGACAGCAGCGCAGAGTAGCCCTTGCCGGAGTTCTGGCTATGGATCCGGAGGTGCTTATTCTGGACGAGCCTGCGGCGGGGCTTGACCCAAAGGGCCGTGACAAAATACTCACCCAGATAAAACGGTATCACGAGCAGTACGGCAAGACGATATTGCTGGTATCACACTCTATGGAGGACATCGTGAAGTACGCAGGAAAGGTGCTTGTGATGAACAAGAGCCGGCTGTTCTGTTACGACACGGTGGACAGGGTATTCGGCAGGACGGAGGAGCTTGCAAAGATAGGTCTTGACGTCCCTCAGATAACACGAATGAGCCATATACTGAAAACTCTCGGAACTGACATCGGAAGCGATATCTACACAACCGAAAGGGCGGCAGAAAGGCTACTTCCGCTGATCAGTCATTGATAGCAAAGGGTAGAACAAAAGATGATAAAGGACATTACGATAGGTCAGTATTTCCCAGGCAAATCGGTCATACACAGGCTTGACAGCCGCGTAAAGCTCGTGCTGGACTTACTGTATCTTGTTATTCTTTTCACGGCGCAGAGCTACACAGGACTTATGCTAGGTATGCTCTTCATGGTGCTGTGCTATATTCTGGCGGAGATAAAGCTTGTCATGATCTTAAAGAGCATTAAGCCTATTCTTCCGCTGATGATCTTCACCGGAATACTTAATTTGTTTTTCGTTAAGGGCGAAACTCCGCTGTTTCAGTGGCAGTTCATCGCGATATATCCGGAGGGCGTCGATACTGCGCTTTTCATGCTGATAAGAGTCATCACGCTTATCGTGGGTATGTCGCTGCTGACCTACACCACGTCGCCGATCATGCTTACCGACGCGATAGAGCGACTTTTGTCGCCGCTGAAGAAGATACACGTTCCGGTGCATGAGCTGTCCATGATGATGACAATTGCGCTGCGGTTCATTCCAACTCTTGTGGAGGAAACGGACAAGATCATGTCAGCGCAGAAGGCAAGGGGCGCGGAGCTTGACACTGGGGGATTTATCAAAAAGGCAAAGTCGCTTATCCCGGTGCTTATTCCGCTGTTCGTTTCGGCATTTAAGCGGGCGAACGAGCTTGCCACTGCGATGGAGTGCCGCTGCTACCACGGCGGCGAGGGCAGAACAAGGCTGAAAGTCATGCACACCGCTCCGCGGGATTATGTTGCGATAGCCGTAATGCTGGCGCTGCTGGCTGCGGTCATCGTAATTAACTGCTTCCCGGTGCTGCCATAAGGACGCGAGGTGATCTTTTGCGGAATTTAAAGGTCTTCATAGCCTATAACGGAGCGGAATATCACGGCTTTCAGCGGCAGGAGAATGCGGTCACGGTTCAGGAGATCGTGGAGAACTGCATAGGGAAGCTGCTGAAGATTCCCGCCCCGGTGATATACGGCTGTTCAAGGACGGACACCGGAGTACACGCAAGGCGGTTCTGCTTCAATGTCCATATTGACAGCAGGATACCCTGCGAGGGCTTTATAAAGGGCATGAATACGCTTCTGCCGCCGGATATCGCGGTGCTTTCCTGTGAGAACGCGCCGGAGGATTTTCACGCGCGGTACTGTACGAAGGGCAAGGAATATGTATACCTCATCTCGAACACTCCGCAGAGGGACGTGTTTTTGCAGAAGCTTGCGTATCACTATCCCTACGAGCTGGATCTGGACAAGATGAACAAGGCAGCTCAGCTTCTTATCGGGGAGCATGATTTCGGGGCGTTCTGCCGCGCAGAGGGAAAGGCGCGAATGAAATCCACGGTAAGGACGATATATGATTTCAGGGCAGAGAAACAGGGCTCGATATGCGAAATACGCATAAGCGGCAGCGGTTTCCTGTATAATATGGTGAGAATATGCGCCGGAACGCTGATCTACGTCAGCGAGGGCAGGCGCAGCCTTGAGGACGTACAGAGAGCGCTGGAAACCGGCAGCAGGGAGCTTGCGGGGATAACCCTCCCGCCGGAGGGGCTTTATCTCAACGAGGTAAGATACTGACGAACCACAGCTTGGGTGGAATACAGCGGAAAGCTGGTGTATGAATGGATAAAAGAAACGACATTATCAGATTCAGGAGAAAACGCGCTGCAAGAAAATTCGGGATCAATCTCATTGTTTTTGCAGTGATAATCATTGCGGTTGTGATAATTGCCGCAAACTGGGGGAGCATTATCGCGCCGCTCAAGGACGCTGCGCTGGACGTGGGAAAGGGAGGCTTTCCGGTGGATCTTCCGGGAAGCACGGACTATGTTCTGGACGAGCTTGGGGATAATTTCTGCCTGCTGACGGATACATACTTCTACACCTACAATTCCGATGGCGCGATGATCGCCAACATACAGCACGGACTTCAGAATCCGGCGATGTCGAGCAACAGCAAGCGCGCCCTTATCTATGACCGGAACGGCAGGGATATGAAGTTTTATTCCCGTTCCGGCGAGGTGTACAGCAATTCCACGGAGGACACCATTGATTTCGCTGAGATAGGAAACAGTGAGCGCTGCGCGGTCGTCACAAAATCCGCGAAGTATTCCAACTGTCTTTATGTATTTAACGGCGACGGAAAGCAGATCTTCCGCTGGGCTTCTCCGATGTATCTTATCGACCGGGTGGAGTTTTCGGACGATGACGGCAGCATTTACGCTTCTATCTGCGGTGCGGAGAACGGCGAGCTGGAGTATTACATTATTCGGTTTGATCTTGACAATGCCGAGGGCAGCATCTGGCAGACCTACGTTGGTTCGCATATGGTGTTTTCAATGGAGTATTCGCAGGACGGAATATTTGCGGTAACTGCGGGAGGAGCGAAGCTCCTTGACTGGGTCAGCGGGGAAATTACCGCTGAAACCTCGTTCCTCAAAAATGTTTCGCAGATACCCTCCGGAGATATCCGGGCGGTGCTGCTGGAGGACAGCGGAGGCGGAGAGGCGCTGACGGTTTACAGCAGCACGCTGGAGGTTTCCGCTGCGCTTTCGCTTGAGGATACGGAAAGAGTGCGAACTTATGGGGACAGTCTGTATGTGCTGTCCGGACGCAGGCTCACAAGATATGACAGCGCACTTGAAGAAAAGGCGGCGTATGAGCTGGACGATGATTATTCAGATATGATAATAATTGGTGGAAACGCGTATCTTCTGGGCTATAACATGGTTCAGCGGGTGACACTGACCTAGTGGGAATAAGGAGATAATTATGGGTTCACAGTTTGCAATTGTATATGATATTATAATTGCGGCGGTACTGATCTTTGCGGTTTTCAGCGGCTGCCGCAAGGGATTTGTCAGCACGGTGGTAGGAATGGCGGCGGTGTTCGTTGCTTTTTTCTGCGCACTGACTTTCAGCAAGCCGGCGGCGGAATGGGTCTATTCCTCAATGGTGGAGGAGCCGATAACAGCTGCGGTGAGCGATACAATGGACGAAAGCATGGGACAGCTCACGCTGAGCGGGCTTTCGGACATGGATTACAGCAAGGTGAAGATCTCCGGCACTCCTGTCGGTGAGATAACTCCGGATTATGCCGGAACAGGAAAGGTGATTTTCGAGCTGTCGGAGGTAGATCTCACCGGGACTGGTTTTTCGGACGCGGATCTCAGTATGTTCGGCTTTGACGGCACGGAGGATCTCTCGGCGATGAATGGCAAGACTGCGGAGTTCACAATGGCGGACATAAACGCCAACGGTCTTGGAAAGCTGGTCACTGCGCAGGTTATCGCGGTTAAGCTCCAGAACAGCCCCTCGTTTGTCAGCATAACCGAGTATACCGACACGATCGGCAATGCTGTCCCGGCGTTCTTCGGAAGCACGGCGGAAAGCATAAACAGCGGGGAGATGTCTGCGATACGTTCGCTTGTGCTGACGATGATAAATACCTCTTCGTCCGTTAAAACGGCGGTGGTGGACAATATAATCCGCCCGACCTTCATTATGATGGCGGAAACGTTTATCTTTTCCGGTATTTTCATTGTTGTGACCGCGCTGCTGGGGATAATCGCGTCGGCTCTGAAGCTTGTGAACAAGATACCGGTCATCGGCAGCCTTAACGGATTTCTCGGCGGCTGCGCGGGATTTGTGAGAGGATTACTGACGGTGTTCATAATCTGCATAATCGTGCGGTTCATAATTACTATGAGCGGCGGAAACGCTATGCTGATCAATGATACTGTGATCGATTCAACATATATCTTCAAATTCTTTTATGGATTTGAATTCCTGAATTTCCTTTCGTAATTCAGCTTTCCGGCTGCTGCCGGATCATTTCAGATAAAGGTGGTATAAACTATGATGATGTGTTCCAGATGCAAGAAACGTCCTGCAGTGGTGTTCATTTCTACCTCCAATGGCAGCGAGCACCGCAGCGAGGGTATTTGCCTCAAGTGCGCAAAGGAGCTTGGTCTGCCGCAGGTGAATGATTACCTGAAGCAGATGGGTATATCCGATGAGGATTTCGAGAACGCTTATGACGCGCTGTTCGATGAAAACGGCAATCCCGACCCGGAGATGCTGAAAAATATGGGGTTTGCGGATATCACGAACTTTAAGGCTGACGATGATGAAGATGAGGAGAACGACGACGCTGACGGCGAAAACGACAAGGACAGCCTGTTCCAGTTTGGCGGAGCGGGGATAATGCCGGAGTTCTTCAATAAAATGTTCGGCGGCGGGGACGGAAAGGACGCAGAAAAGACCTCAGACGAGAAGAAGCAGAAGAAAAAGCAGGAAAAGACCGACAAAAAGCGCAAGACTCTGGAAACCTTCTGCACAAATCTTACCCGACGGGCAAAGGACGGAAAGATCGACCGTATAATCGGACGCGACAAGGAAATAAACCGTGTGATCCAGATACTGTCCCGCAGAACAAAGAACAATCCCTGCCTTATCGGCGAACCCGGCGTCGGAAAGACCGCAATTGCCGAGGGTATCGCGCTGAGGCTGGCGAGCGGAGATGTCCCGTTCAGGCTTCAGGGTAAGGAGCTGTACCTGCTGGATCTGACCGCTCTGGTTGCGGGAACCCAGTTCAGAGGACAGTTTGAGAGCCGCGTAAAGGCGCTTATCGATGAGATCAAGAACGCCGGAAACGTTATGCTGTTCATTGATGAGGTGCATAATCTTGTGGGTACGGGCGACTCAGAGGGTACGATGAACGCTGCGAATATGTTCAAGCCTGCGCTCTCAAGGGGAGAATTGCAGGTTATCGGCGCGACTACTTTCAACGAGTACCGCAAATACATTGAAAAGGACAGCGCGCTGGAGCGCCGCTTCCAGCCGGTGACGGTAAATGAGCCGACAATCGAGGAAACAATCACGCTGCTGGACGGAATAAAGGAATACTACGAGGAGCATCACAAGGTAAAGGTTTCCCCGGAGATAACAAGAGCCTGTGCGGTGCTGTCTGAACGGTACATCAACGACCGTTTCCTGCCGGATAAGGCTATTGACCTGCTGGACGAGGGCTGCGCCTGCGCAAGTCTTGGAAGTCCGGACATTACCGAATATGAGAAGCTGAAGTCAAAAATGGCGGGGCTTCGCGCGGAAGAAAGCAACATTGCGGCAGAGAGCGAAATAGATTACGAGAAGCTGGCGGACGTGAAAATGCAGATCGCCCAGACCACGAACGGCATTGATAAGCTGAAGGACAAGGCGGAGAATGTCGAGGTTACAATGGACGATCTCTCAAAGGTCATTGAACTGTGGACGGGTATTCCCGCGAATAAGATAAGAGAAACGGAATACAAGCGCATCGGCAGCCTCGAGCAGAACTTAAAGGCGCACGTTATCGGTCAGGATGAGGCGTGCGAGCTTGTCGCCAAGGCGATAAAGCGCACCAGAGTGCAGCTTTCCGAGCGGCGCAGACCTGCTTCGTTCATATTTGTAGGCCCTACCGGAGTGGGAAAAACAGAGCTTGTTAAAGTACTGGCAAAGGAAATGTTCGACACCGTTGAGCCGCTTATCCGGCTTGATATGTCGGAATATATGGAAAAGCACAGCGTGTCAAAGATCATCGGATCTCCTCCCGGATATGTGGGCTATGACGAGGCAGGGCAGCTTACCGAAAGAGTGCGCAGGAAGCCTTACTCGGTGATCCTTTTTGACGAGATCGAAAAGGCGCACCCTGATGTAATGAATATACTGCTCCAGATCCTTGACGAGGGCAAGATAAACGATTCTCACGGACGTTCGGTAAGCTTTGAGAATACGATAATCTGCATGACCTCCAACGCAGGCTCCTCCACCGGAACAAACAGCGTAGGCTTCACAAAAACCGAGGGAGATGTCAGCAAGGAGCGTGCAATGAAGGGTCTGCGGGACTTCCTCAGACCGGAGTTTATCGCACGTATAGACGAGGTGATCGTATTCAAGCCGCTCAGCGTCGAAAACTACGCAGAGATCTCCAAGCTTATGCTAAGGGAGCTTGACGCGCCGCTCAAGGAAAAGGGCATCTCGCTTGCGATATCCGATGACGTTTATTCTGCGGTGGCTAAGAAGTCACACGGCGGAAAGTACGGCGGACGAGATATCCGCAGAGTTATCCGCAGCGATATTGAGGATAAGGTCGCAGAGCTTATCATTGATCACGCGGACAGTCCGCTGACGGAGATATCCTTAGGTACGGACGGCGAAGAAATTACGGTGACCGGAAAGTGAGTACAGTATTGATCACCGGCGGCACCGGAGCAATCGGCAGCGCGATCGCCGCTGAATTTGCGGGAACAGACGATGTGGTAATAACCTATAACACGCGCCGGGAAGAGGCTGAGCGGCTTTGCAGGGAGCTTCACTGCGAGGCGGTGCAGGCGGATATATCGGATCATGCGTCGGCTCAGAATGCGGTACAGCAGGTTTTGTGCAGATACGGAAAAATTGATGTGCTTGTGAACAATGCCGGGATCTCTCAGATAAAGCTTTTTACCGATATAACTCCGGAGGAATGGAACAGAATGCTGGCAGTGAACCTGACCGGGTGCTTCAATATGACACAGGCGGCGGTGAAGTCCATGATCTCCCGGAAAAGCGGCGCGGTTGTGAATATTTCCTCCGTGTGGGGAGTATACGGCGGTGCATGTGAGTCTGCTTATTCGGCGGCAAAAGCAGGCGTGATCGGGCTTACAAAGGCGCTGGCGCGGGAGCTCGGCGCTTCCGGAATAACTGTGAACTGTGTTGCGCCGGGGGTAATTGACAGCCCGATGAACAGCTCTCATCTTAATGCAGAGGAGCTTTCGGAGCTTGCGGGGCAGACTCCGGTCTGCCGGCTCGGCGCACCTTCGGAGGTCGCTCAGGCAGTGCGGGCGCTGGCGGAAAACCGCTTTATCACCGGTCAGGTGCTTGGAGTTGACGGGGGTTTTTGCTGATTTATTAATCAGATCATCTGTTGACGTTTTTTCGTGTTTACATTTTGCCCAAAAACAAGAGCAGAATATTTAAATGTTTTGTCAAAAAAAACACAAAGTTCCAGGTTGAATTTTTGACTAAAATATAGTATAATAAATTTGATTGATAATCCGAACAAGCGAGATTTGCGATTTCGGTGAAAAAGGAGACTTAATATGAACATCGCTTATTCCATTCTGTCGGCTGCCGCAACCGTTGAGTCAGCAGCCAGCGCAGCAGAAGCAGAGGCGTCCGGTGGCATTATTGACCGCATTCAGGCGCTGGGTACCGCTTCCGAGCAGATAAAAGACCCGGATTACTGGGGTTCCGTGGGTATTATCACGATCACCGGTATTCTGATCGTGTTCTGTATTCTGGCGATACTGATCTTTTTCTTCTGGCTGTTGGGTACTATCTTCAAGGGTGTGGATAAGAAAAAGAAAGCAAAGGCTGAGGCTGCCAAGGCTGTCGCTCCCGCTGCTGCCGCACCTGCACCCGCTCCTGTTGAAGAAACTGCCGAGGTTGTTGATGACAGCGACGAGGAGATAATGGCTGTTATCAGCGCTGCGATCGCCGCTTATGCAGAGGAGGAAGGAACCTCCTATACCATTAGGAACGTTAAGCGCCGCGATAGTAGAACCCGCTCGGCATGGAGCCTTGCCGGAATCGGCGAGAACACCCGCCCGTTCTGAGAACAGACAGAAAGGAAAAATAACGCATGGAAATATTTGTTGACACCTTACAATCGCTGGCGCTCAAATCCGGATTTGCGGGATTCGGCACTGGCGACGGATACCTGAACATTATAATGATCCTTATTTCTTTCGTACTGTTCTATCTTGCTATCAAAAAGCAGTACGAGCCGCTGCTGATGCTCCCTATTGCATTCGGTATGTTGCTGACTAACCTCCCGTTCAGCGGTCTGTATCACCCTGAGCTGTGGAACCCTTCAACAAACCCTTACTTTGCACCGGAATATGTTGAGGAGGGTATGAATGTACTTGTTACCTACACAAAGGAAGTAAGCCTTGACTACGGAAAGGTTCTTCACGAGGGCGGTCTGCTGGATATGCTGTACCTCGGCGTTAAGCTTGGTATCTATCCTCCGATCATCTTCCTCGGAATCGGCGCTATGACCGACTTCGGTCCGCTGATCGCAAATCCGAAGAGCTTCCTGCTCGGCGCTGCCGCACAGGGCGGTATCTTCTTCACATTCCTCGGCGCGTGCCTTATCAATATGACTGGCCTTGGCGATGGATTCACCCTGAAGCAGGCGGCTTCCATTGCTATCATCGGCGGTGCGGACGGTCCTACGGCAATATTCCTTACCTCAAAGCTCGCTCCTGAGCTGCTCGGTTCGATCGCGGTCGCAGCTTATTCCTATATGGCTCTCGTTCCGGTAATTCAGCCGCCTATTATGAAGCTGCTCACCACCAAGAAGGAACGCTCCGTCAAGATGGGTCAGCTCCGTCAGGTGTCCAAGCTGGAGAAGATCGTATTCCCGATCGCGGTTACAGTTATCGTAGCACTCATCGTTCCGGATGCGGCTTCGCTGGTCGGTATGCTGATGCTGGGCAATCTGATGAAGGAATCCGGAGTATGCGATCGTCTTGTAAAGACAGCTACGAACGAGCTTATGAATATCATAACGATATTCCTCGGCGTGACCGTTGGTGCAACAGCGGTTGCTCAGAACTTCCTTAAGGTTGAAACCCTCATGATCATTGCGCTTGGTCTTATCGCGTTCTGCGTAGGTACAGCCTGTGGCGTACTGCTCGGAAAGCTCATGTATCTGATTTCCGGCGGCAAGATCAATCCGCTTATCGGTTCTGCCGGTGTATCCGCAGTTCCTATGGCGGCGCGTGTTTCACAGAAGGTCGGTCAGGAAACAAATCCCTCCAACTTCCTGCTCATGCACGCAATGGGTCCGAACGTTGCAGGTGTTATCGGCTCCGCAGTTGCGGCGGGTGTTCTCCTGAGTGTTCTTGGATAAATCAAACATTACAAAGGCGGCTGGTTATTCCGACCGCCTTTTTTTGTGGTTTTTTTGCAAAATATATTGAAAAAACGCTGATGTTCTGATATAATGATATATTAGAAAAAAAGAGGACAGGTGATACATTTGAACCAGAAATTCAATCATCTCATAGATATGGACGATTACAGCGTTTCCCAGTGGAACGCAATGATAAGGCTTGCTCAGGATATAATGGAGCGCCCGGATAGCTACTCGGACAAATGCCGTGGAAAGATCATGGCAACTTTGTTCTACGAGCCGTCTACCCGCACTCAGATGAGCTTTCAGGCGGCGATGATACGGCTTGGGGGAAGCATTATCGGATTTGACAACCCGGGTAATTCCTCGGTGGCAAAGGGCGAAAATCTGAAAGACACCATAAAGATCGTCAGCAGCTACTCTGACATACTTGTAATGCGCCACAATCAGGAGGGCTCTGCCAGAGCCGCGGCGCTTTCTGCAGAATGTCCGGTGATAAACGCAGGAGACGGAGGTCATCTTCACCCCACCCAGACACTCACAGACCTGCTCACGCTGAAAACCGAGTTGGGACGGCTGGACGGGCTGACTGTGGGACTTTGCGGCGACCTCAAGTATGGAAGAACGGTTCACTCGATCCTTAAGGCGCTTTCCTGTTACAAAAACAATAAATTCGTGCTGATATCCACGCCGTCGCTGGCTTTGCCTGGGTACATCAAGGACGTGCTTCAGGCGCGGGGCTGCGAGTTCCGGGAGGTCGCTACAATAGAGGAGGCTCTGCCGGAGCTTGATATGCTGTATATGACCCGAATTCAGCGGGAGCGGTTCGACAGCGAGGAGGAATACCAGCGGCAGAAAGGAATTTACGTCCTTACAAAGGAAAAAATGCAGCTGGCGAAAAAGGACATGATCGTAATGCACCCGCTGCCGAGGGTGAACGAGATCGAAGTAGACGTTGACGAGGATCCCCGCGCGGCTTATTTCCGTCAGGCAAAATGCGGAATGTACGTCAGAATGGCGCTGATACTCACAACGCTGAACAATCAGCTCACTGCAAATCCGCTGCTGGTGGGAGTAACTCATCGCGACTGCCACTGCACAAATCCCAAGTGCATTACTCAGACAGAGGAATATCTGCCGCGCAGCTTCAGAAAGTATGGGGATATGATGATTTGTGAGTACTGCGACGAGAGGGTATTGCTGAGATGATCTGCTCCGCTCCTGAATCGTATCAGGGGCGGTTGACTATTTATGCGGTTTGTGGCAGTATTAGGGATAAGCTGATTAAAGCGAAGCGTAACAAAATCAGCCGCGTGAGTATGCGCGTTTGAACGGGGCGATTTTGTTTTAATCAGCGTCTCCTTAGAATAATAAAGTGTAATTTATCGTCAAAAATAGATTTCGCCGGAGGACGTTTATACGGAGGAACTATGGTAAATGAACGCACCATTTTCGAGAAATACCGCAGCGAGCGCAGTAATGACCTTTCCCTTGCGGTGTACATAACAAGGCATTCTGTCAGCGCAGTGCTGTATGATATGACACTTAACAGAAGATATGCCCGGTGCGTTCAGTTCGGAATCACCATAGGTCTGGACAACGCTGTGGCATCCGTCGGCGGTGTTATCATGCGGTTGATGAGGGAAAGCGGCACTCCCGGAAATGCGGTGAAAAAGCTTGGTTTTGCCGCTCCAGCGGATATCACAATGCTTATCGAGGAGATGATATCTCCGACAGACCTGTTTCTGCCGCCGGACGTGGAACTTGTTATCCTGCCGATGATAAGCGCTGCGTTGGGCGGGGATTTCGCCGCAGTTATGGCGGCGGCAATGCAGCAGGAGGGCAGCGTGCTGGCGGCGGATATCACCGGCGGATTTCGGGCGGCGGCTTTCTCAGACAACCGAATTAAATATATGTTCATGCCATTGAAGGGCGGGCTTGATGGCTGCGGACTGGAAAGCGGAATGCCGCTGGAATCCGGCGCTATTGACGAGCTTAGCCGGGAACCGGACGGAACTATCTGTTACAGCGTTATCGGCGACGGTGACAGCATGGGGATTTCCGCGCCGGCGGCGGTAAATGCGGTGAAACTCATGCTGGACTGCGGAGTTATTGACCGGGACGGAATTATGACCGACCGTGATCTGTTTTACATCGGCGAGGACTATTACATTTCTCAGCAGGACGTGAGGGCAGTTCAGTCGGACAAGGCAGCCTGCCGGGCGGCTCTGGAGCTTTTCGGGCGGGAATGCGGACGAACCTGCCGGGCAATTATTTCCGGAGAAGCTTTCGGCTCTGAACGCGGCGCGGGACTTATGGCGGAGCTTGGCGCAGTCCCGCCGGGGCTTGCTGAGAAGTACGGCTGGAACAGATGTCCCGGAGAGCAGGGGATTATAGCCTGCCTTACCGACCCTGATCTTCTGGACAGGCTTGAACTGCTTTGCGCGGACGCGGAGGACGTTTCAGAGCGGGTCAATGAGGATTTCAACGAATTGTACATAAAAAATCTGGGATTTTAGGCGAATTTGTATGAAATTATCTCAAAAAAGCTCTTGATTTTTTGCTTAAAAGATGGTATAATATTAAAGCATTTAGTATCCGTTATTCTGTCTTGTGCAGGATAATGTGTGTTAATGCGCGGCGTTAAGCCAAACATTAAAAACGGATAGTCCGCTGTTATCAGGGCTGGGTGAGAATCCTGTATATGCTCTGGCGCATTTGCGCTCGAATAAGTCGGTTTCAAGAATATCCGAAAAATCAGGAGGAAAAATATGGACGCATTAAAACTCATTGAGCAGAGCAGCATGAAGGCTGAGGCTCCCGTGATCGAGGTCGGCGATCTCGTTAAGGTTCACGTAAGAATCAAGGAAGGCGAGAAGTTCCGTATTCAGGTTTTTGAGGGAACTGTTATCGCTAAGAAGCACGGCGGCATCAACGAGACCTTTACTGTAAGACGTGTTGCACACGGCGTAGGCATCGAAAGAGTATTCCCGCTGCACTCACCGACAGTTGAAAAGGTTGAGCTGGTAAGAAACGGTAAGGTTCGCAGAGCTAAGCTCTACTATCTCCGTGACAGAGTCGGCAAGGCTGCTAAGGTTAAGTCCAAGGTTTGATCTGAGGTCAGACCGATCCCCCCATTCACGCAATGCTCCGCTTCGGCGGGGCTTAGTGTGGATATTGAGAAAGAGTATGTGCAATGTCTGAAAACGAGAATCTGGAAGAACTGAAAACACAGGAAAACGCTGTTTCTGAATCCGAAAAGCCCAAGAAAAAGGGCAAGAAGGAGGAAGAACCGCAGAAGCCCTTTTCCGGCGCACTGGAATGGGCTGGAAGCCTTGTGTACGCAGTTCTTGCAATGCTGCTGTTGAATCTGTTCGTGTTCCGGTCGATCACCGTTGACGGCGAATCGATGATGAATACGCTTCAGGATCAGGACAGGGTGCTTTCCACAAACTTCTTCTATACTCCGCAGAGGGGCGATATCGTAGTTCTTCAGGCGGATAAGGTTCAGAATCAGAACACCAGAAAGTACGGAGAGCCGATAATCAAGCGCGTTATCGCACTTGCAGGCGATACTATCAAGTTTGATTTCGAGAACGGCGAGGTTTATCTCAAAAAGGCAGGCGAGCAGGAGTTCGAGCTGCTTGAGGAGGACTACATCGCTGCTCCTACGCTTGCTTCGGAGGACAGACATTCCGGTGAGGAGCATATCGTGCCGGAAAACTGCGTTTTCGTAATGGGCGACAACAGAAATAGGTCACTCGACAGCCGCAGTCTTTATATCGGCGACGTTGACACAGATTTAATAATGGGAAGAGCGTTTGTGCGCCTGTTCCCATTCGATAAGTTTACTTTGCTATGAATGATGTAGGAAATATCCAGTGGTTTCCCGGTCACATGACCAAGACACGTCGGCTGATCGAGGCTGACCTCAAAATGGTTGACGCGGTGGTGGAGATCACGGACGCAAGAATTCCAGAAAGCAGCAGAAATCCTATTCTGGACGAGCTGGTGAAGGATAAGCCCCGCATTATTCTTATGAACAAATGCGATTATGCGGACGACAATGCCACAAGAGCGTGGAAGCAGTTCTACGAGAAAAAGGGCATTCGCGTTCTCACCTGCGACTGCCGGAGCGGAAAGGGTCTGAACCGTTTCCTACCGGAGGTCAAGACGCTGTTGGCGGAGCTGATCGAGCGCCGGAAAAAGCGCGGAATGGTCGGCAAGGCGCTGCGGCTGATGGTTGTGGGAATTCCCAATGTAGGCAAAAGTTCGTTCATAAACAGAATGGCGAAAACCAAGAAAACCAAGGTGGGCGACCGACCGGGAGTTACCCGCGGAAAGCAGTGGGTTTCCATTGACAAGGACGTGGAGCTTCTGGATATGCCGGGTATACTCTGGCCGAAATTCGACGACCAGATCGCGGCGCAGAGGTTGGCTTTCACTGGGGCGATAAAAGACGACGTAATGGACACCGAAGCGCTTGCAAGGGCTTTGGGGGCGGTACTCCGGGAGCAGTATCCGGAGCTGCTGAACGCGCGGTACAAGCTTACCGGAGATGAAGATATCCTTAGGGATATCGCGAGATCCCGCGGAATGCTTATTTCCGGCGGAGAACCGGACACCGAGCGGGCGGCCGCCGCGCTGCTTGACGAATACAGAGGTGGCAGAATTGGCAAGATCACCCTCGAAAGACCCGGAGTTTGAACAGCTCACTCTCATGGACGAACCGGAGCCTGATCTTTACGGCTTTGACAGCAATATCCGAAAGGAATACGGCGTTGTATGCGGCATTGACGAGGCGGGGCGAGGTCCTCTAGCCGGAGATGTGTTTGCAGCGGCGGTTATCCTTGACGAGGGTACTGTCATTGAGGGAATAAACGACAGCAAGAAGCTTACTGAAAAGAAGCGGGAGCTGCTGTTTGACGAGATCTGTTCAAAGGCGCGGGCTTACTGCATTGCAAGGGCGAGCGTTGAGGAGATCGAAACGCTGAACATCTTACAGGCGGATTTCCGGGCGATGGAGAGAGCCTATAACGGGCTTGGAATGCCCGCCGGGATCGTGCTTGTGGACGGAAACCAACTGCCGGAGATCAATGCCGAAATGCGGTATGTTATCAAGGGCGACGCGAGATCCGCGAGTATTGCCGCCGCCTCGATACTTGCAAAGGTGGCAAGGGACAGATATATGAAGCAGATGGCGGAGATATATCCGCAGTACGGCTTCGACAAGCACAAGGGGTACGGCACCAAAGCGCATTACGCGGCGGTGGAGCAGTACGGGCTGTGCGAGATACACAGAAAGTCTTTCTTCAAGAAGTTTTTTGAAAAGAAGGCGGCTCATGAATAGCTGTGACAAGCAGGAAAAGGGCAGGCTCGGCGAAGACGCCGTGTGCCTCAGGCTTCAGCAGAGAGGTCATGAGATCATAGAGAGAAATTACCGCAGACGCTGCGGGGAGATAGACATTATCTCGAAATGCGGCGGTTTTGTGGTTTTTACCGAGGTGAAATCGAGAAAGCGGAACAGCATGGTATCCGGGCTTGAGGCGGTTGATCGCCGCAAGCAGGCTAGGATAGTCCGTACCGCTGATATCTGGCTTTCCGAGCATGATACCGGGCTTCAGCCGAGGTACGATATCGCCGAGGTAACGTTGACGGGGAGTATTCCGAGAGTGGTCGGCATAGAAATCTATGAGGACGCATTCACCGCCGACGGTATTTATACAGTAAACTGAATTCCATAAATCAGTCTTACGAAAGGACGAAACATAAATGAATTACAGAAGCACGAGAAATTCCGCTCTGAAGGTGACGAGCGCACACGCTATCACTAAGGGACTTTCCGATGAGGGCGGTCTGTACGTTCCCGAGAGCATTCCTCAGCTGTCAAAGGACGAGATCCTTGCGATGTGCGATATGAGCTATGCTGACAGAGCGTTTGAGGTTTTCAGCCGTCTGCTGACTGACTTCACACCTGACGAGATCCGTCACTGCGTGAATTCTGCCTACAACGACAAGAACTTTGATTCAGACAATATCGCGGAGCTGGCTAAGCTCATTCCCGGTACTTATGTTCTGGAGCTGTGGCACGGTCCGACTTGCGCGTTCAAGGATATGGCGCTTCAGATCCTGCCGTATCTGCTGACTACATCTGCAAAGAAAACTGTTGACGGCAAGCAGATCGCTATTCTGGTAGCGACTTCAGGCGATACCGGAAAGGCTGCGCTTGAGGGCTTCAAGGACGTTGACGGCACGAGCATTTCCGTTTTCTACCCTGAGGACGGAGTAAGCCAGATGCAGAAGCGTCAGATGACCACTCAGGAGGGTAAGAATGTCAATGTCTGCGCGGTCAAGGGCAACTTTGACGACTGCCAGAACGGCGTAAAGGCTATCTTCACCGACAAGACTATCGCGGATAGACTTGCGAAGAACAACATACTGCTGTCCAGCGCAAACTCCATTAACTGGGGCAGACTTGCGCCGCAGATCGTTTACTATGTATCTACTTATGCGGAGCTTCTCAAGAACAAGGAGATCGAGTTCGGCGAGAAGATCAACATTGTTGTTCCCACCGGCAATTTCGGAAATATTCTTGCGGCTTACTACGCTAAGCTGATGGGTATTCCTGTAAACAAGCTGATCTGCGCTTCCAACAGCAACAACGTGCTGACTGATTTCATCAACACCGGCGTTTACGACAGAAACAGAAAGTTCTATACAACGGTTTCTCCGTCTATGGATATTCTGATCTCCTCTAATCTGGAGCGTCTGCTGTACCACCTGTCCGGCGAGAATGACGCTGTTATCAACGAATGGTTCGGCAAGCTCAAGACCGAGGGCAGATATGAGATCTCCGCTGATGTAAAGGCTAAGATCGATGATCTGTTCTGGGCTGGCTGCTGCAATGATGACGAAACCAAGGCGGAGATCAAGTCCACCTTTGAGAGCTACAACTATCTACTGGATACACACACCGCTGTTGCGGCTAAGGTTTACGAGGATTACAAGAAGGCTACCGGCGACCAGACCA
This sequence comes from uncultured Clostridia bacterium, assembly GCA_945833805.1. Classification (GTDB taxonomy): domain Bacteria; phylum Bacillota; class Clostridia; order Oscillospirales; family Ruminococcaceae; genus CAG-115. Next base: position 12,221 of record CAMAGG010000001.1, on the reverse strand, counting down.
AGACAGTCATTGCTTCCACCGCGAACCCCTACAAGTTCAGCGGTGCGGTTTACGAAGCAGTCGGAGGCACAGTTTCAGGCGATGAGTGGCAGAATATTGCCGAGCTTGAAGTAAAGACCGGCACAAAGATGCCTGCTCCTCTGGCTGCGACAAAGGACAAGGCGATCCGCTTCACCGGCACTGTTGAAAAGCAGAAGATGCCGGAGGTAGTGTGCAAGTTCCTTAATTCCTGATAAACGCAGGGAGGCTGACATTGCTTTACACAATAGGCGACCTTCATCTTTCACTGGGCTGCGACAAGCCGATGGATATTTTCTCGGGGTGGAGCAAATACCTTGAACGGCTGCAATCAAACTGGAACAGCAAGATCACCGACGACGATACAGTGGTGCTGCTGGGCGACCATTCATGGGCGCTGAAGCTTGAGGAAAGCTACAAGGATCTGGAGTTCATTCACTCAGGGCTGCGGGGCAGTAAGATCTTCATTAAAGGCAACCACGACCTGTGGTGGTCAACTATGAACAAGATCAACGCTTTTGTGGAGTCCAACGGATTTAGCTCGATACGCTTTCTGTTCAACAACGCTTATCTTTGTGAGGGTATCTCGGTCTGCGGTACCCGCGGCTGGATAAGAGAGAACGGCGAAGCGCCTGATATGAAGGTGCTGCTGCGTGAAGCAGGACGGCTGGAGGCTTCTCTTAAAGAGGGCGTAAAGCTCGGAGGCGAGCTTGTTGCATTTATACATTATCCGCCGATCTACCGTGCGGAGGAAAACGTTTATCTGACTGACGTCCTTCAGCGTTACGGCGTTAAGCGGTGCTATTATGCGCATCTTCACGGTGCGAGCATAAAGGGCGCGCTCAACGGTGTCAGAAACGGAATAGACTACCGTCTGGTTTCTGCGGACGGTGTGGGCTTTGACCCGGTACTAATTAATCCCGTTTAATTGCGGGTATGAAAATAAGTCCTAACGGACAAGGAAGGAAAATAAATATCATGGAGATCATTTCCCAGAACAACACAGCGACTAATACCTATGCTATCGAGTTCACTTTCAGCGCAGAGGAGTTTGAAAACGCTATTTCTGCCGCTTACAACAAGAGAAAGAAGAACATCACCGTTCCCGGCTTCCGCAAGGGCAAGGCTCCCCGCAAGGTCATCGAAACTCATTACGGCGCCGGCGTTTTCTATGAGGACGCAGTAAACAGCCTGTACAATCAGAACATTGCAGCCGTTGTTGAAAAGACCGGTCTTGAGGTAGTTGACGTTGATAACACAGAGGTCGTTGAAGTAAACAAGGATACCGGTGTTAAGTTCAAGGCAGACATTATCACGAAGCCTGTCGTAGAAATTTCTGACTACAAGGGATTAGAAGTTAAGAAAACAACCAAGACTGTTGATGACGCGGCAGTTGACGCTGAGATCGAGAAGGTTCGCAACAGAAACGCAAGAAGCATTTCCGTTGAGGACAGAGCTACCGTTCTGGGCGACACCGCAGTTATCGACTTTGAGGGCTTCCTTGACGGAGTTGCTTTCGAGGGCGGCAAGGGCGAGAAGTTCCCGCTTGAGCTTGGCAGCGGCTCCTTTATCCCCGGCTTTGAGGATCAGGTAGTCGGCAAGAACATCGGCGAGGAGTTCGACGTAAACGTTACATTCCCGGAGAACTATCAGGCTGAAAACCTCAAGGGCAAGCCTGCTGTATTCAAGTGCAAGCTGCACGAGATCAAGGCTAAGGAGCTTCCGGAGCTTGACGACGATTTCGTTAAGGACGTAAGTGAGTTTGATACCCTTGACGAATACAAGGCAGACATCAAGGCTCGTCTTGAGAAGAACGCAGCTGACGAGGCTGACACCAACCTTGACAACGCTCTGGTTGACGCACTGCTGACCAAGATGACCGCAGAGGTTCCGCAGGTTATGTACCAGCGCCGTGTTGACGACATTGCACGGGAGTGGAGCTCAAGAAACAGGATCAGCATTGAGGATTACCTCAAGTACACTGGCATTACAATGGATCAGTTCAGAGCTAACTTCACAGAGGTAGCTAAGCGTCAGGTAGATCTCCGTCTGGCTCTTGAGAAGATCGCAGCGATCGAGGATATTCAGGTTACAGACGACGACGCTGAGAAGGAATATTCCGATATGGCTGAGCAGTACAAGATGGATATCGAGAAGGTAAAGTCTGCTATTCCCGCTGACGCAATCAAGAACGACCTCAAGATCGAGAAGGCTCTTGACCTCGTTCGCGAATCTGCAAAGATCGAGGAAGTCACTGAATAAGACCGCGTCCTGCTGTCCCTGAGTAATTCGGGGGCAGCAAATGTATCCATAAATCCACAGAAATACCATATTCATGGCAGCCGCATCAGCGGGGAAAGGAGCAATATGGCGTATATTCCTTATGTAGTAGAGCAGAGCAACCACGGAGAGCGTTCCTATGATATTTTCTCCAGACTGCTCAATGACAGAATAATTCTCCTTCATGATCAGGTGAACTCCGCAACCGCGAGTGTTGTAGTTGCTGAGCTGCTTTATCTGGAGGGTCAGGATCCGGATAAAGATATTTACCTTTATATCAACAGCCCGGGCGGTTCTGTATCTGACGGCATGGCTATCTATGACACAATGCAGTACATCAAGTGCGATGTTTCCACTATCTGCACCGGTATGGCTGCTTCTATGGGCGCATTTCTGCTTTCTTCCGGAGCAAAGGGCAAGAGAATTGCTCTGCCAAACAGCGAGATCATGATCCATCAGCCGCTCATTTCCGGCAACGGTCTTTCCGGTCAGGTAACGGATATCATGATCCACTCCAACTACCTCCAGAGGACAAAGGAGCGTCTGAACCGCATTCTGAGCGATAATACCGGCAAGGATTACGAAACTATCTGCCGCGATACCGAGCGCGACAACTTCATGTCAGCTCAGGAGGCTCTGGAATACGGTCTGATCGACAAGGTTTACAGCAGCAGAAACGACATTAAGTAATATGTTGGCGCCGGAGAGCGTAAGGCTTTCCGTGCGCTTCTTTATGAGAGGAACACGAGATTATGATGGTTTGCTCCTTTTGCGGAAAGAGCGAGGACAAAGTTCGCCGTATCCTGTATGGAGGAAAGGGCGAGAACTCCGTTATTTGCAACGAGTGCGTGCTGGCTTCGTATAATCTGCTGGTGGAAAGCGGGGACATTAAACCCGGGGCGGGTTACATGACTGCACCTGCCGGAAAGCAGTCCGGCGGCTTTATTTCTAACGGCAGCGAGCTGATGAAGCCGGAGGAGATAAAAGAATATCTTGACCAGTATATTATCGGACAGGAGGAGGCTAAAAAGATCCTCAGCGTGTCCGTGTATAATCACTACAAGAGAACATTCCTCAATGACGAGGAGGCTGACGACGAGGTGGAGCTTCAGAAGAGCAATGTGCTTCTGTTAGGCCCGACCGGCGTCGGAAAAACAATGCTTGCACAGACGCTTGCAAAGCTGCTTAACGTGCCGTTTGCAATTGCGGACGCGACCACGCTCACTCAGGCGGGCTATGTCGGCGAGGACGTTGAGAATGTGCTTCTGAGACTCATTCAGGCGGCGGATTATGACATTGAGGCTGCGGAGCGCGGAATTATCTACATCGACGAGATCGACAAGATCTCCCGCCGCAGCGAGAACACCTCGATCACCCGTGACGTAAGCGGCGAGGGCGTTCAGCAGGCGCTGCTGAAGATCGTGGAGGGCACAGTTTCCAACGTACCTCCGCAGGGCGGAAGAAAGCACCCGCATCAGGAATTCATACAGATCAATACCAAGAACATACTGTTTATCTGCGGCGGCGCTTTCGAGGGTCTTGAGAAGATGATCGCTTCCAGAGTTTCAAGTTCGGCAATGGGCTTCGGGGCTGAGGTAGCTTCCAAGAAAGAAAAGGAGAGCTACAAAATCCTCCACAAGGTAAGTCAGGAGGATCTGGTGAAGTTCGGTATCATTCCGGAGCTTATCGGCAGACTTCCGGTGGTCACTGTGCTTGACGCACTGGACGAGGACGCGCTGGTGAGAATTCTGGATGAGCCGAAGAACGCGCTTATCAAGCAGTATAAGTACCTGTTCAATGCGGACGGTATCGATCTTGAATTCCAGACGGAGGCGCTTCAGGCTATCGCAAAGAAGTCGATCGAGCGCAAAACCGGCGCGAGAGGTCTGCGTTCTATCGTTGAGCATACGCTGCGTGACATCATGTTCACCGCCCCCAGCGATGAAACTATCAGCAGGATAACAATAACCGCTGACTGCGTAAACGGTACAGGCGAGCCGGTTATCGAGCATGACAAGGGCAAGTCCACAAAAAAGGCTGCTAAAAAAACAGCAAAGAACTAAGGATAAGCTGATTAAAGCGAAGCGTAACAAAATCAGCCGCGTGAGTATGCGCGTTTGAACGGGGCGATTTTGTTTTAATCAGCGTCTCCCTAATCATAACGGCAGGCAGCGTATGTCTGCCGTTTTCTGTACCCGGAGGGACTATGGAGAAATCTGTATTTGAACGTATCTACGATGTGGTGAGGAGAATTCCCTATGGCAAGGTGGCGACCTACGGACAGGTGGCTATGATCGCGGGAAATCCCCGGTGGGCGAGGGCTGTGGGCTACGCGCTCCATGCAAATCCAGACCCGGAGGGGATACCCTGCTATCGGGTGGTAAATCGGTTCGGAAGAGTTGCTCCGGCGTTTGCTTTCGGGGGCGAGGAGCGACAGGCGGAACTGCTCCGGGCTGAGGGGATAGAGGTTTCCGAGGACGGAACGGTGGATCTGGATATGTTTTTGTGGAACGGATTGTGATTTTCTGGTGGAAAAATATATAGGAATAAACGGAGGATAGCTGCATGGTTTTTTGGGGAAAAGGAAAAAAGGAACGTGAAATAGAATATATTAGCAGTATCAATGTCGGGGAATGTTTAACACAGAACTTTGAAATGCTCATTGACGACGTGTATACTATTATGGGAGTTGGAACCGTGGTTACTGGTACGGTGTTGTCCGGAATGTGCAGGGAGGGAGAAGCCGCAATAGTAAAAGCAAGCGGCAGTGACCTTGAAACAGTTATCACGACAATTGATGTTCATACAAAGGAACGTAAGCCTAACGGCTGCGCATACAGGACAGAGCATATCGGATTGGGACTTCGGGGGATTTCAAAGGAACAGATCGGAAAAGGCGATATAGTACTGATAAAGAATGCAAATCAATACTCAATGAAATGTTCCGGACAGAATGTGCAAGCGGAGGTGTGAATGTTGGCAAAGGAAATACTCAGGCTTATTTCCAGCGCGGCGATATTGGCGGCAGTCATCATCGGTGTGAGATCCGCTGAGAAGCTGGTAAAGCAGGTCAAGGGTGAAGGCAAGGACGAGGATATTATTGATATCTGATATAGTCCCGCCCTTTACAAGTACGGCAAAATATGCTATAATGTAAGCAAAGATCAATGATTTTGGCTTGCTGCCGGGGGAGGTCGCTATGGCTGATTTTTCCAACAGACTGAACGAAAAGCTGAAGCTGCTGCGGGACAGCTACCGGGATTTCTTTGTCGCAGCAGATGGGAAGTCCGGATTTGGCTATGCCGCGTTTGTTTCGGTGTGCAATACCACCGAACGCGCAGTGGTGCTGCGTGGTGCCGGCGATACTCCAGAAACGGCTTGGGAGAGCGCCTGCGCCACCGCAATTAGGTATGTTCAGCGGCATGAACTGATCCCGGTATGGGTAAAGGTGGATATCACCGCAAATTTTGAACAGGTGCCATTCGCGCAGCTAATGGATATGGTCGCGAACAGCCGCAATGAGTTTTTCCGGCGGGGAATTTCCTTTGATGGGAAGCTACACACTGCGCTCATAGAAGCCGAGATCAACGGAAACCGGATCATTACATACAAGCAGCATCAGATCGAATTGAACCGTGTGAACAAATACCTTGCCCGGTGCGGGCTGAATTCTCTGACAGAGTTCCCGGAGAATGTCGTACTGTTTGACTGCGAGAGCCGTTTCTGCGACGATAACAATGCGGTTTTCACGCTTTACGGCAGCGGAGAAGCGGACAGGAACATTTTCGGGCGCAGGGTGATCTCCGGAATGGACGACAAGCTTGCTCTGGAGGTCATTTCCACATCTTCAGAGTACCTTTCGATGCAGGTCGCGCTCAACGGAAAGTTCGACTACGGCTATTACCCGATATTCCACAAGGAGATCCCCGGATATAACATTCAGCGTCACGCTTCCTCAATATGGAGCCTTATCTGCGCTTACCGCATTACCGGGGATAAATTCACCCTCAACCAGATAAACAAGGCTGTCGGGTTTATGGTGGCGGATACCTTCAAGAAATACCCGGACAGGGCGGGGCAGGACAACACCGTTTTCCTTGCGGACAAGGTACTGAACGAGGTCAAGCTTGGTGGAAACGCACTGGCGGTAATTATGCTGACGGAGTACATGGACGCCACCGGCTCTGACAGATATATAAAGCTCTGCCGGGAGCTTGGAAACGGCATAATGGAGCTGTTTGACAAGCGGGACGGAAGCTATTTCCATGTGCTGAATTACCCCAATCTGTCGCCGAAGGACAAATTCCGCACGGTATATTATGACGGAGAAGCGACATTTGCGCTGTGTCGGCTGTATGGACTTACAAAAGACCAGAAGTGGCTTGACGCAGCGGCTATGGCGGCGGACAGATTTATCCGGGAGGGGTATGAGAAATACCGCGACCACTGGATAGCTTACGCGATGAACGAGCTTACGAAGTATCTCCCGGAGGACAAATACCTCAGCTTCGGACTGAAAAACGCAAATGTAAATCTGGATAGGATTTTTAATCAGGACACTACATATCACACTTATCTTGAACTGCTGTGCGTGACGTTCGAGCTTTTCTTACGAATCAGGGAACAGGGGATTTCCTGCTCGTATATGGAGGAATTCCGGACGGAGAGGTTTGTTGAAACTATTTTCCACAGGGCAGAGTATATGCTCAACGGCTATGGTTATCCGGAATATGTAATGTACTTCAAATACCCGAATGTCGCTCTGGGAGCTTTCTTTGTGCGGCATGACGGTTACAGGATAAGGATTGACGATATCCAGCATTTCTGCGGCGCTTATTATTCTTTTTACAGAAATTACGGCAGGCTGGATTCGCTGAGAAAATCCTTCATAAAGGCAGACTGAGAGGTTATGGCAGATGACAGAGGTACTTAAAGCTCCGAAGGAATTTACAGTTACGGGAAAGGACGGCTGCGCTTCTCTCAAATGGAATGCTGTCAGCGGCGCGGAGGGCTATCGTATCTTTTTTTACCGGGCGGAAGAGCCGGAAAATGTCATAAAAACGCGGTATGCACAGAATTGCTCAAAGGGCATTCTCGGCTTCAGAAATGGCGAGGAGTATCTGGCTCAGGTTTGCGCCTTCCGCAGCAAGGACGGAAAGGAAATACTCGGAGAGCGGACGGAAAAGCTGTCGTTTGTGCCTATCTCCATGAAGCTAAAGGCGCAGAATACGCTGTGTCTTAAATGCGGGGAAACAGAGCAGCTTGTCTGGGAGCTTGCCAATGAAGTACCGAAGGCGGCTTTTTCATCAGACAACACCGCTGTTGCGACGGTAGACGATAAGGGAATGGTAACTGCCCGGTCGAAAGGCTCCGCTGCGATAACCATTACCTCCGGAGATCAGCGCTTTATTTCCCGTGTTGAGGTGGAAAGAAGCCTGCCCTGCTGCGAGGAAAAAGCAGTGCTGATGTTCACCGGCGACCTGATGTGCGCGGTAAAACATCAGCGGGCGGCGGCGCAGCATTTTTATGATTTTCATGAAACATTCAGGCAGGTAAGGGATATCCTGTCCGGGGCGGATCTTGCCGCGGGTGTGCTGGAAACTATCTGCTTTGACGGCGCGCCCTATGAGCATGAGCAGCTGCGGCTTGCCGGAGGCTCTCCCAACTGCAATTCACCGTCAAGCTTTGTTTCGGCGGCGGCTTATGCGGGATTTGACGCGCTGATAACTGCGAACAACCACAACTGCGACGGCGGTGCAGAGGGGCTTAAAGCTACTGTTTCTGAAATACGGCGCTGCGGCATGAGAAATGTCGGCACGTTTGGCGATAATCCGGTGATCATGGACGTAAAGGGCATGAAGATCGCGGTGATCGCCTGCACTATGATATCAAACAAAACCGAGGGCAGCCTTTCCGGGGACAATGATACCGTTTGCGTAAATCCTGCGGGAACATACAGCCGGGAGTATTTTACAGAGCTTGTAAACAGCGCGAAAAGCATGGGCGCTGAATATATCGCTGCGTTCCAGCACTGGGGCTGCATGAATTCCTCACGGGTGAGAAGATCTCAGGTTCAGGAGGCTCAGTTTATGGCGGACGCTGGGGCGGATATAATCATCGGCTCGCACCCTCACATGGTTCAGAGGTTCGGATATATCAGATCCGCTGACGGCAGGAGAGTTCCCTGTGCCTATTCCCTCGGCAATTTTCTTACCACAATGTCGGAAATGGACGGCAACCGCGACGGGGTTATTCTTCGTGCGGAACTGCGTAGGACTGGCAGCGGTATTGAAACGAGGGTATCCTATATCCCCTGCATGACTGAGGACAGAGAATGGGGAGGAGAGATCGTCAGGGTATTCCCGCCGTACAGCGAGGAAAGCTGCGCGTCCTTTGAGCGCACAAAGTCAGTTCTCGGCGAGGGGATAAGCCATTTCTTCTATCGTCCGAAGGTGTTTCTCAGCGGGTCGGTGCTGCTGAACAGGATATTCAGCTCCGGCAGAGGATTCAGGACAGACCGCACTGCGCTGCTGCTGTCGCAGATCTCCCTCGGCTGCTCCAAAAAGATATCCGCTGAGGGTATCGAGGACGAACGGCTCAGACTGGATGTTGAAAAGGACATAGCGGCGGCGGTGGCGGGATCCGCGCCGGATTACTGCGCGGTGGATTTCTTTGCGGCGGCTTCTGTCGCGTGCTATAAGCTGGAGGGAGAGATCGGGGAAGCGCCCTGCTTCTTCACCGGGTCAAAGACCTTCAAGAGATCTGATTTTTACAAGAACAACAAGGAGAAATTCACAAAGATCAATCCGCCCTTTGGCGAATCGGTGTGGAAGCCGGTGATCAGAAGCTACGCGGAGCAGCTTCTGTCTGTCATGCCGCCGGAACGCATTATCCTGTTCCGGTATCAGTTCGGCAGCCGGGTCGTAAAGGACAGGGAGCTGAGAAACTGTCAGCCGCTGAACAGTGTGAACAAGCTTATTAAGGCTATGGAGGAATATTTCATTTCTCTGGTGAAGCCGCTGATAGTTGATCTGTCCGGGCATTATTTTGTAAAGGATTCCGCCGGGCGTCCGTCTGCGGCGGGCTTTGAGGACGCATATTACATTGACGCGTATCGTGCGGCTGAAAAGCTGACCTCCGGCAGCGGCAGGACTTACATTTCTATGCCCGACGATCGTATCTGGTTCGAGCGGGTGATGAAATACTACGCCAACATGACCGCAAGGGCTTACCAGAGCTGGCTGCTGGATATGGACTGCGCAGCCGACCAGATCATAGCCTATACCTCGGCAGAATTTGCGGCGCGGAACAGCGAGCGGCTGCTGAGGCTGAAACGCGCGGGGAAGTCTGAGCTGACCTTCGTCAGGGATTTCTTCGCCGGGGACAGCGGCGCGGAGGAGATAATTCAGGCGGCGGACATAATTCATGCGCTGCTGAACGGACATATTGACAGGTCGTATGATTTCTTTGCTCCGGCGTTCCGGGGACATTACAACATTGTCAGAAAAATGGTCAGACTGCTGTCTATCGAGATCGGCGCTTCGGTGAACGAGGACAGCGCGGAGCTTGCGTTCCTGCTTCGCGGAAAGTCTCAGATGAAGCGGTATATCACTGCACTCAACAGAATGACTCTGGACATCTGGGGGAGCTGCGTTTCAAGAGAGTCTGCGAATCGCAGCAATGACGCTTATATTGGTACATATATCTTCAAGCAGTCGCCGATACTCGCCTTTGAGCCGCCGGTGGAGGCGGAATTCCCGGAGGGTGCGGAGGCATTCTGCGGGAATAAGTGGCGGCGCAGAACGATGCGGGATTCGTTCATGAGAAGCGGTGACGCGGATATAAAGGGCAGCGACTCAAGGTGGATACTGCTGGATTTTTACGATCTTATCAGCCGCATGGCGGAGTATCGCGGCGCGTTGTTTGAGATAGACGATTTTATCTGCCGGACGGATTTCTATAAGTCTATCCGGAAGGAATGCACCGAATGCTATCTGTTTGAGAAGCGGGATATGAAATACTGCTTTGAAACCATGACAAGATTTGCGGAAATGATATCGGAAAAGTACGGCGAGCATATAATCCTCATCAAGACAGAGCCAAAAAATATGTATATTGATCTCGACTACCGGCTGGAGCCGCTGGAGGACGACGGTATGTTTGAGATAAAGAAGAAGTTCATTTCCCTGTGTGAGGAGCGTTTTGCGAGCGTCACCGGGTGTTATGTTATCGACATCTCCAAGCATTTCTATTCCTCGGACAGCTTTCCGCTGGGCGGCGCTCATATCGTGCATTATGAGGACGAATTTTACCGTCAGACCGGGGAATACATCAACGAGATCCTTTCGGGCAGCAGCAGGAGGGTTTTCAGCACGGTCGATGACAATTATATGCTGCTGAGAAATCTGCGGTTGAGCAGATGATAAAGAGATAAGATTTTAAAGGGGGCGGGCTGTGTGGATAAGCGTATGATCATCAGATACTGGGCGGCAGTATTAGCTCTGGCGCTTATCACCGGCTGCGCCGTTCAGGAGAAACCGTCGGGAACGCCGGCGAATGATACGCAGTCTGTACATTCTTCATCAGAGGTAAGCTCAGTTGACTCCTCTGAAGATATCCCGTCGAATGTACATGAGAGCGTTGAGCCGGACAGCAAACCTCAAAAGCCTGACGAGAGCAGCGGCAAAAGTCAGGACAGTCAGCCGGAAGAAAGCTCGGAAGCGTCGGACAGCCCGGATATTTCGGAAAGCGATACCTCTCAGAGCGGCGTGTCCTCAGACAGCGAGAACAGCGGCGGGGAGTATCCGGGGAACTCATCTGCGGTTCAGGTGACATCGGAGAGCTCTTCTGCAACAACAGTCGCAACTACTGCGCCGCCGGAGCCGGTGAACATAGTCATTCCGGAGGTGCGTGTGCCGCTTTCGCCGGGGACTGACGTTGCTTCCAATGACAAGGCAGTGCTGGATTATAGCAACGTTTCCGAAGGATATATATCGGTGCGCTGGAATGGCACCGGGAAAATGGTAAAGCTGCGGCTGACATACGGCGACAAGGTGTATGATCACGATGTTTCCGGCGGGGGCACAACGGAATATTTCCCGCTGTCCTGCGGCAGCGGCGTCTATAAGGCGCAGCTCTATGAGCAGACCGAGGGCAACAGCTATTCAAAGTCGCTGGAAATCGAATTTACCGCGAAAATAAGCGGTGAAACAACACCGTTTCTGTATCCGAACAAATATGTGGATTTCAGCTCGGAGTCGGCGGCGGTGAAAAAGGCGGCGGAGATCTGCACCGGAAAGACCGATACCATTGAAAAGCTGGCGGCTATATTCCAGTGGATCACCGACAATGTGACCTACGACAAGCAGCTTGCGGCAACGGTGCAGAGCGGATATGTCCCTGACCCGGATCAGGTGCTGAAAAAGAAATCCGGGATATGCTATGACTATTCCTCGCTGCTGGCGGCAATGACCCGCTCGCAGGACATTCCGACTCGGCTGGTGGTAGGCTATGCGGCTGAAAATATTTATCACGCGTGGAACGAGGTATACACCGATGAAACCGGTTGGATAACGCCGGAGCTGCTGCTGTCAAAGCATGGCTACAATATTATGGATTCGACATTCTATGCGGGCTCCTCCGACAAGGAGAAGATCGCTCAATATATTTCTGACAGCGGGAACTACTCCGCGCTGTATTATTACTGACACGTTAAGTTGGAGGAGATCTGATGAGAACGAAAAAGCTAACCTATGCTCAGGTGGAGTTCCTTTGCGAACAGCTTGCTATGATCCTTGGCTCAGGCATGAGGATTTCTGACGGGCTGGAGTTGCTCTGCACCGATATCGACGACAGGACGCTGAAAACCGTCTGCGAGGCAGTTTGCGCAGAAATAGACGAGGGAGAACCTTTGTCTGATGCAA